>NZ_JAQMSD010000315.1 GCF_028330525.1 Spirulina sp. CS-785/01
CCCCCATCTCCCCCATCTCCCCCATCTACTGCTGAAAAAAAAACTGAATTAGCTTGTCAAAATCTCCCAGACACGCTATAAAGGTAATGAGTGGTTCTCAGCAAAACCTCCTCACTTAGTCAAACAGATAGTCAAACAGACCCTATTCACACCAACACTTGTTCCAGGCTGCGCTTGTTTTAAATAATGTTTTTGAATACAAATGTCAGACTGAGCATCTGTTGAAATAAAAATATGTTCCCAACTCTGTTGCACTAAGCGACCCAACTCAACTACCGCACCCAACTATTAGCCATTTGTTCTATTTCTTGGAAATTTTTGCCCGAACCGTCATAACTCATGAGATGCAACTTGACCGCACTCGACTGGACAGCATTGAATGAGATAGCTTGGTTTTAAAGCTCATCTAAAACCTCCTATCTTTTAAATTAAAATGCTCTCCTTATGACCGAGTTAGGCAAAAAGCAGAAATAGAGAGAAACTAGAAGTAATTCACGGTTTTCATTGGCTAAAATAACTCATCCCTTTCTATTCTGTCCATTAGGGAAAGTTGGGCTAAAGCGCGAGTGGACTCCAGAACAAACCCATGAATGAGTTAAGTGAAGTAGGTTCAATGAGAAACAGATTAAAACAAGGGTTAAAACCTTGCCTGAACTTAGAAAGGCGTGTCATAATCAGCAAAAGACGCTTAATTTTACCCCCATTCCCACTCAATCGAGAGATATGCTAGATGGTTTAAACTAGCCTCTCACTTCTTAAAAACACTGATCAAAAACACTGATCAAAAACCGTACAAGTTACCAACGGAATAAGATAGTTATGACTCAACAATTAACTCAACAAGTTGCTCACCCGATGGTGAAATTACAACGTAAAGTCGCCTCTTTAGTCGAATCTAAGATTCTCAAACCGAGCGATAATATTTGGAAAATTGCGTTCCTCTACGAAGATGAATGGCCTTACTGGAAAGAAGAATTAAAAGACTTTGGTTTTTCCATGCAAGACCCAGTGCAAGACCTCTTAGTAGTTGAGGCATGGGATGAGGAGGACGAATAAATCCTTTGCAGGTCTGATCTACTTTCCTCACTCGTTACATTGATCCCCGTTAGGATCACCTGTAATTCTCAATATCAAACCCATTTTCTTATCCTTGGTTAATTCTCCCCATCTCTGCGTTATTGTCGTTGACGGGTTTACCCCTGCCCCTTGCCCCTCTTTACCCTTTTAGAGGCAGTTGGCCAACGCTGCTGCTAATTCTGGCATGGTTTGATAACGGTCTTTGAGCTTGGGTTCAGAGGCTTTTTCGATAACTTGACCGAGTTGGGGAGGAATAGTTGGAATTGCACTCACATCGAGACGGAAGACATTATCCTTGCGTTTGTAATATTGTAGAGGAGAATGGCCTGTGAGTAGAAAGACGAGGGTTGGCGCGATCGCGTATAAATCCGACTGTGGACAAGGTTGGCCGCGGTCTTGTTCCGGTGCGCTGTATCCTTCCGCCCCAATGCGCGTCCCCAGAGGAGTCCCAATTTCCTTCACTGCCCCAAAATCCAGCAAAATCACCTGGTTATCCACATGACGCACCAACAAATTAGCAGGTTTCACATCCCGATGAACCAACGGTGTAGATAAATAGTGTAAATAGCCCAAAATATCACAAGTTTGTAGCATCCATTCGATGGCCTGTTTCGGAGGAACAGTCCCCTTTTCATAGATGCGTTGCTCTAAATTCGTCCCATGAATTAACTCCATCGCCAAATATTTCTTCCCCCGTTCAATAAAAAAATCATAATATTGGGGAATTCCGGGATGGTCTAAAGACTGTAGAATTCTCGCTTCTCGTTCAAATAACTCCTGGGCCTTGGCAATTTTCGCCACATCCGCATTCATTTCCTTGAGAACCAGTAACATCGGCTTTCCCGTCACCGTCCCCTGCTTATCCCAGGCCAAATAAGTAGTCCCCATTCCCCCTCTCCCCAGGGTTCGCAAAATTTGGTATTGCCGGACAAACTCCACCGTTTCCACAAGGGGTTCACCACAGTGAATACAAAATAAATTATTGGGGGGATTATTGGCATGGGAACAAGTAGAACTTTGGGGGACAGTGATCACGAACTGGAGTTGGGGACCCCCTTGAGCGAGTTCTACAATGGCGTTATTTTCAAGATTCACCTGTGTAACTCGATTTCCCCCTAAAAACGTCCCATTGGCCCCATGACTCACTAAACGCCACCGAGAGGGGGTTTCTTGATAAAGGTCTAAGTGATGTCGAGACACCTCCAACGCATCGGCCAACACCACTTCATTCTCCGGTGCGCGGCCAATTCTCACCCGCGTTTCTTGGCTAAACTGCCACTCTTGTTGAGGGTGTTTCGACTGGGGATCAAGTCGGGAGATGGTCAGCATGGGGGATTGGTGGTGGATAATCAGAATAGTGAGAAACCGGGTTTCTGTAGAAAATTTTCTGGTTAGACCAAACTAGGTATAAGAAACCCGGTTTCTAGGCCAACAAAAAACAAACAACCAAAAACAAAATTATTTAATACAACTGATCCGTATTGGGACGCATTTTGATGCGGGCGACAACACCTGTAATATTGTCGTGGCCGTTGTATTCGTTCGCAAAATCAATTAACTCCACCAGACCCTGTTCTAAATTGGCACGGGAACTCAAAAGCGGGGTGAGGTATTTTTCATAGTGGTTTTCGACTAAATTGCCGTCGGATAAGCCATCAGAACACAACAATAAAAGCGTGTCTTCATTGAGTTCAAAATATTGTACATCGGGCTTGACAAAATCATTGTCCCGTGGCCCTAATGCTTGGGTGAGTTGGTAGGCATCGGGACGAGCATAGGCATCATCGGGGACAACTCCGCGCATAATTTCCCGTTGTCCCACTTCATGGTCGATGGTCAGTTGTTCTAAACCACTTTTACGGGTGACGCGATAAATGCGACTATCGCCAACGTGGGCCACTGCAATATTGGTATCTTGTAACAACACCATCACCAAAGTGGTCCCCATACGCCCACTTCCAGAGCGAGCATTATCTAAATTCACTTGATAGAGTTTTTCATTGGTCATCCAAATGGCTTCGCTAATGGTGGCCTCATCGGGGAGTTGTTCGGGGTCGGTCCAATGGGTTTTAAAATATTGCTGGAGCGTTTCTACGGCCATGGCACTGGCCACTTCTCCTGCCGCATGACCCCCCATCCCATCACAGACAATATACAGCCCACGAGCGCGGAGGGTTTTTTCTAGGGCGTTTTCTCGTTTGGTCAATTGGGTTTCAATGCCATAATGATCCTCATTATGATCCCGTTGACTGCCGATATCGGTCATTCCCGCATCTTGGAGGTTGAGTAACTGCATGGGTAAGACGACCGTAGGTTGGTCTTCGCTCATGGTGCGATAGACCATTTTGTCCGGGTCTTCCGAGGTGGTTTCGGGGAGGGGTTGGGGTTGGGGTTGGGGTTGGGTGGGGTCTTCATCCCCATCATCCGGATAGGGCATATCCTCGTCTTGGGCGATTTCCTGAAGACTCGCTCGCACGTCTTCTATGGTCTCTAATACTCCGTCAGTCAACTCCGTGAGCAGTTTCCCCATCGGTCCATAAACGGTGCGCCCGGATTTACTAAACAGTATTTTCCAGAGATGTCCCAATTCTGCCAAAGAGGGTGGCTTTTCTGCATCATCTAATAATAATTTTTTCAGACAAAGGGCTTGGTCTTCATCCACCCGCAAATTGTCTTCCGTGAGCAAACTTTGGCAACATCCCACCGTGGCCAAGGCTTCCCAGAGTTTGGTCATTTCATTAAGCCAGTAGAGGAGTTGAATGGGGGGAATATCACTATCTTCCCAGAGGTCTGAGAGTAAATCCCAATCACAGCGATCTTCGAGGAGAATAATGGTTTCGGTGTCCGTGGTCCAGGTGTCGTAGAGAGCCGGAATAGTGGGATAAAGGGACTCTTGCAGCACTAAATAGGGAATGGAGACTTGATCGAAGCCTAAGTTTTGCCAAAACTCAATATTTGACTCTGGAGAGCGTTGGGGTAATTCTTCTAATAAATTGCGATCGATGTCCGGTTGGGCGATCAACTGTTCGAGATGGAACTTATGGAGGGGTTGTGTATCCCAAACCCGCACTTCGAGGGGATAGGATAAAGGAACACGGGCAGGAGGGAGAAATTCATACAGCACCCGGTAGCGGTCTTGAGGGTCTAAGCTAGGGGAGGAGGCTTGTTGCTCTTGCGTCTCTTGCGTCTCTTGCGTCTCTTGCGTCTCTTGCGTCTCTTGCTCCTCTGGGGTTGTGCCGACCACTTCTTCTAGGGACTCTCCTTGTAATTGGGTGGTTTGGGCAGTGGTGGGAGCAGTTTTTGAGGAAGCCTTCGGGGAAGCCTTCGGGGAAGCATAGAGCCGATCTAGTAACGGTGAGGTTTCCTGCTTGGGAAAAATAAGGGCTAAAAAAATATCTGCTGTCGGTGCGCCACATTCGGGGCAAGTTTCTGCATTGAGACTCACCGTTGCCCCACAAACGTCACAATCTTTACTTGTTAACGATGTTCCGCATCGTTGGCAGAATTTGTTTTCCAGTGGATTTTCAAATCGGCATTCAGGACAAACCAGCATAAGGTCACTTCCCTATCTCTGAACAGTTGAGCAATTTTCCCCTTGAGGGCGCAGGTTACGAATAAAACTAAACGGATTTTAGACAACCATTATCTCTATTTTCTGTCACCATAGCACTTTCACCCGAAAAATGAAGGTTTTATTTGGGTTTGTTGTTTGTTGTTTGTTGTTGGTTCTTTGTGAAAAAGGGAACAGGGAATCGGGAATCGGGAATCGGGAATCGGGAATCGGGAATAATATATATTTTTGTTTTCCCCATCTCCTCTATCTCCTCTATCTCCCCCATCTCCTCTATCTCCCCCATCTCCTCTATCTCCCCCATCTTCCCCATCTCCCCATCCCCATATCTCCCCCTTGGGGATCATTGACAAGAGTCAAAAATTTGTATTTTTGTATACTAGAAAGTAAAGAATACTCTCAAAATCCATTAAGAGGCTGAAAAGGTTAGTGAGTAAACAGCAATTGGTGTCTCAAGAGGAAAGCCCCGAACGAAGTTATTTTCGGGAATACGATCCGGATGCGATCGCGCAATACTATCGAGTTCGACCCTGGTTAGTCCTTTGGCGGACAATTTATGTTTTCTGGTTTATAGGTCGTTTTGTCCTACGTCTCCTTTTCGACCATTGGCGCAAGGCCACCGAGAAAAATAAATATAAACGGGCAACGGAACTCCGTCAACTCCTCACCCGTTTAGGCCCAACCTCCATCAAAGTGGGCCAGGCCCTCTCAACTCGTCCCGATCTGCTTCGGAAAGACTTCCTCGAAGAACTGGTTAAACTCCAAGACCAACTCCCTCCCTTCGATAATGGAACTGCCTTTGCTATTTTAGAAGCGGATTTAGGGCGCACCCCTGAAGAAATTTATCAAGAAATCACCCCTAACCCGATCGCAGCCGCCAGTTTAGGCCAAGTGTATCGGGCCGTTTTATATTCGGGGGAAGAAGTAGCGGTCAAAATTCAACGACCGGGCCTACTCCCGAAAATCACCCTCGATCTCTATATTATGCGCTGGGCGGCCAGTGTCTTCGCCCCTTGGCTACCATTAAATCTGGGTCATGACTTAACCCTAGTGGTGGATGAGTTTGGGACAAAACTGTTTGAAGAAATTGATTATTTAAACGAAGCGCGGAATGGGGAAAAGTTTGCCACAAATTTCCGTGACGATACCACGGTAAAAGTCCCGGCAATCTATTGGCGATATACCAGTCATCGGGTTTTAACCCTAGAGTGGATTCACGGTTTAAAACTCACCGATACAGAGAAAATTAAGGCCGTTGGCATTGACTCGGATGAAGTCGTTCGTCATGGAGTTAATGCCGGGTTACGTCAATTATTAGAATTTGGTTTTTTTCACGCTGATCCCCACCCCGGCAATTTATTTGCCATGCCCGATGGCCGCATGGCCTATATTGACTTTGGCATGATGGATCAATTGGAGGAGTCAGTCAAAGAAACCATTGCCTCCTCGGTAGTTCATTTAATTAATCAAGATTATTACGCTTTGGCGGAGGATTTCTATCAATTAGGGTTTTTAACCCCGGATACGCATATAGAACCCATTATCCCGGCCTTAGAACAAGTGTTAGGGAATGCCATGGGGGAAAGTGTCGGCGATTTTAATTTTAAAACCATTACCGATGAATTCTCTGGCTTAATGTATGATTACCCTTTCCGCATTCCGGCCAAGTTTTCTTTAATTATTCGCTCTTTGGTGACACAGGAGGGGTTAGCGTTAAGTTTAAATCCCGATTTTAAAATTGTGGAGGTGGCTTATCCCTATGTCGCCCGCCGACTGCTGAAGGGCGAGTCTCCGGAAATGCGGCGGCGACTGCTGGAGGTGTTGTTTAAGGATGGCCAATTCCAATGGCAACGGTTAGAGAACATGATTTCCATTGCCCAAACTGATGGCCAGCTAGATTTACTCCCCACTGCGCAAATGGGACTCCAGTATCTCTTTTCCCCAGAAGGATTATACCTCCGCAATCAACTGCTGTTGGCTTTAACGGAAAATGACCGTCTGCATACCGAAGAAGTCCAACGTCTCTGGGAATTGATCAAGGATGAATTTCAACCTCAGCATCTCCTTGATGCTGCCTGGAATGCCTTCCAGAACTTCTCATCGGAACAGGTGGCCGCTTTGATGAAACCGACGTTATCAGAGAACAGGTAAAGTTTTGTAACAGTTTGCAGAAAATTGCCCGTTTTTTTCTGAGTGCTATGTGAGGGGATGTTTCCCCTCATTTTTGTGCTGAGTCAAGGCTGGAGAGATTGATGTGAGGGTCAAACATCAGAACCCATCGTTCATCTGCTTGGGAACTTCTGATGGTCTCTGAGAATCAATGAGAGCCAGTTCTCTGGGTTGTCCGGTCTGTGGTGCGGTTAAGCGAAACTCCCTGATGTTTTGTAAAAAATTGTTACATCTTGCATAAAAATCAATTGATTGTCTAAAGAACTCTACAGAAGGGAGTACCGCTTAATTGCAAGAGAACAGAGTATATGGACGACTTGGATGAAAAGCTCAAATATCTAGCAGAGGAAGCACAAAAGCACCTCCCTAGGACTTTAGAACGGCAAAAGGCTCTTTCTGATTTAATTAAGTTATTATTAAAATCAGGTAGAATTTGTCGTCCTTATACCTTTGCCTTTTCGTCCTTGTATGACGAGATTTACGCGGAGGCACAACAGAAGCTATTTGCTTATGTTTGTGAAAACATAGAGAAATACGATTCTCAACGGCAGGTCTTACAGTGGATTAATTTTTTGATGAGGAGACGGTTTTTTATCGCGGCCTCACGAGAAATTTGGCACAGTCTTCCGAAAGGAATCGACACGAAAAAGGTGACACGCATTTCTCTATACGAGTTGGAACGGGGTGAAGTGGCTGACCCGAAGTCACAAACTTCGCCTTTGCTCTCACAAGAGGTTCTCCGACTGATCCAAGAAGACCCCAATGGCTTTTTTCAAAAAGCCTATGTTTTGGACGATCCAAAGATTCACTTTCAAGTCATTGCCACGAAACGCCTAGCGGGATATTCTTGGCAAGAAATTTCGGACTGTGTTCATGTTCCCGTTTCCACCTTGAGTAGTTTTTATTATCGCTCTCTCCAAAAATTTTCTCGAACCTTACGGGATTGTTTATGTTAATTTATTTGCCCAAAAAATATGCTGATTACGGGTTTAATCACAAATTTAATTGAGTTTCGGTCGCCCGAGCATTTTCATCTTTCTATTCCCTTGAAAGCGCATCAGCTAGCCCAAGATTTTTATGGGTTACAACATAATCCTCAAAAGGCACAACAAGTTTATTTAAATACGTTAGCTGTATATGGGGTTAATTGTTATCTGAATCAGTTAGGGATTGAGACTGAATTGACAGAAGCAGAAAGCTGGAATCCTATTATGCAAACTTTGGCGGATGTGGCGGACTTACCGATTAAGAATTGGGGGAGTTTAGAATGTCGTCCGGTTTTACCGGGGGCTAAACAGTGTAAATTTCCGCCAGAGGTTTGGGGGACACGACGAGGTTATGTGGCGGTTCAATTGAATTCTGATTTAACTGAAGGCTATGTTTTAGGGTTTTTGCCTTATGTGGATAAAGAAGAAATTAGTTTAATGCAGTTTCAACCTGCGAAACATTTGATTTACTATTTACATGATGCCAATTTAGTGCTATTGGGAAATTGGTTCGATGAGGAGATTGAAGCGGGATGGGAAGATGTAACAAATGTGTTGTCACCCCATCAACAAAAATTTGCCCTTCCGAGGCGAAAAACTGGGGTAAAACGGGGGAAGTATTTAAGGTGTGAACGGTCGAATACAGAAATTATTCTCTGTGTGGGCATTGATCCGATTGAAAAAAACAGTTTTGAGATTGAGGTGGAAGTGTATCCGATGGGGACCCATATGAGTCTTTCTGAAGGGTTTAAGGTGACGGTGTGTGATGAAGAAGGGGTGGTGTTGGGGAGTGCGATCGCCAAACGCCATACAGCCCTCCGACTCCATTTTACCAGTCAACTGAGCCAACGGTTTAAGGTAACTTTAACGTTAGGAGAAGAATGTATTCAGGAATTTTTCTATATTTAGGGAATGGGTAATGGGTAATGGATAATGAACAATGAATCATAGATAATTGAAAAATCAACCACAAACAACCCCGTCATCCATCGATTTACAGAAATCCCTCCCCTGAACTCCCCCTTAATTTCTATACTTTGGTATAAAGGGGGGCTGGTTTCCCTTCGTTAATTTAGAATTAAGGTTGCTGAGATGCTGACCCTACGCCTCATTCAGCACCGGATAAAGTACGTTTTCTAGGAGGTTAATCGTATGTCTGCGACAGGATTACCCGTATTCGATACCACCATCCATAAAACCAACGATTGGATTAACGAAGTAGCCCAGGAATTGCGGTGGGATGATAAACACCGGGCATTTCAAGGACTGCGCGTGGATGTCACCCATATGCTCCCTCCTGCCATGGCAGAACTCTGGCCACAAACGGTTCACGCTTAATCGGAAAGAGTCGAATTCACCCAACATTCATTTATGCAAGTCCCGTTAAACATTTCCTATCGAGATGTCCCGAAAACCGACGCACTCGATGCCTTAGTCCAAGAAAAAGTCGGTAAATTAGAACGAGTCTGTGACCATATCAGCAGTTGTCACGTTGCCATTGAGAAAACCCATAAACACCCCAAACGAGGGTCTCCCTATCGGGTTCGCGTTGATCTCACCGTCCCCCCCGGCCACGAAATAGCGGCCACCGAAAACCCCCACGAAGGGACGCAGTATGAACCCGTCGATACTGCCATTCGTCGAGCGTTTGACGCGGCCCGTCGTCAATTGGTGGAACTCAATGAACGACAACACAATCAGGTGAAAAGCCATCCTAACCAACAAATGGCGGCGGTGGTGTCCCAACTATTCCCGGATGAGGGGTATGGATTTCTCAAAACCTTTGAAGGTCAAGAAATTTATTTCCACCGCAATAGTGTGTTACACAATGACTTTGCTCGACTCGATTTAGGGACAGGTGTACAATTCTTTGCGGAAGCGGGAGAACAAGGACTCTACGCAACTACCGTTCAAATTGTTAATAAACCGGGTGAGTCTTTGTCACAAGTGGATGAACCGGAGATCAAACAACCCATAGGTTGGTATCAATAACGGTTCAGTTGCTCTTTTGCAGTGATTTCCTAGGGATGTTCATTGAAACGTCCCTATGGCTTATTTTGGGGGGGTTGGGGCGAGATTCCCAAAAAAATGTGGGTCTAAAGCCTCGCCCTGACTTCGACAAGCTCAGTCACCTTCTAGGGCGACTTTCACCCGTTGAATTCACGCTCTAAGAATTTATGCTATAGTGTTTTGAGTTGTTGGCCAGTCAGGCCGTGTTTGAGTTGAACAGTACCCAAGGGCATTGGGGAACTGCCTCGTGCATGGGAAACGACTGGGGAGACTTCCATCTCTGTTGATTCAGGGAAACTTGAATCAGTAAGTGGTGTCGCTGAATCAGTAATTTCGGAATCTGTGAAGACCGAAGAATCACCGTCCTTATAGGACGGTAAGTAGGTCAAGCCCCGGCTTCTTGTAAAAGTTGTAGAATGGCCGCGTCATCAAATTCACTGGTTAACTCTAGGATGCGATCGCAAAACTGACGATACTCACGGCTCAGACGACGCGCTTCCGTCTCTATCCCGTCAATATCGCCAATTTTCGCCGCTTCATACATCCGAGTTAATTGGTCAGGAGGAGGCACAACCCACACAGTTTCCTCCTCCTCAACCTCCCTTTCCTCCTCCTCATACACCCATTGCAACTGCAAAGATTTTTGTAGCATTTTCAATAATTGCTTCAAGTCCACAGGTTTCGGGAGAAAATCATTACACCCGGCCTCTAAACTCAACACCTGATCCTCCCCTAATACCGACGCACTCGACGCAATAATCGTCATCTCCCGAAACTCCGGCAACTGTCGCAAACGACGAGTCAATTCAAAACCATCTAGCGTCGGCATCACCAAATCCGTAATCATTAAATCCGGGTGAAAGACTTGGGCCACCGCTAACCCCTCCTCTCCATTCTCCGCTTCTGCACAGTGAAACCCTAACCCTTGCAAGACTTCTAGCAATAACTCCCGATTCACCTGCTTATCATCCACAATCAAAATTTTGCGACTTTCCCCTTCATACCCCACAATTGCATGGTCTTGAATCTGGGTGACTCCTGTCACCCAATCGGTAGTAATGGGGAATTCGAGATCAAACCAAAAGGTACTCCCTTGGCCGGGGGTACTCTGCACTTGAATAAAACTCCCCATTAACTCAACAATTTGCCGACTAATCGCTAACCCTAACCCTGTCCCCTCAGCCCGTCGATGGGTTTCTCCTACTTGTTCAAAGGGTTGAAAAATTTGCGCCACTTGTTCCTCACTCATCCCCACCCCAGTATCTTGTATCTCAAAGCGGAGAGTTGTGCTGGGTTGGGGGGAATTGTCAGCCATAGGGGAGGGGGTGAGACAGGTGACAGTGAAAGTAACTTGCCCGGTGTCGGTGAATTTCACCGCATTACTGAGGAGATTCATTAACACTTGGCGGAGGCGTTTTTCATCGGCAATAATGGCGGAGGGAAGATTCGGATCAGGCTGATAATCGAGATGAATCTCTTTACTTTCAGCCCGGACTCGCAAGATTTCGGCAATTCCACTGAGATGAGAGGGGAGATGGAAGGGTTGAGGATAGAGTTCGAGTTTGCGGGCTTCAATTTTGGCCAGATCAAGGACATCATTAATTAAGGTGAGGAGATGAGACCCGGATTGTTGGATAATGTCCACCCCTTGACGATATGGGTTTAAATCTTTGGCTTGTTGGAGGATTTGGGCATAACCGAGAATGCCATTGAGGGGGGTTCTCAGTTCATGACTCATGTTAGCAAGAAATTCACTTTTGGCTTGGTTAGCCTGATCGGCCTGTTCTTTCGCTGCGGCCAGTTCGTGGGTGCGTTCTTGGACACGCTGTTCGAGTTCGCTGTTGGTGCGTTCTAGGGCATTAAAGGAGGTTTGCAGTTGGGTGGCCATACTGTTAAACGATCGCGCTAAAATGCCCAATTCTTCGATAGGAGAGGGGGCTGCTTGTTGGTCTAAGTTTCCGTTAGCAATGGCCTCAGCTTTTTGACTCAATTGCCCAATGGGACGGGCTAACCAACGGGAGGTAAACCATCCTAAAGCCCCGGCAACCAGTAAGGCAATGAGACAGAGAATAATAGTGGTGCGGGTATTTTGTCGAATTTGGCCGAGAAAGTCTTGTTCGGGGACAACCACGACTAAGAGTAAGTCTAGGCCCCGTTGGTCTTGAAAGGGGGTAATTTGCAGAAAATAGCGATCGCGCTGATTCTGGAAATCGAGTGTATAGCTTTGCTGAATCTCCTCCCAGGTGCTAAATTCTGCTTGTAAATGGGCTACCGTCGCCTGTAAGAGGGGACTTTCACTTTCGCTAGCTTGGAGGCGTTTCACGTCCTCTCCTTGCCTCTGGACGACTTGATCGAGGGTAGAGGTACTGACGAGAAACCCGTCTTGATCTAACAAGAAAATTTCCCCATTCTCACTAATTTCTAACTGATTGAGAAATTGATTAATTTCCTGAAAAAAGAAATCACTCCCCAACACCGCAATTAGCTGATCTTGCTGGTTATAGACGGGTTGAGCCGCCGTAATCGCCAGCGATCGCGTAGTATAATCAGCATAGATTTCACTCCAAATCGGCCCCTCCTCCGCCACAGCCGCCTGATACCAAGGACGAGTCCGGGGATCATACTCCCCCCATTCTCCCAATAATTCCCCTCGTTTCCCCTCCTCTGTGGCCCCATAGGAGGCAGTCGTTAAATCAATGGCCAACTCCCCATCCGCCAACCGTCTCGCGCCAATAAATTCCCCCGCAGGAGTCGCCATATACAGATAATTGACCACCTCAAAGGCTTGGATTAACTGCCAAAAATGTTCTTCGATCTGACGACGATTTCCTAACGGAAACTGGTTAATTTGTAGCCGTCCTGCGGTAATTTGATTTGCTTGATGGGGTTCATCCATCAAAGTTTGTAAGCGTTCACTGGCCCGGGCTGTCACCTCAGCCCGCAGTTGGGTGGCTAAGTCCCGGATGCCTCGTTCTCCATTGCGAATGGAGAGATATCCAGTCAAACCCACAGCCATGGAAATTTGCACTAAAAAAGGAACAACGAGAACCCAACGAAGGGAAAAGCGAGAAGACATAAGTTTTCAACGGGGTTGATCAAAGAAAAGAAACGGGAGAACAAGCCCATAATTGTCTTTATTTTGCTGATTCTAGATTAAGAGACACCCTGACTCAGTTATGTCGTAAAATATACTGGTATTCTTCTATACGTTGAAAGCTACCAAATGATATAATTACCAATTATATAAATTTTTAGTCGTAATGTTAATAGTTCACCCATTGACAGACAAAAGATGACGGGCAAAAGATGATCGGGTCGGTAGAGTCCCCTTTCATGTAACTAACCGATAGCAAAATTAGCATTGCAAAAAATTTTAAGTCAATCCAATAAACCCTAAACAATAAACAGTAAAAAAAATGATTTCTTCTCCTCCCATTCAATGGTATCCTGGTCATATTGCCAAAGCGGAAAAACAACTACAAGATCAACTCAAACGGGTTGATGTGGTGTTAGAAGTTTTAGATGCGAGAGTCCCTTTAGCCTCTCAACATCCCGATGTTCCCCAATGGGTGGGAGAAAAACCGCGAATTTTGGTGTTTAATCGTATGGATATGATTCCCCCTTCCTTACATTCGGAGTGGAAAGCGCATTTTAAACAACAGGGAGAACAGTTTTATTTAACCAATGCAAAACAAGGAAAAGGAGTAAAAGCAATCCTCAAAGCAGCACAAAAAGCAGGGGAAGGGGTGAATGAAAGACGCAAAAAGCGAGGGATGCGGTCTCGGCCAGTGCGTGCAGTGGTCATAGGGTTTCCTAATGTGGGAAAATCGGCTTTAATTAATCGTTTGGTGGGACGAAAAGCGGTAAAAAGTGCGAGACGTGCAGGGGTGACACGACAATTACAATGGGTGCGAATTTCGGATCAAATTGAACTATTGGACGCACCAGGAGTGATTCCTTGGAAATTAGAAAACCAAGATGATGCGGTTAAATTAGCTATTTGTGAAGATATTGGGGAAGCGGCCTATGATAATCAACGGGTGGCGGCGATTTTAGTAGATTTATTGGTAGATTTGGGGTATGGAGAGATATTAAAATCCCGTTATGGTCTTGATCCGATGACGGGGACGGGGGAGAATTTTGTGGAACAATTAGCTTGCGATCGCTATAAAAATGATAAAGAACGAGTCGCAGTTTTACTCCTCAATGATTTTCGTAAGGGAAATATGGGACAAATTCCCCTAGAGTTACCAGAATAAGAAAAAATTACCCCCACTTTTTCTGTTTGTGGCAAAATAGAATTATCTACGTTTAAAAGTGTTTTACTTTACTGATTACTGATTACTGCTTACTGCTTACTGCTTACTGATTACTGTTTACTGATTATGACCCAAACTCCCCTCTCTGAGCTTAATATACCCCTTCCTCCCACCCAATGGGAACTGCCCTGCGATGATGGAGAACCGATGGAAACTCAACGACATCAAGACCAGATGACGATGTTAATTCATAGCCTTTACCCTTGGATAGAACAGCGAGAGGATGGATATGCGGGGGGAAATATGTTTGTGTATTTCAGTTTGGAACAAGTCCGCAATCAGGATTTTAAAGGGCCAGATTTTTTTGCGGTGTTAGGTGTACCCAAGGGAGAGAGACTAAGTTGGGTAGTGTGGGAGGAAGGAAAAGGCCCGGATGTCATTATTGAATTGCTGTCGAGTAGTACCGCAACGGTTGATAAAACGGAGAAAAAGCGCATTTATCAAGATCAGTTACGAGTCCCGGAATATTACTGGTTTGATCCCTTTAACCCGGAGGACTGGGAGGGGTTTACGCTACAAAATGGGGAGTATCAACCCATTGAACGGGAGGGAGACCGTATGGTGTCTCAGACGTTAGGATTAAGTTTAGTACGGTGGCAAGGTCGTTATCGAGATGCTGACACTACTTGGTTACGGTGGGCGACGTTGGAGGGGGATTTATTCCTGTTACCCCAAGAACAGGTAGAATGGGAACGAGGCCGGGCAGAGGAGGAACGAAATCGGGCAGAGGAGGAACGAAATCGGGCAGAGGAGGAACGAAATCGGGCAGAGGAGGAACGAAATCGGGCAGAGGATGCGATCGCAAATCTACAAAACTGCGCCACCCAACTCCTCCAAACTGGAATGACTCCCGAACAAGTCGCAGCAATGACGGGATTGTCTTTAGAACAGGTTAGCGAACTTTAAGTGAAAAAGGGAACAGGGAACGGGTAAGTGGTTCAACTATCACTGATCAACTATCAATTATCAATTATCAATTATCAATTATCAATTACTATTCACACCCTAAACTGACTCTAGTTTCCACCCCAGTCACCGGATTGACCCCTTTGGCCCGGTCACACATTAACTTAACTTGATAACGGTCAATAATTGCCCTTGTAAAATCTGCCCCGGTAATCGTCGCATCAAAAAAACGACTCCCACTGAGAATCGCATCTACTAAAATAGCATTTTCTAAATTCGCCTCATCAAAATACACGCGATCGCCAAACGTCTCCGTTAAATCCACCCCACTTAAATCCGCTTGTAAAAAAACCGCCTTCGTTAAAATCGATCCTCGCATATTGGCCCCGTGAAAATTAGCCCGTCGGACATCGGCCCCCGCAAACACCGATCCCTGTAAATCCAAGCCGGAAAAATCCCGATCTTGTAAATCCGTCTGGGCATAATTTACCGTCTTTTCTTGTCCATAGGCGGGGCGGGCATCCAAAAACACCCACACCCACGCTAAAAACAAGACTAAAACCACCATAGCGAAACGGCGTAACCAGACCTTAACTCCTCGGTGGAATTCCATGATTTACTCTGCTTTCTCCTCTGACTGCTGTTCCTGGGGTTGGCGACTCAACCAATCTTTCCCAACACGGATAGTAATTTCTGAGCCTAAATCCCCGGTCGAATCCGCCACAATTTTACCAAATCCTAACGCCTCTCGAATGGCTTCGGCGGCATCCATATCCCCCTGCTGTACAATAATTTCGGTGGTCTGTAACACGCGAGGGGCTTCAGATTGACTCACATACAGATTGCGAAACTCTTTCTCCCGTAAGTCTTGACTAACGGTTTTGAGGAAATCTTCCTCTGGGGTGGCATTTTGTAAAGCAATGCGAACCCGGTTCAGGGATCGGTTATCCACGGGGACATAATGGCCTTCATGTTCAAATAACTCGCTAACCACGCGATCGCGGCCTCGACGAGACATCAACCAATAACTTTTCCCCTCAAACTGTTCGGGATCACTAAAATGTCCTGGCAATAACACCATCTGAATGTCATCTCGCTCTAAATTCATGCCGAAATTCACCAAGGCCAGCATTTCTTCGAGACTCAGATTAGTGTCCACATATTGCAACATCATCTGCACTGCCTTGGGGACACGAGGCAACACCGAAGGCCGACTCACCTTTTCCCGTAATGCCTTGAGTAAAATTTGCTGACGTTGAACCCGGCCAATATCCCCATATTCATCCATCCGAAAACGGGTAAATTGTTCAGCCTCATCCCCATTTAAAGTCTGTAACCCCTTCTCTAAATCAATCTTTAACCCTTGGGTTTTATCCTCGTAGGCCATATCTTGGGGGACAAACACCTCAATCCCCCCCAGTAAATCCACTAACTCCCGAAAAGCATTATTGGTCACACGAACATAACGGTCAATGGGGACATCATTCAACGTATTACTCACCACATTAACCGCCGTTTCCGCCCCACCACGCCAGTTGGCGGAATTAATTTTAGCCATCCCCACCCCTGGAATCATCACTTGGGTATCTCTGGGGATAGAAAGCATTCGCAGGGATTGGTCATTGGGGTCAAAGCGCAGCAAAATAATAGTGTCAGTATTGCCATTAAACGCTTCTTCCGTCCCCGGTTCAGTCTCTGGGACTTGATCAATCCCCATCACTAAAATATTGACAGGTCGCTCAATTTGATACTCCAACAGGGAGGGAATTTCTGTATTTTCGTTGAGGGGTTGAGCGTCTGAAGTTGTGGACCCCTTGGACTCGGTGGCCGTCGCCACTTCATTTTCCGTGACAAGAAACCCCGGAATGGACGGTAAGGGACTCACCAAAGCGACAGTGGCCCCGACGGTGGCGGATAAAGTGGCCGCTACGACAAAGGTGGAACTCCAGACCATCCGCCGTCCCCAAGAAAGTGAGGGTTTGGCTTTAGCGGTTGATGATGGGGGAGACGACTGTTTTTTTGTCACCGGGGACTTTTGATTAAGAGAAGACGAGGGGGTTGAGTCTTGCGCTTTTGGCCGACGACCCCGGTTTTTGTTTGCGTGAACATCAATGCTTTGTTTCACCTTCACCTCAACACCAAATCAAATCTTCGTTATAGAGCTTACTTCAAGCTATCAACATCTCAATCAGCCAAGAATCCCCAAGACGGACGAAAATGCGTTGGACTTTCAGTAAGACTCATGGTGGATTATACAATAGCCGCGCAAGACCCACATTTTTCAGGGGTGGGACGCTGCTGTGGTGGGCTTTATTCCCCTGGGTACGGTTTTCTGTAGTATAGGGAAAACGGTTCAAATTCCCAAGGTAAGCGTTTTAAGCGGATGGCTGACCACTGATAGCTGAATGCTGACAATTTTTGAGAGAGGTTTTTGGGTTCACCCCCTAACCTTTGAAAACTTCTTTTTGCTGAACCGTTCTCTCTACCCTCAACACAGGATAGGATTGGTGGAGAGATGAGAAAAGGGGAAAATATGACTGAAGCGTTAATTCCGGTAATTTTAGCGGGGGGAAAGGGAGAACGGTTTTGGCCGTTGAGTCGCAGACAACGACCGAAACAGTTTTTATCCCTTGATGGTAGTGGCCAAAGTCTGTTACAGGCGACCGCAGAACGGTTATTGGCGGTGGCTGGGGGATGGGATAAGCTATGGGTGATTACGGCGGAGTTAATTGCTGATGGGGTCCGGGAGCAGTTGCCGGAGTTGCCGGAGGAGAATATTTTGGTTGAACCCCAAGGCAGAGATACGGCCCCGGCGGTGACTTGGGCGACGTTAGAGGTGGCTAAACGGGAAGGGGAGGAGGCGATTTTGGGCTTTTTCCCGGCGGACCACTGGATTGGGGATCAGGAGGCGTATTTTAAGACGTTACAGGGTGCGGCGAGGTTGGCGAGGGAACGGGATGCGATCGCAACTTTAGGTATTCAACCCGCCTATGCGGCCACAGGATACGGTTATATTGAACAAGGGGAGGCAGTGGGCCAGTTTTCGGGCTTATCGGCCTATCGGGTGAGTCGTTTTACGGAGAAACCCGACGCAGCAACGGCACAAGAGTTTATTGAGACGGGCCGGTTTAGTTGGAATAGTGGGATGTTTATTTTTCGGGCCGGGGTGGTGTTAGGGGAGTTGGCGAAACACGCGCCCCAAGTGTTAAAACCGTTACAGGAGAAAGGTAAGGCGGCCTATGGGGAGTTAGAGAAAAAGAGTATTGACTACGCGCTAATGGAGAAAACTCAGTTGGCCTATGTGATGCCTGGGAATTTTGGTTGGGATGATCTGGGGGATTGGAATGCGATCGCTCGTCTCCTCCAAGGGGATAACCCCAATGTCGAACTCGGCCAACACATCGGCCAAGACACCCAAGGCGCAATTATCTACAATAGCAATGAGCAAGAAGTCATCGTCACCATTGGTTTAGAAGATGTCGTCATCGTCCGAGACGGCAACGCCACCCTAGTCGTTAATAAAAACCGCACCCAAGACATTAAAAAAGTGCTAAAACAATTACAAGAGAATCCTGATTTTAACGGATTTTTATAATGGGTTATTTGCCCTTCAGGAGCAATTCCGACCTCTGACTGCCAATATGCTGATCACTGAATTACTGTTTACTGGTTACTGAAACATGGTACTAACCCTGACGCAAAATACTTCTAGACAACGAGAAATCTTAGAAATTGTCCTTGGGAATGGTTGGGACTATATGCGGGGTCTCTTGACGGGAAGGGAAGCGGATGAACCGCAACTCCCGACTCCAGAAGTGTTGCGTAATATTTTAATTGAACTGGGTCCAGTTTATGTAAAATTTGGGCAACTTCTTAGCACTCGTCCTGACTTACTTCCCCCCCGCTATATTCAAGCATTAACGGCATTACAAGCAGAAGTGCCGACGGTCCCTTGGTCTGAGGTAGAATTAGTCTTACGTCAAGAATTTTCGCAACCCCTAGAGCAAATTTTTGCCACTATTAATACTCAACCTATCGCCGCAGGTTCAATTGCACAAATTTATAAAGCAACCCTAACTTCTGGGCAAGAAGTGGCCATGAAAGTGCAACGGCCAGGGATTGAAACCATTGTCGCTCAAGATATTTCTTTAATTAAAGGAATTGCGGAATTAGTATCGGGGACTGAGTTTGGTAAAGATTATGATGTGGTTGCTTTAGCTGATGAGTTTACTAAGGCATTACAAGCAGAATTAGATTTTAATAAAGAAGCTAACCATACCGAAACGTTACGGCAAAACTTAGCGAAAAGTAAGTGGTTTGATGCCAACACACTGGCCATTCCAGCCATTTATCAACAACTTACAACAAAGCGAATTTTGGTCATGGAATGGCTAGATGGAACTCCTCTTTTAGAAGCGGAGGTAACTCCTAGAGGCCGTAGTCAGGAGGGAGAAAAGAAGCGTCGCCAAGAGATTGCAACTTTGTTATTTCGTGCCTTTTTCCAGCAAATGTTTATTGATGGGTTTTTCCATGCTGATCCCCATCCTGGAAATATCTTTTATTTAAAGAGCGATCGCGTGGCCTTAATTGATTGTGGCATGATTGGCCGCCTCGACCCCAGAACGCAACAAATCTTAATTGAAATGTTGTTAGCTATTGTTGACATTGATGCCAAAAGATGCTCTCAATTAACCATTGAATTATCCGAATCGAGTCAACCTGTAGAGCTTGCCAAACTAGAGGTTGATTATAACCGAATGTTGCGAAAGTATTATAATATTAGTCTCTCGCAAATTAACTTTAGTGAAGCCTTTTACGAAGTCCTACAAGTAGCCCGCAATAATAAGGTAAAAATGCCGGGGAATATGGGGCTTTATGCTAAGAGTTTAGCCAATTTAGAGGGAGTAGCGAGGGGATTTTATCCAGAAGTGAATTTACTGGATGAATTTAAGCCGTTAATGACCGATTTATTATCTAACCAGTTATTCGGTGCAAACCCCCTACAAACGGTGTTAAGAACAGCCTTAGACTTAAAATCTTTAACTTTACAAAGTCCGGGACAATTTGAGGTTTTATTAGACCGTTTAAGTTCCGAAACCTTACAATGGAATTTAAAAGTAAGGGACTTTAATGGGTTACGCAAGAGTATTGATGACTCGGCCAACCGACTCTCTTTTAGTTTAATTGTCAGTGCTTTAATTGTGGGGGCAGCAATTGTAACAACAGGTGCGCCCAATTCTCAGTTATCCATTTTAAGTAATGTGTTATTTGCCGCAGCAACCCTATTAGGGTTATGGGTGGTGGTGAGTATTTTACGCTCTGGGCCGTTAAGATAAATGGGATGATAGGTAAGCTGTTGTGCATTTAAATTGGTATGTGATAGGAGAGAACAGGGAACTCCGGAACAGGGATTAGAGTATTTTTTGCTCCCTTGAAGAAACCCAGTTTAAAAGTGTTTTACTTTAAGCCTTCAGATCGTCTTGATTGGTTCGTAGTAAGCCCTTTAGGGCTTATTTCCAGCCTAACTAAGTAACAGCTAAATTTTTATCTCATCGGTCACTCAAACCGTTTTTAACGGGTTTTAGCTATTAGCCTTGGGTTGAAACCCAAGGCGTAATTAGACGGGTTACTAGACAGGTTACTCGTTACTATAGGCAAGATGAGGGGCAATGGCAGTTAAACGGCCTTGATCAATTCTCCAGCAGCGATCGCTCATTTCCAACAACTCCCCCGCATCGTGAGTGACAATTAACAACGTCCAATGGTCCTTGAGACGGGCCAAAAGTTTCGCCAACTGGTGACGCATCGACCAATCTAACCCGGCGGTAGGTTCATCTAACAATAAAATATTCGGTTGGCGAATTAACTGCACCGCCAAAGCTAAACGCCGTTGTTGTCCCCCACTGAGGACTTGAGGTGAGGTACTGAGAGACAGATGATCTAACCCCACCTCCTCCAAGGCCGTCTGAACTTGTTCGAGAGTAATTTCCGGGTGGCCGAGACGTAATTCTTCAATAATTGTCCCCCCACAAAAATGCCGTTCGGGGAACTGAAACACTAACCCCACCAAATACTGTAACTCATAGGAATCTAACACCTGAGACCCCCAAGACACAGAACCGCGATTCCCTTCGGCCAGTCCGGCTAAAATTTCCAAGAGAGTCGTTTTCCCAGACCCACTGGGGCCAATAATTAACCCCATTTCTTGGGGAGCGAGTTCTAGGGTAATTTCCTGTAAAATCGGGGTTGGACTAGCGGGGGGATGGTAGCCGAGGTTATTTAGGTACAACATGGACGTTCGATTAAAGTGGATTTAGTTTGAATCAGTATTGAGCAATTGACTCTCCTTTGACTCTGCGATCGCTTGTCGTATTGTGACTTCACTCTCTCCTGTACGAACCAAAATAGATCGCACCAGAGAACCAAATATCCGCCATCCCACCAGACTTAAACTGGCATAACGGGGTAAAGGAGGCAGATACATTCTTTTAGTGGATTTAAATTTTAGCATCTCACTTTTGGGAATAAAAAAAAGAGGATGAGGATTGAGGAATCTTCACCCTCATTAGGGTTTAATCAGCGATGCGGAGGAGTTCCACATCAAAGATTAAAGTGGCATTGGGGGGGATGACACCACCGGCCCCTCGTTCTCCGTAACCGAGTTCAGGGGGGATGATCAGTTTGCGACGGCCCCCCACTTTCATGGAGGCGATGCCTTCTTCCCACCCTTTGATGACGCGGCCTGCGCCGATTTTAAAGGAGAAGGGTTGCCCGCGATCGCGCGAACTATCAAACTTACTCCCATCTTCCAGTTTCCCGGTATAATGAACCACCACCGTCTGGCCCGGTTCCGGAGAGGCCCCCACCCCTTCTTTAATTTCCACGTATTGTAAGCCAGAGTCCGTGGTGATCACTTCTTCTTGGGACTCTTCACTCTCCTCGCTAGTTTCACTTTGCTTTTCGGGTTTACTCGCTAGGAGAGGGGATTTTTGGCGAGTGGGTTGTTCGGGGACTTCAGTGGTGGGTTGGGTTTCGTCTGCCCGGGCCTCTTGTTGGGGACTGCTGTTGAATAACAGAGAAATAACGAGGAGTAAGCAACAGACAACCACAACGCTAAGACTTATTAAAATCGGTTTCATATCAGTAAGCAGTAATCAGTAAACAGTAATTAGTAAACCGTTAGGGGTTTGGTGGTGTCAATTGATGACCTTCTCTATTGTCCCATTTCCTCTTAGCTTTGAGCCACGATCCAACGATCCAATCTACGGTGTGATGGATATCACCGATTACACCTTGTCAAGTCACAGTAACAATTCTTTACAATCCGTTATATTTGTTAACAACACAGCAAGCCAGGAGGCTTTCCCCATGTACACCACTATTAACCCTGACGGACAACTCAACAACTACGCCAACGAACCCACCATGTATCCTGCGGAATACCCCAACGAACAGCAGCAACAACGCTACGCGCTGCAAGGGGCTGCGGCTGTTCTCCTCGTCACCAGTCTTTTATTAACCGCTTTTGCAGTTAGCTAAATTCACTTTTGTCTTAGTGACATACTCCCACGCTCAATCGGAGATTAGAGCGTGGGCTTCTCCATCCCTGGAACGAGACTTCGCGTTTTTGAGTGAGGCGATGCCCAACCCCACTTTTTTAATCAAAATACCTGAACACAGATCTCTTGGCATA
>NZ_JAQMSD010000316.1 GCF_028330525.1 Spirulina sp. CS-785/01
AAGATGTTCTCTGATAGCATGAAAAAATTAAGTATTAGGGAGCGTGAAAAAAATAAACTTTGGGGCAGGCGATCGGCTAAAATTGAACGTAAGCATTCAGCTATAAGCCGTCAGCCATCAGCTACACTTCGACGGAAGCTCTCAGTGACCACTTACTTTATGTGTTTAGACGTGACTGAGATTAAACAAATGCTTACCGCTTTTATTCAAAAGCTGAACGCTGAACGCTGACGGCTGAATGCTTATAATTGAACTAGCCAATCTCTAGGATAGGAGCGATCTCAATGATACAAACACCAGCTAAACCGGAAACCGAAACCCTATTACTCGAGTTACCAAGAACCCTTCATCTCTATGTCACCCAAGAACAGTTTGCCGTCCTAGCCGCTAGTAATCGAGAATTACAACTGGAAAGAACCGCACGAGGAGAGTTAATTGTGAATCCACCTACAGGTTGGCAAACTGGAAAACGTAACTTTAGCATCATCGGACAATTACATCGCTGGTATGAAGAAAATGGCGCAATTGGTGAAGCATTTGAGTGTTCGACGGGATTCACTTTACCCAATGGTGCGATTCGTTCTCCCGATGCGGGGTGGATTAGTCAAGAACGTTGGGATGCTCTCAGTGAAGAACAACAGGGAAAGTTTGCCAATATTTGCCCAGATTTTGTGGTAGAATTGCGTTCTGCTTCCGATACTCTGAAATCACTGCAAGAGAAAATGCAAGAGTATATAGACAATGGTGCGAGATTGGGTTGGTTAATCGATCCCCAAAATCGAACTGTGGAAATTTATCGAGTCGGTTTAGAGGTAGAAAGATTGTCAAATCCAACTGAGTTATCTGGAGAAGAAGTCTTGCCAGGCTTTGTCTTGAATTTGCGTCGGGTATGGGGGCACGAATCCATAACTGGAGTTACCAAAAAATCTTAAAATGCGATCGCATATCATAGTATATAATGAAGCTAATGAGATTCTTAATTAAAAAGGAAAAAATGACGACACAACAAAACTTTGCAGAAATTGTGGACTCTGCCGATCGCTTGTCTATTGAAGAGCAAGAAAACTTAATTCAAATATTACAAAATCGTCTTCGAGATCGTCGCAGAGCCGAACGAGTGAGAGATATTCAAGAAGCTCAAAACGAGTTTGCAGAAGGTAAATGTTACCCCGCTACCCCTCAACAACTTATGGAAGAAATTCTTTTATGACATTTACTTTATTGCGTTCCAGTGCTTTTATTAGAGAAGCTCGAAAAAATGTCAAAAAGTATCCCCAAGTTGCAGAAAAGATTGAAAAAACTTTAGAATTATTGCGCGTAGACCCATTTCATCCGCAATTACGAACCCATAAATTGAAAGGGGATATGAAAGAATCATAGGCTTGTCGAGTTGAATACGATCTGCGAATTATTTTCCAGTTTGTTGAATATGAAAATGCCGAAGCAATTCTTTTAGAATCTATCGGAACTCATGATGAGGTTTATTAAGCTCTCTATGAAATAGAAAAAATAAAGAACTTTTGATTGGTTTTAATAAAATGAACGATTGCGTCTTACAAGTTGAAAATCTGGGAAAATGTTTTAAAATCTACCAAAATCCTTGGGATCGAGCTAGGGAGTGGTTAAACTTTAATAAAACTTGCTACCATCAACCGTTTTGGTCATTTCGGAATATTTTCTTTAAAGTAAAGCGCGGTCATTTTTTTGGCATTATCGGTCAAAATGGGGCGGGAAAAAGTACCTTATTAAAAATAATTACGGGAATTCTAACCCCCACTGAAGGGACGTATCAACTCAATGGTAAGGTTTTATCCTTACTAGAATTAGGGACTGATTTTAATTTCGCTTTGACGGGACGAGAAAATGCCATTGCTCGCTCCAAACTTTTAGGGTTTCCCCCAGACTATATTCAAACTCGTTTACCTGAAATTATTGATTTTTCTGAATTGGGTGATTTTTTTGACCGTCCGGTAAAACTTTATTCATCGGGAATGAAAGCCAGATTAGCTTTTTCGTTATTTACTTTTTTAGATTGTGATGTTCTTATTCTCGATGAGGTTTTAGCAGTCGGAGATATTTTCTTTCATCAAAAATGTTATGCGCGTTTGGAAGAATTAATTAAAAAGAAAGTTACTATTATTTTAGTGACTCATAACTTAGCCACAGTTAGGCAGTTTTGTGATGAGATACTGTTATTACATCGCGGTCAGCAAATTTTTCTCGGCGACCCCAAACAAGGTTTAGTCAAGTATCATCAGTTAAGAACCAGTCCTCTCTCTTTGACTTCTCCTTTCCCCACTCAAAGGAAACCTGTTGAACCAAAGGGTGCAAATTCTACTCAAGATTTTTTCTGGCCGACTGATGACAACTTAATAGCTTTTGAATGTTCTACATTTAATTCTGCTCAGTTATTACGCTATGGAATGTGTGATGAAGCGGGTCAACTTTCCACGACTTTTGAGCAAGGAGAAAAGATTTGGTTTTGTTGTGAGTTTTTGGTGAAGGAAACTCTTGCTGTACCGTTAGTTTCAATGAGCATTACCAATAAGTTTAATGTGTTGGTTCATTCTAAATCTTCTTATCAACATCAGGCTAAAGTACCTACTTGTGTGGAAGGGGGAAGTTTGCTGCGTTTTTGTCGTCAAGTGAAGTTAAGTATTGGTGCAGGGGATTATGTTTTAGGGGTGTTTTTGGGGGTGATAGATGAGGATATTTATAAAGCCATTGATGAACTTCCTTCAGTGGAAATCAATCGTCATATTTCCATCCGAGATGCTTATTCTCGTGTGGGTGTTTTTTCGGTGAGGATACCTTATGGCATTACGGAGGAATCTCATTGGGGGATTTGTAATTTAGCGGGGGATTGTCAGGTTCAAGTGGTCAATGTTTCTGAGGATTAAGATTTGATGAATATTAGGACTCTGGTTGTTGATTTCGCAACATAAATAAGTTTAGCTGAGTTCAGAATTTTGTAGGGTAGGCAATGGCCACCCTACTCCCAATTAAACGCTCTGCCTAAATAGTCTTCTAATGCTTGATTATACGGTCGGAAAAAGTCAGCCAGTTGTTGGTATAAACTGGGAGAAATGGGGGGATAAGGGTTACGGTTGGCGTTACGATACTCGGTCAGGGGATGGTCAGGAAGACCAAGGAAATGATAGGCTTGTTTCATGGTTTTTTCCGGGTCAGTAAATAAATCTTCGCTTTTGAGGATTAAGAGTTGCTCTTTTGGGAAAACTTTAAACCATTCGGGGAGATAGTCGATATAGAGACTAGAGGCAATATGAAAGGCGATTTCATGGTTAATATTTGAGTTTTGTTTGCTTTGTTCTGCTAAAAGACTAAGCCACGGCTGATGGAACGATAGTTTCCGTATTTCTTTGATTTCAGTAATTCTCTCTTGTACTAGGTTGAGGTCTAAGTGATGAATGCTGTTAAGGGATTTATTCAAGTATCGATAACTAAATTGATTCCCCCAGTAAAAGCCAGAAATTGCCCGTTTGATAGGTTTTCTGAGTAAGAGGATAAGTTTAATGTTGGGAAACCAATCTTTTATCTGTTGGGCGACGTTGGGAAATGTAAAATAATTTGGGGTGGCTTCCCCGGTGAGATAGTTATTCTTAGATATTGCTGGAAAATGGGAAAGATAATACTCTAAGTCGTTGATAAAATCGCTGGAAAAGTAACGAATTTCTTTGGTGACGGCGGGTAAAATTTGTGGATGTTGGATAAGATAGCTATAAAAAGAGGTTGTGCCACACTTGAATAAGCCAATTACCAGAAAGTCGGGCTGGCGTTGGGTTGAGGAATTCCAATGTTGGATGAGGTGAGGATAGGAACGGTTAATTTGTTTAAAACTAGCTTTTTGATAGCAGTCTTTGGCTTTTTCAATCTCTCCTTGTTGGGCGTAGAGTCGGCCTAACACCACATGAGCAAAGGGAAAATTGGGTTGGTGGATGATATTCTGTTTAAGGAGATGAATACCTTGGGTGAGAATCTGATTTTTGTTCTGTTCGCTCGACCACGATATGAATTGTAGTAGGAAATTCAGGGGATAATAGACTGAAAATAGGTCGGGTTTGAGTTCAATGGCTTTCAGGTAATAAATGGTGGCTGGTTCAAATTCGCGTAAACTTCGGTAAAGATTGCCTATATCTTGATAAACTTTTGCCGAGTTGGGTTTGATGAGAGTGGCTTTTTGATAATGGTTGATGAGGGTTTGGGTCTGTTGTTCGATATTTGTTGGGGTTGGAGTGGAAAGATTCATGGTGGGTTGGGACAAAAATGGGAAATTAGGGTGCGATCGCTTCTAGTTCAGGCATGGGATAGCCCCTTGTGCCTAAAATATCCCAAGCGTAGGCTTTGCGTAACATCAGGCGATCGGCTTGGAGGCGCAAATCCTGTAACTCTAAACGTTCTTGAGGTGCGATCGTCCTCATCCAGTAGGGTGGGCATTGCTATAATATATGATGCGGTGGGCATTGCCCACCCTACAAGTTGATCTGGCGGCAGATAATGGTCATCCTGGGCCCAAGTCACAGGTATTCATTGCGAAATCATTGTGGAACACTTTTAAGAATTCGATTGTTGACATACTCTCTTCGCGCCTAGGCGAGAGATTCTTCGGACCTAACCAAAGTTAGCTGTAAGCATTTTATCCTGACTGCTGCCCACAGCCAGCTTGTATCTTTAAAAATACGTTCTTGGTTCTGGAATACTTTTACGCTGCCACAGATTTCTGGCAACAACCCATGTATTCGTTTTTCAAGGTACAGATATCTGGTGAGCCTTTTAGTCTTCTTCCAGATATAGCTATTCTACAGCGTTAAGTTAAATCTGTTAAGCTCGATTCATCCCTTCACCGGAGATGAGGGTCTTCTCTCGCAAAGAGATAACAATACCTGGGGTAGAAGTGGGAATTGATGGAGTTGATTTGAAACGAGTTCAGTTAGAGGACAACAGCGCCAGCGTTGATCGCGTAGCGTCTCCGGCGGAGAATCGCCATACTTCTCTGGTAGAAATGGTACGCGATCGCGTAGCGTCTCAGAACGAAAATCGCGCCTGTCAATCTCCAGACACCCTCGCCTACACCTTTCTCAAAGACGGTCAGTATCCGGGGGAAAATCTCACCTTGGGGGAACTCGATACTAGGGCAAGAGCGATCGCCGCTTTTCTCCAAGCCCATTGTACGGTGGGCGATCGCGTTTTACTCGTCTATCCCCAAAGTATTGAAGCCATTGTCGCCCTGTTGGGGTGTCTCTATGCGGGTGTGGTCGCGGTTCCAGCCCCCGCACCGGAAACCACGCGGTTGAAACGGGTGTTACCGAGGTTGGAAGCCATTGCTGCTGATGCTGGAGCCAAATTAGTTTTGACCGCGACGCGGGTATTGCAACCCAAGGACGGATGGCAATTTGTCGCCCAAAGCCAAGTGCGTAAGCTCAATGGCAGTCCTTGTTTGTTTTTACATTATCTTCTCACAGCAGGAAGTTTAACCGAGTCAAGTTCTCATCTTGCTGCCCTACCTTGGATTGCGACTGGTGACATCCCCAACAATTTGGCACATCGGTGGCAAACTCCAATATTACGCGGCGATACCCTCGCTTATTTGCAATATACATCCGGGTCAACCTCCACCCCCAAAGGCGTGATGCTCGACCATGACAACCTGATGGGGCATTTAGCAGCATTGCAAAAAGCAGGGGGCTACGACTCCCACAGCATCACCGTTACCTGGATGCCCTATTTCCACGATTACGGCTTAGTGGAGGGGATGCTGTTACCCCTGTATAACGGTACACCCTGTTATTTGATGTCGCCGACGGCATTTATTAAGCGACCGTTACGCTGGCTGGCAGCGATTTCCCGCTATAGAGCCACCCACAGCCAAGCACCGAATTTTGCCTACGCCTATTGTGTGCGGCGCATTGCCCCAGAGGACTGCACTAACCTCGACCTCAGTGGTTGGCAAGCGGCGGGAAATGCAGCAGAACCGATTAATCCGAATGTCATCGATGAGTTTTGTGCGGCGTTTGCAGGCTGTGGCTTTCAACGAGCGGCGTTTGCACCTGCCTATGGGTTGGCAGAGGCGACGTTGTTGGTGACGACCAGCCGCAAGGGAGAGCATCCGGTGTGCGATGAATTGCCGGAGTTGTCTGCGGGACGGCGTTGGGTCAGTTGTGGGCAGGTGTTACCGGGGACGCGAGTGGAAATTGTTAACCCGGAGACGGGGCGACGCTGTGGGGTGAATGAGGTGGGGGAAATTTGGGTGGCCAGTGCAGGGGTGGCGCGGGGCTATTGGCAGCGTCAGGAGGAGACGGCAGCGACGTTTGAGGCGGTGTTAGCGGATAAGGGAGAAGGAGGGTTTTTACGGACGGGGGATTTGGGGGTTTTACGGGCGGGCGAGTTGTTCGTGACCGGGCGGCTAAAGGATTTGATTATCGTTCGGGGTGAGAATTGTTACCCCCAGGATATTGAGTGGGCGGTGGAGCAGTGTCATCCAAGGTTGCGTCCTGATGCGGGGGCGGCGTTTGCGGTGGAAACCGACGGTGAGGAGCGCGTGGTGGTGGTGTGGGAGTGCGAGGCGAAAGCGGTTCGGAATCTGGATACCAAGGCGATTTTGGCGGCGGTGCGATCGACCGTGGCGGAACAGTTCGAGTTACCTGTTCAAGCGGTGGTGTTGTTGAAGCGGGGCAGTATTTTTAAGACTTCGAGCGGTAAGATTCAGCGTCGGGCTTGTCGTCAGGGGTTTTTAGAGGGGCGTTTGGCGGAGTTGGCGCGGTGGGAAATGGGACAAGATGAGTCGGTGGCGGTGGATATAGGGGCGGTTGAGGGGAATCCGTGGCTGGTGCAGGTGATGGAGCTTTGGCGGCAGGTGTTGGGGGTGGCCAGGGTTCGGGAGACGGATAACTTTTTTGAGTTGGGTGGCGATTCCCTCAAGGCGATGACAGTTATTGCTGAGTTAGAACAGTTAGGCATTGCCCTAGAACCGAGTGCTTTTACTGAAGCACCAACCCTAGAAGCCTTCACCCAGTTGATTCATCAAACGCGCTGGGATTTTTCTTCTCCTCGTTCCCTAGTTCCCATTCATCCCCAGGGGACAAAAACGCCGTTGTTTCTGGTGCATCACATTGGCGGTGATGTCTTCTGTCCGTTGTTCACGCAACATCGCGATCGCGATCGCCCCTTGTATGGGCTAAGGGCGATGGGTTTTGACGGTCAACAAGCACCGTTCACTCGCATCGAAGATATGGCCGCACACTACATCCGCGAGATCCAAACGGTGCAGCCTCATGGTTCGTATTTGTTGGCAGGGATGTGTATTGGGGGCAATGTTGCCCTGGAAATAGCACAGCAGCTACAGCGCCAAGGAGAGTCAGTGTCGCTGGTGGTGATGTTCGATAGTCCAAATCCTTGTTTGACCCAGCAGCAGCGAGAACGTCACTGGCAGCGCTGGCTAACGGTGGGCAAACAGAAAAAACGGGAGATATTTTCGGGGTATGGGTTAAGTCCACAGAAGGTGGAGACAATTTTAAAGGTGATGGAAGCAAATCATCAGGTTTGGATTCATCAAGTGCCGCAAATGTACTCCGGGCGCGTTGTTTTCTTTTCTAAGATGGATAATGATTTGGACGGGCGCGAGCATAATTTCGACCCCTTGCGACCAAAAGGCTGGAACGATTGGGTTGAAGGCGGCGTTGAGATGGTCAAGGTTCCCGGACGACATGGCACATACCACAATCTGCCCCATGTTGAAGTGTATGCTCAGAAGCTGAATGCTTGTCTGGAGGTAATTGAATCCCAGCCATTTTAACTAGAGCGCGATCGCCTTATGGTATGAGTAATGGTAAAATAGACTAGATTCGAGTATGCCCGCTAAAGATATATTTCACCATACCGTTAAAACAGCCCTCGAAAAAGATAAATGGACAATTACTGACCAAGGAAATTAGGGTACAAGCCTCGCCCTTTTAGGGCGACTTTGCCTGCTATGGTTTGTGAATCGGTTATAATTTTATACCAACATGGGTAGTGTCAAATGTTTATCTTAGAGTACAAAGTTAAGCCTAAGCCACAACAAATCTTAGCCATCGAAGAAGCCATCAGGACAACTCAGTTTGTCCGAAATAAAGTGCTTCGGTTTTGGATGGACAATCGTGGTGTAGGTAAAACCGAACTCTTTAGACACAATACACAATTAAGAAAAGAGTTTGAATTTGTCAAGGATTTAAACTCCCATGCTTGCCAGACTGCGGTTGAACGGACTTTAAGGGCTATCAATCGTTTTTACGATAATTGCCAAAAGCAGGTTAAAGGAAAGAAAGGATATCCCAGATTTAAGAAGAATACTCGCTCAGTTGAATATAAGGTTAGTGGTTGGAAACTAGACCAACAAACGAAGAAGCATATCACCTTTACCGATAAGAAAAGAATAGGTCGTTTAAAGTTGATTGGCTCCAGGGATATTCAGTATTACCAGCCTGAACAAATCAAACGAGTGAGAATTCTAAGAAGGGCTGATGGCTACTATGTCCAGTTCTCTATTCAATTAGACCCTAGAGATACGGTGAAGCCTTTAACTCCCACTCAAAAAGCCGTGGGAATTGATGTAGGCTTGAAGTATTTTTTGGCTGATAGCCAAGGTAATATAGAGCCTATTCCTCAGTTTTATCGTCAATCCGAAAAACAACTAAACAGGCTTAATCGCAAAAAGTCTAAAAAGTTTAGAAGAGGACAACCTCAATCTCATAATTATCACAAGGCTAGACAGCGATATGCTCGTAAGCATTTGAGAGTAAGTAGGCAACGAGAAGAGTTTGCTAAGAGAGTAGCACTCCGTTTAATCAAGTCTAACGACTTAGTAGCCTATGAAGACTTAAATGTGAAAGGCATGGTTAGAAATCGTCACCTAGCCAAGTCGATAACTGATGCAGGATGGTCTACCTTCCGTCGCTGGTTAGAATATTTCGGGGATAAATATGGGAAGATAACGATTGCTGTTCCTCCCCATAATACCTCCCAGAATTGCTCTAACTGTGGCAAAAAAGTACAGAAAACCCTATCAACTAGAACTCATGTATGCCCTGATTGTCGGTTTGTTGAAGATAGGGATATCAACGCAGCGTTAAACATTCTGAAAATTGCCTTAAGTAGGGTGGGGCGCACCCTAACTCACGCTTCAGGAGAGACTTCCTCTTGGTTGGTTGGAGCAATCCTGCTGGCTAACGAAGACTCGTTGAATGAAGAATCCTCCTGCCTTTAGGCGGAGGAGCGTCAAGAAAATCTATTTATTCAAGTTGAGGATATTGATTTTTACATAGACCTAACAGCAGAGAAAATCTTAGCGGCTGAAAAAACAGGTCGAAAAATAGCTGTAGAGATCAAGTCTTTTTTAGGCCCCTCAGATGTCACTGAATTTCACTTGGCTCTGGGTCAATGTCTCAACTACCGTTCAGCCTTGAGATTGACTGAACCGGATCGAGTTTTATATTTAGCGATTCCAGTAGATGTTTACAATGAGTTTTTTAGTCGCCAGTTTATTCAAAGAATGATTAGCGAATATCAACTCAAGTTATTGATTTTTAATCCAGCGCAAGAGGAGGTGGTTACATGGAGAGACTAAATTATCCAGAAATTGTCCAAAACATTCTAGAACGTCACGCTAAAAATTGCTCTAATCGCCAAACCGAAGTTAAATTGTTATTCGATACGGAGCGCGATCGCTATCAGGTGATGAATATGGGTTGGCAAGAGTTAACGCGAGTGTTTGGTTGTTTGATTTATGTGGAAATTAAAGAGGGTAAAATTTGGATTGAACGGGATGGGACGGAAATCGGAGTGGCCAATGAATTAGTCGAAGCTGGCGTTCCTAAACAGGATATCGTTTTGGCTTTTAAAGCTCCATATAAACGGAAGTTTACTGATTTTGCTGCAAGTTGAGCTTATTGCTTTGAATCCAAGCTATTTTAACCAGAATGCGATCGCGGAGCGTCTCAGGGGGAGAATCGCTATCAGACTTTGGAGGCTGACGAGGGGGAAAAAGGTCATGGGTGGGACAAATGTGAAGAAGAATCAAGAAATTGAGGGAGTGCGATCGCCATGTCCCCTCTCTAATGATGGTGTATCTGCTATCATTGGCTCATGTCTAGCAAACTTGTGATTGACACTAATGTTTTTGTCAGTGCCTTGATTAGTCCCGATGGAGTCAGTCGCGCCGTGCTTCGTGCCTGCTTACAAGGCAAGTATCAACCCCTGATGGGAACGGCTTTGTTTTTGGAGTATGAGTCCATTCTGGCGAGGTCAGAAGTCATGGCACGTTGTCCGCTACCAAGAGTAGATGTTGAAGCATTGCTGGCAGCGTTGATGTCCGTGAGTCAATGGGTTCAGATTTATTACTTATGGCGGCCAAACTTGCGGGATGAAGCGGATAATCATTTGATTGAGTTGGCGATTGCTTCGCACAGCCGGAGGCTATCGCAGGCAATGCAGAGGCAATTGTCACCCAGAATGTAAAAGATTTCCAGAGGGCTGAACTTATCTTTCCCCAGCTTTCTATTCTTTCCCCTGAAGCATTAATTATGGAGTAAGTACATGGCAACTTTAACAATTCGTTTACCCGATGAAAAACATTCTCGTCTGAAAGCACTAGCTCAATCTCGTGGTATTAGTGTTAATAAACTGATGGAAGAACTCTCGACGCTGGCACTGGCTGAGTTTGATACTCAGACACGCTTTCAAACCTTGGTAATGCAGGGTGATGTGGCGCAGGGTTTAGATATTTTGGATCGGTTGGATGCTTTGAATCAGTAGCAATTCCAGTTTTTGAAGAGATTGTTCTCATGGCAATGATATCCAACACCTATCAAATCCCTTTAACGTTTGACCAGATATTAATTTTATTTCAACAACTTCCTAAAGAGAAAAAAATCAAGCTAAAACAGGAAATTCATAAACTAATAAATATTTAGAAAAAAGATATGTAAACCGCTTTTAACTGCCTTAGCAAAAATGCTCAATAAAGAGGATTAACTGAAGAAATTCTACAGGAATTACTCGCGGATGAATCCTGAACTGATTGTTTTGTTATAGAAGAAACTATCGACGCTAATTAAACCTAAACAAGCCATGATTAACCTAACCATAGATGACATTCAACAAAATTTATCAGGATTTATCAAATTAATTCAAGAGGGTAATCGCTTAATCATCACTCAGGCCGATCGCCCGATCGCCGAAATTAACCCAATCTCAACCTGCCTACCCCAAAAAGAACCCCGTCCTATTGGGTTATGTGAGGGAGAATTTGTTGTCCCTGATGATTTTAATGATCCTCTTCCCGAAGAAATGATTAACTTGTTTGAAAATTCATGAAAATTCTCTTAGATACTCATATCTTTCTCTGGTTAATTACAAACGATCGCCGACTCGATGAAAGATAAAGCAGCGCCTAACGCACCCTACCAATTGAATTTACGTCCGAGATAATCTTCAAGTTGTTCATTATAGGGGCGGAAATATTCCGTAAGCTGTTGATGTAACTCTGGGCTAATGGCGTTATAGTTTCGCGGATTAAGATTACGATATTCCGGTAAAGGGTGATGTTCCAGACCTAAAAAGGTGTAAATCTGTTGCAGGGTGGCGGGGGGATTCTGAAATAGGTCTTCGCTGGGAAGGACGAGGATTTGTTCTCTGGGGAAATGCTCGAACCACTGGGGAAGATAGCGGATATACTGGCTAAAGGCAAGGTTACGAGCTAAGTTTAAATTGATGTCAGTTTGAATAATTGTCTGTTGTTTGAGTAAGCATTGCAGCCAGCTAGTCCCTGTTTTTAGGTCGGTATAAAGTTGGTCAGCAATGGCATCGACTTTGGCTAAGTCAATGTGGGTTACGCCGTCAAGGGTTTGGGCAAACGTGGGGTCGCTGGTGCTTTGGCGCATATAAAAATCTGAGATGGTGCGTTTGACGGGGTTTCGCAGCAGGATAATGATTTTTAGGTCTGGAAACCAGTGGCGCAGAGATTTGGCGAGGTGGGGTTGAATGATGTAGCCGGGGGTGGCTTCTCCGGTTTGATAAGTGGGATGTTCGATGGGTGGGAAATAATCGAGATAATCGGTGGGAATTTCCCCTTGTTGCCAATGGGTTTCACCTGTGAAATAGTGCAGTTCTTTGGCAACGGCTGGCAGGATTTGGGGATGTTGACTCAGGTAGTGATACAGGGAAGTTGTGCCGCATTTCCAAACGCCAATGATGAGAAAGTTGGGCGGGCGTTTTCGTTGCGCTGTCCAAGCCTGGGCAATCAATTCGGGATAATTTGGCTCTAGGATGGCACGGTAAGCCTGATGGAGGAGATTTCGGGCAATATCGCCCTTTTCTAAGTAACGATAGGCGGTGGAGAGCAGTAAGGCGGTAAACCCCCAATTGGGATGGTGATGGGGGTTTGGCTCGACAATCTCGATGATGCGATCGCAAAATTCGAGGAGTCTAGGGGATTCGAGACCCGCAAGGCGTTGAAGACCGAAGTACAAACGCCAATGATAACCTTGTGCCTGGGGATTGAGCGCGTGAGCTTGGAGGTAATGTTCCATCGCCTGGGGGATATCCCAGAGCATCCAGTGGAGTCCCGCGATCCGTTCTTGGATTTTCGCGGGTTGGGGACTAAAAGCTAAGGCTTTTTGGTAGTGGTTGAGGACGACTTGGGCGTGAGACTGGGTGGGCATTGGCAATTTGGCTGTCTGGTGGCGATCGCGCTATGGTATTAGCATAGAAGTAAAATCAACGTAGTGTGGGTATGCTGACTTTACTGATATCAAGGAAAGAATCATGATCCCTATCGAACAAATTCAGAAAGACATCAATGAATTGCCCGAAGAAGCACAATCTTTACTCTTGGATTTTATTGATTTATTGAAAAATCGCTATTCAGCACCAGAAGAGCGAACAATTCACTCAAATCACACTCCCAATAATCAACCGAGTACCCTAGATATTCTCAAAGAATCTGAATTAATCGGCTGTATCAGCGCCGAGCCAAATCTTTCTACGAATTACAAATCTGTTCTTCAAGAAGAATTAGATTCTAAATATGATAATTGTTGATACTGGGTTTTGGGTTGCTTTATTAAATGATAAAGACCGCTACCACCAAGGCGCACAAGAGACTCTAACTAAATATTATAATTATGAACCTTTAATCACAACCGGGTGTGTTCTCACAGAAACGTCTCACTTACTTTTAAAGCGTTCCGTAAATACTGATCGAGGGGTTCAAAAACAACTTAGGTTAATCGGTATTTTTCAAAATCATCCTCAAAGGTTTCAATTCTTTGACTTGCGAGAGATTCATCTCAAACGAATTAATTTCTTGATGGAGAAGTATCAAGATTTACCGATGGATTTAGCAGATGCTTCCCTGGTGATTTTGGCCGAAGAATTAGGAGATGGTCGAATTCTGTCAGTGGACGATCGCGATTTTAATACCTATCGATGGAAAAATACAAAGCCTTTTCAAAATTTATTTGATAGGTTTTAAAGAGTCAACACTCCGGACAGTTTTTGATTATCAACGAGAGAATGCGGGTTTCATGCTGATTGTAAGCTTTCTAAGAGGCCGTTTAAAAAGAAATGTAAAAGCCGTTGTACCCCTTTTATTACAAGGGTTCCAGCAATTAGTGTTGCTTTCTTCTTGATTTTTAGAACAACAATCTAAAGCTGATACTATCACTCGACTAGAGAGAAGGTTTACAAAAGTTTTTAAACGGCCTCTAAGAAATATCCCAGAGCATCCAGGGTCGTCCTGCGATCCGTTCTTGGATTTTCGCGGGTTGGGGGCTAAAGGCTAAGGCTTTTAGGTAGTGGTTGAGGACGGCTTGGGCGTGGGACTGGGTGGGCATTAGCCTAGCTGTAACTATGCTTTTCAGGCAATAGGCAATAGTTTTATATTCCGAAGACGTTTTTAATCCGCTTCCAATCTTTTTCATGTACCGTAAGTGCGTCTAAATACATATCTGACACTTTATCTTGCAGATCATAGGGAGTAGGAGACATCGTGAGAACTCCATTTAACCTATTTAATGGCGTTTTCATAGTTGAGTTTATATCGGAGGTATTTGAATTTAATATTTGGCATCCCAGCTTTATATACTCACATATATTTTCACGCCATACTCTTACAAATTCAGCCTGGGGTTGTATTACTTTATCTTCTACAAGGGCACGCGGATTCTGGCGGTATCGCTCTCTGCTTTCTCGACTAAGGATACGGTGGCTCATCTCTGCCGTTTTTAAGTAACCCGCCGCAGGTGGTACCCACGATTCTGAGCGACCCAAGTGCATTGATGTTGGAGGGAACCCTGAAGCTATCATGTATGTTGCACAGGCAAAGCATGAGGCTACTTTTGTCGTTTTAGTACCTGCAATCACTTCAACGGGTACAAACCTCTTAGTTTCACCTAATTTATTGTTGCGTACTTGTGCATGACCAATTGCAATTACCATTCCGTGAAGATATCCGATTCTGTACTTGTCAGACCTCCAATTATATGACTCTGGTACTGGTCCAAATTTGTCTTTCGGATCATCAGGCAGATTCTGATTATTACCATCCTCAAGCTGGAAACCCATAGTCCCCCACCCTGGGCAATCTCCGGTTGGTTTCCATGGTTCTTTGCCGACGTACACTCGATGAGTAGGTTCAACTATTTGGGAATCAACTTCTGATCGATCTGTGGACATTAACATCCCAGTATAAGCACCGCGCTGGTTAATACCTTCGCCGAAGTACTTCTCAGAGGATGTAGCAACCAATTCGCACAATGAAACACCGACTCCAGGTATATTGTATGACCTAGCTCCAGTCTCACGCTGTACGACATAGGTTCGAGCCTGGTTTCTCTCCAATTCAGATAGCCATGATGGCAAGCCGATAATGATGCCGTGAGCTTCAGAATCAGGTGTCCTACCGACACTGACATAGCCTAGCTCACCAAGGATTGTATTTAACCTTGCTATTGCTTGGAAGTATTCTTGCTTTTCTTTATCAATTTGCTTTTCTTTATCAAACCGATTTTTTTCAGTCACTTCCCAGTCTATCTGAACTCTTTCCCCTCGCTTGAGCTGATCCGCGACAAATCCTAAAATTGCGGTGGTTATGATTAAGTCAGCTTCATCTTTGATTTCGCCAACCTCACACTGTAAGGCTTCGTAGCGTGGAAACCGATGAGATATAATACTTTGCATCTATGCTGTGTGTTTTTTTATGAGCTTTACAGCAGAGATAATCGCATAATGTGAAAGAGTACGTCAAGTTGTAGAGAAAAGCCTTGGTTGAAGTTTAAGGCTAACTCCACTTCCTTCATTCCAGTATAAGCAAGTATCTCTTCTTCTGTGTTCACGCATTCTATGTTTACGCAGGGTAAACGCATCTATTTTGTATTTGTCTATACAGAAAAATTATCTGGAGTCCGAAATCAATACTCCAAAGCAACAAATTGTGAGGTAATTCCGTCTCTCTCGCATCACTTGACTAGACAAAGAGCTTGCTTCTTATACTTTCTGCGCCTGCTGGGACGAGCAGAATAGAAGCTCCATATTGACTCAGAGCGCCCTTTCTATGGCCTGGGAACTTTGGGGCGGGATGAGATGGAGTAATATTGTCGATTCATTTAAAATACATGAAGTCCCTAGAAATCACTTATCAATGACCAAAGAACCCAATATTAAAACTTTAGCTTCAAGATTAAGCGATCGCCTAAATCATGCAGAGTCTCGACAACTTGATTCACTTGAGGCAGAAAGAGTAATGCTTAAAGAACAAGGATATAGCGTTATCGATTTCTTGAGCAAAAAAGAAGTTCAAAATCTCTTGGAACTATACGGAAATAATGCACTCCCCGATGATATTAGGTCATCTGCTATATCTGCGACTGTTTCTAGCTCAGAACTATCATATCGTCAAAATATATCACAGCAAATCAGGGAAAACCTAGAAAGAAAACTAACTGAGGTATTTCCAAACCATAAAATAGCACTTTGCACGTTTATTAACAAATATCCTAATGAATCAAACGATGTCGATCTACATCAAGATAGATCGTTTACTGATGAAGAAAAATATCAAGCGGTTAATCTTTGGATTCCACTGACCGATGTTGATGAACAAAAGGGTTGTTTCTATGTCATCGAAAAAAGCCATGCACTGAATTTTCAGCCTAGAGCATTTAATTGCTTTGTCTATGGTGAGGCTGTTCGCTCTTTGATGAAGCAACACTATCTCACCAGTGTTCCCATGAAAGCGGGACAAGTCTTGCTATACAGCAGCAATCTTTTTCATGGCTCTTTTGCCAATAGAAGTAACGGTGAGAGATTGTCGATCGCTTGCATCCTAGTCCCGAAAGACAGTCCTGTTCTCCTCTATCATCAAAGTTATCAGAACCCTAACCAAGTAAGAGTCTTTGAAGTAGAGGATACATTCTATGATACTTATATCAGAGGTTCTGAAAATGCAGAAACTCTAACGAATTCAGAGAAGATGCGCGATCGCGGCATTATAGATTGTTCCCCCAAGCTAATTACACCAGAGCAACTGGTGAAGTTTATGAGTAATGAAAATCCTGCAACTCAGAAAAACAGTGAATCGCTTTTCAACCTACTTCGCGGTCAAGACTGGTGGTTCTACAAAATCCCTCCATTACTCGCCATTGCCTATGCTGAAATTCTAACCCAAGGTATTGCCCCTCACCCGTCATTCACCACCCTCCTCGCGCTAACCGTCTCCATGTTCTTTGTTGCCGCTTACGGTCATGTGGTCAATGACATTTTTGATATTGATGTCGATAAAAAAGCAGGGAAACCGAATCGAATGGCATCCCTTTCCAGGGGACAACAGACGGTATTAACGCTGGGTTTAGCGGCTCTCGGTTTAGTGCCTTGGTGGTGGATTGGGTTTAAGGCAAATTCCGGCATTTTGCTGGCGGCTATTTATCTCTTATTAACCGTTTATCCTGCCCCACCTCTGCGACTCAAAGAACGATTTGTTTTCGGTGCAGTTGCTGATGCTGCTACGGTTCACGCTGTGCCAACGTTGCTGGTAGCGACGGTTTTTGCTAACTTAGCGGTTCCGTCCTCACCCAGTAATAACTTATTGGCAATTATCGCCACATCTTGGGCATTTGCAGTAGGCATTCGCGGGATTTTACTGCATCAAATGTGGGATCGAGATAACGATTTGAAATCGGGTATTCAAACCCTCGCCACCAAGTTTGGAGCGGGAACGCTGCGATTTTGGATTAATTCCATTGTCTTTCCACTAGAGGCAATTTTATCAACCGCACTGGTTCTAGTTATCGCTCAATCTGCGCTTTTATTTCTAGTCCCTTGTGCTACTTACTGTTTGATGCTGCTTTTCATTATGCAGGATGAGTTTAATCCATCTCCTTCTCAGGAATCTTATCAAGGTAAAAATATCATTCTGCATGATTTTTATGAGGTGTGGTTGCCTCTGAGTTTATTAATTCTGCTATCACTACATCAACCCATTTTTCTAATTCTACTTGGGGTGCATATCGCCTTATTTTACCCTGCCATTCAGCAGAGGGTACTGGTCTCTATCCGCCAAATAAAACTGAATTTAGCCAAAATGAATGGTTCTCAATCTCCCAAGACTGTTGATATCACTGAAAATCCATCTCAACCCAAAACCTTCTTATCACAGCCTGCCAAGGATTTAGAACGGAGTCTAGTTCAGGCGATTGAATTTTTGAGAAACAACCAACTAGAAGATGGGGAGTTTCCCACCTATGGTAATGATTCTCTATCTCAGCCAGATAGTTCTCCTTTTGTTACCGCTTTAGTCCTCTATTCTTTAAGTTTTTTAGCTGCGGATGATACCCACAGTAAAGTAAAACCAGTCGTTGAGAAAGGATTAAAGTTCTTAGTTCAAGCAATGGAACCAGGGGGACTATGGCGATACTGGTCTTCTAAAAATGACAGACATACAGAAATCCCGCCAGACTTAGATGATATTTGTTGTATTTCTCATGTACTCAAGCTGAATAACTTGCCTGTCCCAAAAAATCATCCAATCATACTGGGAAATCAAAATAAAGAAGGATTATTCTACACTTGGATTTTACCTCGTTCCATCCCAAGCATAACCCTCAACTACATAACTCTTGGAAAAGCTCTTTCTCATTCAGAGCAGCTTTGGCAGCTAACAGACAAAGATGATATTTGTTGTGTAGTTAACACTAATGTTTTGTTATATCTGGGAGAAAGTACACAAACTGAACAATCCTTAAAATATGTGATTGATACTGTCTTGTCAGGGAAGGAGGAAGAACGCAGTGCATTTTACAATCACAAACTAAGTTTTTACTATATGCTTTCTAGGGCATACTGTAACGGAGTAACCGCACTAGGCACAGTCAAAACTCCTGTTATCGCCAAAGTCTCCAGTTTACAAAAAGCTGATGGTTCTTTTGGAAATGAACTGTTAACCGCTTTAGCCATCTGCACGTTCCTCAATTTTAACCATATCGTTCCTAGTCTAGATAAAGCGATTCAGTTCTTGCTTAACACTCAAAAAGCTGATGGTTCTTGGCCAAGAATTTCCATGTATGGCGGTCAGCTTGACAAGGATTTTTTCGGTTCAGAAGCTCTCACAACCGGATTTTGTGTAGAAGCCTTAGCGCGTTATCGCTTACTCAATCTTCCTGCTACTCAACCAGAAACTTTGACGACCCTCACCCCACAAATGCAAAAAGAACTGGAAGAAAATGGCTATGTCGTTATAGATCTCTTCTTGAGTGAAACCGAACTGCAAGACTTACGGGAGTTCGACTCCACCCACCCCCGACCAGAAGACATTGCCAACGGCACAACCATCAACACCTCTGACCTCTCCTACCGCCAGCAAGTCAATCAAAAACTCACTTCCATCGTCAACCCCAAACTTGCCCCCCTCCTCCCCGGTTATCGAACCGCCTTCTGCACCTGGTATCGCAAATCTCCCAACTCCGCCACCAACGCCACCCCACTCCACCAAGACCCCTCCTTAACCGACGAAACCGAAACCCTATCCTATGGAATTTGGTGTCCTTTAATCGACGTAACCCCGGAAAACGGCTGTCTCTCCGTCGTCAAAGGCAGCCACCCCCTCAACTCAAAACCCCGCCCCTTTTACCCCTTTTCACCTTTTCCGTATGACTCAACCCTTGCCTCCCTCATCCAAGAACACTATCTCACCCCCATCCCCCTCAAAGCCGGACAAGCTATCCTCTATGACAAACGGCTCTTTCATGGGGCATCCCCCAACACCCAAGACCAAGAACGAGTCGCATTCACTTGTTTAATTGCCCCGCAAAATACCCCAACTCACTTCGCCTACCGAGAATTAGCCGAGTCTGAAACCCTCGAACTCTTTGCCGTCGAAGATGACTTTTATAACCGCTATATTTTGGGCGAAAAACCCCAAGGTGACGGCGTAACCCTGATCAAAACCGAACCCTACACCTACGATCGCCTCACCCCCGAACTCATCGCCGAAAAACTCGACCCCCTCCACCCCGAAAAATCAACCCAACCCCAAGCCATAGAACAATACCGCCAAACCCTGCAACACTTCCAAACCCAAGCCAAACAACAGTTTGACCAACTCCAAAACCAACTGTACCAAACCCAAAACGAACTCAACCAACTCAAAACCTATCTCCAACAAACCCAAGGCCAAGAAGGACTATTCAACTACTATCGCCACTGCATCAACCAGCAACCGGACAACCTCGACCTCTACCAAGAAGCCCTTACCCTGCAACCCGACAACCTCGAACTCCGCCTACAACTCGGTCAAACCCTAACCCGACAAAACCGTCCAGAAGAAGCCATTACCACCTATCAAACCGCCCTAGAAAGCCATCCCCACTGGCAACTCTATTTCGCCTTGGGGCAAACCTTAGAACAGGTCAAACGGGACACAGAAGCCATCACCGCTTATGAACAAGCCATACAACTCAACCCCCACCACAGCCCCATTCACGAACGCTTAGGCGACCTTTTAGCCCAACAAAACCAACTCACCGCCGCCAGCCAATACTACCGCCGCGTCTTGGAGTTGCAACAGGGGTAGGGTGGGCAGTGCATCGGCCAGCCCTACTATGGTGTGGCGTAGAGGCAGAAGGGTTTATGGCATAAACCCCTACAATACCGCCTTATATGACATCCGGTTAATCCTTATAAGTTCGTAGTAAGCTCTTTAGGGCTTACAATAAGGCTTACAATAAATTGATTTAATACAAATCAAGCGGATTTCATATTACCCCTTAAAAAAAAGGGCAATGATACAATAATATTGCGGTATTCCAACAATCAACCCATACAAAGATCAACAATATGCAAGTAACTCTTTAAGTATAGATCCACCCCCAGATTTAGCCATTAAAATTGATATTACATACCGGACTCGGTTTAACAATTATGAAGCCTTGGGAGTCGGGGAACTTTGGCGCTTTAACGGTACAAGTTTAGAAATTAACGTGCTGCAAGATGGTGTTTATATTCAATGTGATGAAAGTCCTCATTTTCCCAGACTTTCTTTAACGAAAATTATTCCTGAATATCTAGAACGGAGTAAAGTTGAAGGCAGGAATCAAACCATGAAAGCATTTCGATCTTGGGTTAGGGAGCAAATTCACATATCCTTTCCGACTTTTAACCCCAGTCCCACTTCTAAGCCCACCTTAAACCCACACCAAGACTCCCGCAAATAGCCCAACAACACTCCATTCGATAAACCATGAGTCCACTTGAGACGTAAAATCCTCAACCCACACCGATAAACCAACAACCCCCCCAACCGCAACCAAAACAGCAACACTGGATAGTCGGGTAATCGGTGTTTTAGAGCGAAATACGTGGTATTTTTGGCCAACGCATACCAACAAGTCAAATGAAGTCGGTCATACCGATTATGACTCGGCTGCACATAATGAGTGATGGCCACGTCAATATAAGTAATTTCATATCCTCCTTTCAACAAGCGCAAACCGACATCCGTCTCCTCCAGAAAATACTCAAAAAACTCATCAAACCCCCCTATCTCCAGCAATGCTTTCCGTTGATACGACGCATTTGCCCCCATCACCCCCGGAAACCACTCTGGACGAGAGAGATAACGTTTTTGTAACTGAGGCGATAAAACTGGGTAATTCTCACTCCAACAACTACTCACCCCCCTTGCAAACTGTACGGGTGTAGTCGATCGCTGATAATCTATCACAATTCCCGCTACACAACCATAACGCTTCCCTCCCTGTTGATGGGCTTGGACGTGGTGTTGTATCCAATCTTGAGACGGGATTACATCATCATCTAGATAGAGTACAATCTCTTGAGAAGCCGCCTTTAAGCCTAAATTTCGAGCAATACTGACATTTTTAAATGCTGTGTAAATAATGCGATCGATATACGGTTTATACTTGCAAAGAATAGAATTTGTCCCATCTTGGCAAGGACTGACCACCACAATTAACTCTGAGACGGAAGACCGCAACCATAGTACCTCCTCCATGACATAATGTAAAAAGTTGCCTCGCTCTACCGTACAGAGAATCACTGACACAGGATATTGAACCATTGCCTAGCCTACGATTAGCGCATAAAAATTAAGAAAACCCTGTTCCCTTTGATGAGAATGAACCCAGACACCAACCATCATACTCCCCCCCAACCGACTTTTAAATTACACCCCCAATTCCAAGCCACCCTCGACCCCGCCACCAGTAAAGTCGCAGTCCTCGTCACCAACGAATTTACAGGATTTTCTCAAAACGGTGGCATTGGTACTTACTACACCACACTCAGCCAAAAACTCCGACAAGAACACTGGACTATCATTCTCTTACTCTGTCAAACTCAACAAACGTTTCAGGGTGAAGCCACCTTTGAGAATGTCCATCACACCTTCTCAACCCAAGACATTCCCCAAATTCTGACTTTACAACCCCATCATCAGCAAATTCTAATCCAAACCCAACCAACCTCCCACCCTCACAATTTTGACTATGACAGTTATTGCAGCTTCTTCTTCCTAGAAGCCCTCAGCCAGCATCTAGCCGATGCCGTTATTTACGCAGAATTCCCCGAAATTTGGGGCTTTGGCTACCGCAGCATTCAGGCCCAACAAAGCGGTTTACTCCCCAATTCTTGTTTGCTTGGTGTAACTGCCCACGGTTCATTTGAATGGTTACGGGAAGGGAACAGCCAATATCAAGTCCACTCCCCCCAATGGTCTTGGCAAGTCTATCATTACGAACAATTTTCCCTAGAAAACGCGACTCTCGCCTACACTCCTTCCCACTTCCTTGCCAGTAAATACAAAGAATATGGTTACAAAACAGACCATCTTCAGCATTTACCTTACTTTATCCCCCTCCTTACTCCTACTGGAGAGAACACCCAAGAGAAGAGAGAAGAAGACAATAACCTGACTCCCTCACCTACTGGAGAAAACACCCAAGACAAAGAAGACAATAACCTCACCCCCTCCCCTCCGAGTAGCGAGAAAATTCCCCTCGTCTTTTTTGCCCGTCTAGAAGAACGCAAAGGACTATTAACCTTTGTCGAAGCCCTACGTTCTCTCCCTGCTCACATTACCGCACAACTGCACATTATCTTTCTAGGGAAAGTCGTGCAACTGCAATCTCCCCAACTCTCTCACCTCAATAGCCAACAGTATATCGAACAAGCATTAGAACCCCTCGATTTTCGCATTGAGTCCCATTATTCTAGTCTAGAAGCCCTACACCTCATCCAACAACTAGACCACCCTCTTGTGTGCCTCACCAGCAGCCAAGAAAATTTTCCCAATACGGCCTTAGAAATGGGACAGTTGCCCATTTCTTTAATTGTCGCTGATGCTGAAGGATGGCGAGAAGCCTTAGCTTTAGTTCAGCGTCAGGCGGGAGTTTATTGGTTTCCCCCCAGTCATCCCCAAGCCTTAGCCCAAACCCTTTGCCAAGCCTTGGCCAACCGTCAAACTCCGCCAACGGTTGCCGATACAGCTACTCTGACTCAAACCAATCAATCCTTACTCAATCAACGCTTAGAATTTATGAGTGAAGCCTTTTTAGCTAACGCCCCCAAAACCCCCCAAACGCCTAATGTTGCCCTAGTTTGGTTCTATGGGCAAACGACTCAACCTCTGTTAGACATCCTCCAGCATTTCGCAGAACAAACTTATCAACCGTTACAACGGGTTGTTCTCTATGCTGACTCGAAGGAAATTATGGCCCAAGTGACTGAGGCCCAAACTCAATGGCCGGATACGAAGTTTATCAGGGTGAAGGATCATCTGAGCGTTGGTCAAGCCTATAATCAGGGTATTAGTCAACTTGAGGCGGATTATATTTTACCATTGACCTGCGATTCTCGTTCCGAGACGCTACGCGATCGCACCCTCGACCCCCAAGCCCTAGCCACCCTCGTCACCGCCATCACCCACGCAGAAGCCAGTATCGCCGTCTGTCCCTACACCCAACTCACCCCCACCGGAGAACCGGAAAACATCACCTTCATCGACGGCAACCTCCTCAACCTCCTCGAATTCCCCTTCTCCCATGACCTCACCGCCCTCTTTAAAGCCGAATTTCTCCAACAATTCCCCTACAGTACCGAACCCCACATCCACGCCTTAAACTGGCAACTGTTCGCCGCCGCCTTAGCCACCGACACCCCCATTGCCTACTATCCCTACCCCTTATATTGCATCCATGCAAATACCCCCTGCATCACCCCAGACCTTCAACCCCAAGAACGCTACTACCTACGCCAATACCTCACCCAAATTGAACCCCAACATTGGCACAAACGGCAAATTCACCTCTTGCTGACCGGGTTTGAACAACTCCGGCAAACCCCTTCCAACCCCGAACCCACTAACCTGAACAACCTGGACTTCTCCACCCCTCAAAACCGCGCTTGGCAGCTAACCGCCCAACAACTGTATCAGGAACTCACCCAAACCAAAACTCAGTTGACCGACCTCAAAACTTGGACCAAAGAACTCCAAAAGGGAAAAGACTGGCTGGACAGTCAATGGCAAAGTTGGCTATTACGCTATCAAAAAGCGGAGTGGGAATGGCAACGACAAGAAACTGTCTTAGCAGAGATACAGCGCAGTAAATTTTGGCGACTCCGCAATAAATGGTTTCAGTTCCAGCAAAAACTGGGTCGTATTTCCTCAGACCCCCTCCAACCCTTACCTCAGTCTCATCAAACTCCAGGGGTTCAAGACAGTATCTGCCGTATCGCTGGACAAAAGCTACGATTTTTCCAACCTCAACCCACCAAAACGCCCCTAGTGTCCATTATTTCCACTTGTTTCGACGAATATTATTCCCTAGAAACCACCTATCGCACAGTGGTTAATCAAACCTTACCCCAGTTTGAATGGTTAATTGTCGATGATGGTTCAGTAAGGGAGGAAATGAAGGAATTATTAACTATCCTATCCCAAAGGACAGAGAAAATCCGCATCATCTCCCAACCCCTACACCAAGGGAAAGCCGCCAGTTATAATCGGGCTGTAGCCCAAGCGAAAGGAAAATATCTCTGTTTTCTTGGCATTGGTAGCATTCTCGACCCCACTTATCTTGAAAAAGGAGTTCTTTTCCTTGAAAGTCATCCTGAATATTCCCTAGTGAATAGCTATTCCATCGTATTTCAAGGGGAAGAACATTGGTGGACAGCTTCTTTGCGTGACCCCCAACGCATCCTCTCTCAAGAAGGGATGTGGAGTCACCCCCTCTATCGTCTCAGGGAGTTTACCAAAGTCGGAGGGTTTGATGAGTCCTTACAATGGTTTACGGACTGGGAACGGTGTTTGAAGGCCCTATCCCAACAGCAAAAAGGCGAGACAATTCCCGAATTTCTCGATGGTTATCGTTCCACAGAACAAACGACTCCTACAATTGTTCCCCAACAGTTTGAAGCAGCTAAGGCAGAAATGCAAGCCATTCAGTCTCGCTACTCTGAAACAATCGCTCATTCTCTCTCAGAAACTCCTCCTCTTTGTGAAACGGGAAATGATCGTCCCATTTCCCCACCAGAGCAACTCCCATTTTACTTTAATCTTCCCTTGTCTCCAGACAATCCCGTAGAGGCCGAAAAACGCCTTCTCCTCTTCTGTCCCAATTTAGACAATAACGACCTCACCCATTGGAATTGCGAACTCGTGCAGCAATTGGCAAGACAAGGGTATGAAATTGTCATTGCTACTACGTCTTCTGGAGACCATTCTCTCGCAGAGTTCTTTTATTCGGCGACTCCCGAAATTTTCCATTTTCCCCACTTATTTTCTCCGGTTGATTGGTTGGCTTTAACCCGTTATCTGATTGCGTCTCGCCAAGTTAAAAGTCTTCTTATTTCGGGAGGAGAGATTGTCTATTATTTTTTACCGATTTTGCGATCGCAGTTTCCTCAATTGGCAATTTTAGATTATCAATCTTCCTCCAACAATTCACTTTCTCCCCAACTTTTGCAAAAATTTAGTCAATTTTTAGATTACCAATTGGCTGCTTCCCGCCATCAGGCGGGGGAGTATTGGGATAAAATGAGAAAAGATATCGAGAAAGGAGAAAACATCCCAAAATTCCAAATTTGCGCCAGTCAAGCTGAAGTTATCGCAGCAATTGAAAACACCATTCATTCCCATCAAATTAGTGATTCTTTGAAAATTACCGAGGAAAATAAACAGGAGGCGTTATCGTTACTTGCAGAATACTTACAGCAGCAAAAACCGGAACAAGTCTCTGTAGTGAGTCAGCCGAAAATTCCATCTCCTGACGATCTATCCATCAAAGCGTTACTGAAACTGTTATTAAAAAAAGCGATCAAGCGATCTTAAAATGAGGGAAACTCAAAAACAGCGTTTAATTGACCATTACCGTCAAGTCCTAAAAATAAATCCTAACTCTTATTCTCTTTACGACAAAATTGCCCATTTGTATGATGAAATGGGGGAATTTGAACTCGCTTTACAAGTGTGCAAAATGGCTTTACGACAAAATTTAGAGTGGGAGTTATCTATATTGCAGAGCTTGTTAGAAAAAATGGGACTAATCTATCAAGGATCGCAGATGCTTCAATATACTCTTGGAGTTGAGACAGTAAAAAAAAATTTTGCTTCTGAGTCCGATCAACTAAACTCAATGACTCCGACAAAATACAAGGACACAGAAATATTAGAGCTATTTCGCCAAGGAAAGACTGTAAAAGCAATTCATATTTGTTTCGCTCTGATTGAAAATAATCCTGCTTTAACGTGGCCGCATTCACTGTTAAACTCAAGTCTGAGATTAGATCAAATTGAAATTCCTGATTTAGATAATTTTATTTGTTTCTACGAGCAGATATTGCAGCATCCTTCTGTTTCTCCCGATGCTTATGCAGTAATGGGCAATGTTTTCACCAAACAGGGCAAAATCACTGAAGCGATCGCTGCTTTTAAAACTGGTATGAGTCAGAAGGTTTATTTTAATAAGTACGATCCTCATTATTATCGCGATCGTCCCAAAGTTCCCCGAGTAGATTTTCTCATTATTGGGATAGGAAAAGGGGGGACGAGTGCAGTCTATCGATACTTATCCGAACATCCTAAAATCCTGTGTCCTTTTCAAAAAGAATTACATTTTTTTAATAGCAACTTTGAACTCGGTTTAGAGTGGTATTTAGCACAATTCCCTCCTCTTCCAATTGGTGGTTCTTTCCAAACTGGAGAAGCAACCCCTTGGTATTTAGTGAGTCATGGTGTAGCGGATAAAGTTCATCAAACTTTCCCGAAGATTAAGTTAATTGTCCTACTCCGACATCCCATTGACCGAGCAATTTCTCAGTATTATATGTTGAGTAGAATGGGGCTGGAAAATCGTTCCCTTGAAGTTGCTATTACTTCAGAAATAAATTACCTATCTCAATTAACTGACTCAGATAATCTTTTAACTCAATATTGGCAGACAGAACGAGGATATTTATGGTTTAGCTTATACATTTACTTTATTCAGGAATGGATGGCATTATTTTCATCAGAGCAGTTTTTAATCTTGCGGAGTGAAGATTTGTATCATAATACAGCGCAAACTCTAAGACAAGTTTATGACTTTTTAGAAATTCCCGATTATCCTCTTAATTCTTATCCTAAATATAATGCTAGTTCTTATCCCCAAATTAGCGATGAACTCTATCAAAAACTTGCCGATTTCTTCCGACCGCATAACCGACAATTAGAAGACTACTTAGGCAGAAAATTCTTTTGGGAGTAAGGTTATCAATCGCAGCCCTACTAAAGAATCCCAGCAAAGGGTTGCGAGTTTGTTCAATTCTTGTCTCTGTGTCTTTGTGGTGAAACCCAGCAAATGTGTTATTAACGACGCAATTTGGTAAAATTAGATAGATTGATTAATGATTGCAGGACACCTTAACCATGATTGAAATTGAAACCCTCAAAACTGAAATTCTAAAACTATCTCCAGAATCCCAGCAAAGGGTTGCCGAGTTTGTCCAATTCCTCAAAGCCAAAGCTGAAAAAAATCAAGCCCAACCCGTCCCATTCAACCTAGAAAATCAAAACTTTGTCGGAATGTGGAGTGATCGACCCGAAACTCAAGATAGCGGACAATGGGTGCGAAACCTTCGTCAAAATCAATGGACTCGCTAATATGCAGAAATTACTCATCGATACCGATATTTTAATCGACATTGCCAACAACGACAACACTGCAAAAAAACGCCTTACCCAAGAATCTCAACAATATCAACTCAACATTTCCAGTATTACAGAAATGGAATTAATTGTCGGTTGTCGTAACAAAATAGAATTGCAACACCTCAATCAATTTCTCAGTCAATTGCATCGATTACACCTAAACGAAATAATCTCTAAAACCGCCATCCAACTCATACAAACCTACAATCTTAGCCATAACCTACTCATTCCTGATGCCCTCATTGCTGCAACAGCCATTTCAGAAAATATTGCCCTACTCAGCAAAAACCAGAAAGACTACCGTTTTATTTCTAATCTCAACTTGTTGAATTATCCATAAACTAAATCTCACTACCGAAATTGTTAATTTAACTCAATAAATCAAGGGCATAATACTTTTTAGCAGTTTTTTGCACCTCTACTAACTCCCGCCATTCATTAGACTTTAATTGTGATGTGGCTTTCTTAAATTCTAAACTCGCACGCTCAAATTTTCGAGAGTGAATAAAATACATCACTTTAGCCGCCATAACGTTGGCTTGCATTGACTTTGGTGTAATCTCCAATGAATAATTGAAAGCTGCTTCTACTTCATCTATTGAAAAATCTGCGAGAGACCAATTCGTTGTTAAGAGGCGATCGGGAATTTGTTTGACATAACGAAAACCTCTTGATGAGTACATAAAAGGATGATCGATAGGAACTAAATACTCTCGCAGACGATACATAATTAAATGAATCCAAGAAGTATGAAAATGAGCAAAATCTTGATAGACGACTAGAGAAAGATTGGGGATTAATACTGGAAAGAAATTCTGCTTAATGCTATTAGCTAATTCAAAAGACTTCATGGCATCAATGAATAAAAATTCAATCGGTGCTTGATTCCAACCGAGTTGGGTTAGATCGCCAGGATAAACCTGAATAAGATTTTGCCAAGATGTAATGCGGTTTAAATATTCATCTAAGAAACTATCCCCATCTTTATATTTTTCTTCTAAAGAAGTACCAATTACACTTTGTTCCATATTGGCTAATGAAAACCAAATGAATAGGTCGTAAGCATGAATACGCTGGCTTTTTTGAGTCACTCTAGAATTCGCTTCTAATCCTTGAGCCAAAGAAATACTTGATGAACCCAACCAACACCCCAATTCAACGATTTCTCCTTGACCGGAATAAGTGTTTCGTGCATAATCTTCTAGAAAACACTGTTCTTCCATTGAGGTCATCCCTAATAGCCACTGTCTCGGTTGGCTTTCTTTTTGAGGAGAAACGGATGATAGTTTTATCGGTTGGCTTTCTTTTTGAAGATAAACTGATGATAATTCAAGTTGTCCCAATATTTGTGTCATGTATTTCCGTCTTTTATCTAGTAAGCATTGATTAATATCTTGAAAAAACTTTGGTAGTGGTGTTTCTAATGCCTCTGGATAGGCTGAAATTGCTTGTAATAAGGCTTGTAACAGAGATTTAGAGTCTTTCGGTCTAAACCAATAAATACCTGCGGTTCGTTCAATTAAACTCAAGGTTTCACGAAATCCTCCCGTATCGGAAACCACTAAACTGATTGGCAATTGTCCCATTTCTAAAGCGGTATTGGGAAAGTTTTCTTGATGACTGGTGAGACATATAATAGGATGAGATAAACAACGAATAAAGTTGATAGCTTCTTGACGAAATAAGTCGGTTACAATACTATAGTTATAGTTTTTTTCTAACCTTTTTTTGATATACTGTTTACTGTCTAAATTTTGGAAATCTTGGATTTGAAAAGGGACATTTTTACCTAAAAATATAATATAAATTCGCTCAATAATACTAGAATCAAGACTTTCAATAGCTTCTAAAAATGTTAAGAGTCCTTTTCTTTCTTCTAAGCGTCCAAAAAAGACGAGGGGAATTTTATTATTTTGGATAAGCTCTTGCAAGTCTGTTCTTTCTACTGGGTTCGGCGGTGACGAGTGAAGGACAGAAAAGCAAAGGGGAAGATGTAAAGCATGATCCGTTTTCCAGCCATACTGTTCGACTTTTTCTTTGAGGAAATAGGATAAAAAGAAGGCTAAATCGGCATTTTTAAAACAATATTGTTCATAATGACTGGTGGATAAAAACCAATGGGGGACAGCGGAAACATACTGGCCATGGGCTTCAATCATCCATTCTTGACCACTGTGTAAGGTGACAGCAATGATACAATTTTTGTTTAAAAGTCCAGTTTGTTTTGCTTGCAGGGTACGATAACCTAACCCCAACATTTCAGGAAACTCAATGTACAGATAGGCATTTGGGAAAGTTGCAGCAATGGACTGAATAAAAAATAATGCCCAGTAATTTTGGCGATCAACCCATTGTTCAGGTTTTAACTGGGAGAGGAGTTGCTGTTGCTGAGGGGATAAGTTCAACACCTCTGGACATTCGGTAAGAGAAAAAACTTGGTTGAGTCCAGTTTGACTGGATTTTCCTTGAAATCGCTCTGAGGTCTGGGCTAACAGTAAGATAATATAAAATCCGGCAGCCGTGAACTGTTCACTGAGGGTGCGATAATACGTCCCAATTCCCCCATTGTGGGTAATGCCTTCATACTCTGAGGTGACGAAGACGGCCACTTGCTGGGGGGGGTGGGATAGGTTGGGAGAAAAGGAGGGTTGGAAAGTCATGCGGGTTTGGGATTTATGAGAGAGGATGCTTACTGGGAATGACTGAAACAGGATTAGAGTCTCTCTCTGTCATGCTTACTGCCTAGTTTACGCTTTAACGTTACTCAATCCCCTTCTATACTGACCAATTCAAAATCTATGGCTATGATGCAACGAACGCGCAGATTGCTGCAATAGAGAATATTATTGCCTAATCCATCATATTCCTCTCTTCATGGCAAAACTTCTCTGATGGCACTTTCCCCTCTCTGATTCTATTTTGATATCAAAATGATATCAAAGTAAAACTATTTTTATATTAAAACAGTATGATTTTGGTATTATAGTGATAATACTTTGATACAAAAATAGTATGATTTTAACATTGGGTGGGATCAAAGGAGGGGCTGGCAAAAGTACCCTAGCCACTAATCTCGTAATTATGCGATCGCAAGCGGGCAAAGATGTTTTGTTGGTAGATGCAGATGTTCAAGGGTCTTCTTCAGATTTTTCTCTCCTTCGCAATGAAAACCCAGAGTTAACCAGCTACACTGCCATTAAACTGCATGGAGCATCAGTACGCTCAGAAATCCTCAAACTTCAATCCAAACATGATGATATTTTGATTGATGTAGGTGGCCGGGATACCGCAGGACAACGCGCCGCCCTTTCTATTTCTGATCTAGTCATCATTCCCTTTTTGCCCAGTTCCTTTGATGTCTGGACCTTAGATTCCGTATCAGAACTCCTCGATGAAGCTCGTGCTTTTAATGAAAAACTCCGCGCCATCTGCATTTTGAATCGTGCTGATCCCAAACACACGAGCCGAGACAATACCGAAGCCATTGCCGTCGCCCAAGATTACCCTCAATTAGAGTATATACCTACTGCGATTGTTAATCGCAAAGCCTTTCGTCGAGCTACCGATCAAGGTCTCAGTGTTGTGGAATTAACAGGCCGCGATCGCAATCTCAAAGCCAACCGCGAAATTCAAGCTCTCTATGATATCATATTTAGCTCAAACTAATATTATTTTAATACTATTCTAGTTTCACAATAATATTAAAATGATATCATTCTAATACTAAATTGATTGACTGGTCAGACTACTAAGACAGATGCCTCAAAAACGCCCAAAACAAAAAGACGTTAATGATTTCATTAAGAAAGGGAGTACAGAACCCACAGAAACAGAAAACCGTTCAACTGAAAATTCAACGACCAATGTTTCTCTACGAATCCCGACCGATCTCCTTCAGTCTATTGATGCTCTTGTTGCTGCCCGCCGTCCTTCTCCTAGTCGTCACCAGTGGCTTCTTGAAGCACTCTGGGAAAAAGTCGAACGGGAGAAAGACTCTGAGTAAGGAAATCTATACACTAGCTCAAAGAAACACTATTCCATTTCTTCACCCGGTTGCTCCTTGACCGGGAAGTGAGTTGAAGTGAGTTTCTGGCCATATGCCCTTCACTCAAGCCCGACGATTGGCCATCGTTATCGGCAGTTAAAAAGTGATTCCCTAGGGGACGCTGCGCGATCGCCTCCGACTGTGCTTGCGTGATCGCAATCGCGCTCAATCAAGTTCGTGATACTCGCCGCTACACTCGCCTAGCAGACCGCATCCATTAATATTTCCCTTACGAAAAAATAGAAAAGGACTGGGACGGTGGCAGACCCTCCCTATGAAAAATAGGTCAACAAATCGCTACCTCGTTCGCCCATCGCTTCCACTCGGTCTTGCAAAACTTTTAAAGCTAACCGAGACGGTTTGGCCAGACCGCGCTCCCAACGGCTAACGGTCTGAAAAGAAACGCCTAACTGTTGAGCCAAGCTCTCTTGAGACAACTGTAAGCGTTCCCGTAATTCTTTAATCAAACTGGAATAAGACTGGATTGACTGCATAGGCTACATTTATCTTCACAATACAGGAGAGAATAACAACTATTATCTTCTATTCTCTCCTGTCTGGATAGACTTTAGCACTTACAAATCAAAGCCGAAGGACAGTGCTTCAGGATTAAACCACAGACGATACGCCACTCGCCTCCTCCGAAACCACATCCCATCCGATAAGGAATGAAGGGCTTGAGGTTCAACTGTTTCCCTTGATGTTCGAGTTCCACTAAACCCGTTTGTACAGCATCATAATCGGTATGAGACCCGAAAGCCTGAGTTCGGAATAGACTGTATTTCTCTTGACCCGCTAAATTAGCCACATAAAAGTCTTGATGGATTTTCACCAATTGTACTGTACCCAACGTCATTTTATCCTTGTGATACCAGTCTAGATAGGCTTCATACACTGCGGGATATTTCTCACGAATGCGTTGGCCGAGTTTCGATTGCATCTTTCCTTCACAGTCCACCTGATGAACGATAATTCCCTTTTGCACGGTCAAAATATCTTGCTGAATAAAGTGAGAACATAAATTCAGAAAATCACTACACAAGGGTTTTAAACTTTCAATTCCTTCTTGAACAGCTTGTCGAATCACATCAGCTTGACTAAAAGGGAACTGTCCTTTAAAAATATCTTCAAATTCGTCAAACTGACTCGCATATTCAATCAACTGAGGATGTAACCGCAGATATTTATACCATAAAGCAATATAAAATTGAACGGCTAAATCTTGCACCTCGTAAGTGTCGGGAGGTAAATATAAACCATTCGGTAATTGAAATCCTAATCGCTCAAACCCGGCTTTTTGATAATCTTTGGCTTCTTTCCAACTTTTAGGAATTGGAGCAAATTTAAAACGTTTTGCACATTGATAATGAGTCTCAATGCTTCTCTTAACTCCTGCAAAACTGACTTGACAAAAGAAGGGAGAAAAGCGTAAATCTCCTTTACTATGACATTGTAAAACTTTCATGACTTCTTTTCCAAAACACTATACTCAAATGCGATAGCTCAACTGTTCTCTTGATATAACTATCTCAAACACATCCCACCCAACGAGTGAGTAAAAATCATATCCAATTCTTACTCACTCGTTGGCTAGAGTAAAACAATACAGTGATACAGTTTTTTGCAAAAACTAGGTATCAATCTCACAAATTCGCGCAGTTGGACAATGTTTCAAAATCAAACGGCTTACGGTTTCCCAATCTCCTCCAGCTTCATCACAGCCTAAACGATTGGGTAAATAAATGGGAAGTTGTTGAGATTGAGCAAATTGGTTTAACTTTCTTAATGCGAGTTTTAATGCTCGATACTCTGTACTTTGTTGATTTATTTACAATTTTTTACTGGGAAATGAAGTTCCTCTACCTATTATGAGGTAAAATCTTGTTGCATCATCCAGTGAACACAACGAATTAAAACTTCTCCATGACACGCCTTGGGAGAACACCAACAGGTGAAAATGAGAGATTGACCTTGTGAAAGGCGTTCACAAATATTTAATAATTCTTCGATAACTGGATTTAATTCCCTTGTCTTCTGCCAATGTTGAATATTGTGCCATAACCAAAGTCGATATTTAGCAATAATTTCAGTCCGGTTGCCATCTCTCCCAATAACATAAGGATTGGCTAAAGGACTGGGAGCAAGTTGATATCGACGATTTTCTCGACCAATATAGATTTTATTTTTTCCCACAAATCCGGTAACTTTTCCATTCATTAATTGTAAATTCATTGATGTTGATTCAACTCATTTTTATCTCTCCGCGATAGCGACAGTTTGAAACAAAAAAGCCCTAACTATTGGAAGTTAGGGCAATCAATTTATGCTAAAATTACTCTAGTTTTAGGAACGCGCTCAATATTCACTTTTGTTCCTTTTGAACGACCATCCCAAATCGCTAGAGCATAATCCGCCATCTGACACATTTGTTTATCCCGTTCTTGATAATTACCCAGAATGCCAATGGCCGGATAATCCATCGTATGTCTCGGTTTTCCATGACCTAAGAATAACGCATAATACACAGTGACATTAGGGTATTTATGAAAACTCAAATAGCGTTGAACCAGACAATCAACTCCAGAAGCATCGCCTACAATGACATGAAATTTCTTTTGCATTATTCGATTCATGGCTTGTAGTGCCGGGAGGGGAAGTTTTTGAATCGTTCGACTGCCAGAAATCATAACAACTAAAGTCATAAATTTACAAAAATTAACTTCACCCTCTTGAAACGATAGTGCATAATTGTTCGGTTTTAACGTCCAAATCAAGGGATAAGCTATCGCCTTTAGATTCAGATGTTTTCAAAGTAAGGTTATGTTAACTGAAGCGAACCTCAAACAATTTACTGGAACAACTCAATATTATCGACATTGGTTAAATTTCTGCTATACCGATGGAGTACAATTCTTAGCAAAAGAAGGACAAGCCTACTGGTTACTAGATGCCATTGGGTCATATCAACCTCAACTCCGCAACCTTCCAAAATATCAGGCATTTCAACTGTGGTTTTTGGTGGTCGGACACGAGCATCCGGTCATCCAGCCTCAAGCCAACTATCAAGCGGTTTTAACTTGTTGGGAAGATACTCCCATGGTCGGAGTTGAACCTGCGATTCGTCAGGATATTCACTATACTGACTTCCCCTTAGCTCAAGTCCATCTCTATTGGCAGCAGGGGGTTTTGATGTTGCCAAGCGAATACTAATTGATTTTCCACCCCATAGAAGATAATCCAGCTACCCTCCTCTCTCTTGGTGGGAGGGGAGGTTAAATCGGTTTTCGGGGGGTGGCCTTCTTTTAAGCATTCACCCCAACGTGAATTGCCTGTGCCTATACTTGGGTGATGGCCTCCGTTGGTGCGAAGCAATAGCAGCCCTGTCAAGGTGACAAATTTGGCAACGAGAAACCGTTTTTTAGACACTAATGATAGAAACTTGCTCCCCCTCTCCCACCCTTGGGAAAGGGGGTTGGGGGGGGAAGGGCGACTCCAAACCGATATATCCCGTTACCCACCTTGACAGGGCTGGCGAAGCAATGGCCCCCGGTGGTACTTGTGGGATGGCCCCCGGCGATACGAACTAATGGCCTCCGATGGTGCTTGTGGGATGGCCCCCGGTGGTGCGAAACAATCGCCTTTGGCTAGGTTTGTGTGGCCACCGGAGGCTATGCTTGCGTGATGCCCCTTGGTGGTACTTATGTGATGGCCTCCGACTGTGCGAATCCGGCTGTCTATGAGACGCGCTCTATAAGGGGTTCGTTAACGGGTAGAATTTTTCCCTTACAACCTCCGACAACTATGACTTCTAAGAAATGACAGGGCAAAGAAACCCAGCTAAATTCCCCTCGATGAAAGCTTCATGGTTTGTTGTTGCCCGTTCTTGCATTGGGCGCAATCATCAAAAGATGAAGGTTTGCAAAAAAAACGGGAAATCAAAGGCGTAAGAGACAGATAGACCCGTATAATGGGAGGGACATTCAAACATTCATCCAAAAATGGAGGATTGCCTACTGCCCACAAGATTTTTTCCCTTTAACGGGTTACGTTGTCCTATGACCGTACCCCAAACTCTTTTGGCCGATATAGAGATTAGAAAATTCCTTACTTCCCAAAAGAGGAGAACCTACTAGGAGGCAACCTAGTAGGTTCAGAGTAAAAGAAACAGAACGTCATAGCTTGAAGGCCATGCCGTTCAACAAACAAAATATTCTTTGCTTCCCATGTTACCTAAAAAAATCCAACTTGGCTACAATCTTACGCCAAATTTCAGTCATTCCTTAGTTGAAGAATCATCTCACGGTGAGAAAACCCCGATTGTAATCAAGCCTCACGATTACCGGGAATTCAAGGCCAGTGCCATTTCAGACGACCTCATTGCCTTAAATTTCCGCAGTTTAGAAGGAGAGGCCGTCTACGAAAATCTTTGTTACGCCCTCCCCCACAGCGAACGGACGAATCCCGGCCAATTGCGAACTCGTTGGTTGAAACGGTATGAGAACGCTTCACACGGCGGCTGGTGGTGTAGTGGATACGATCCTTTATCAGACCAAGCCATGGAATGGGGATGCTTCAAGCCCGACCGTCCCATTTTTTCTCAAACTAGCCGCAAACTCATCAAATATGAACATCCTAGTAAAACGCCCACTCGTGCTTTTTTCTTAGGATTTCCTCAACGCTGGCGAGCGTTGGCCGCCCAAACTGAGCCTACCCCCATCATCCTTACAGAAGGGGCAAAAAAGGCCGCGGCTTTAATTTCAGTCGGGTATGATGCGATCGCTCTCCCTGGAATTTACAATGGCTATCGTGCCAAAGACCAACAAGGCAATGAAATCCCCAAAACCCTCATTCCTGAACTGAAAGCCTTTTGTCAACCGGGACGAGAATTTATCCTCGCCTTCGACCAAGACCAAAAACCCAAAACGCGACACAATGTTGAAAAAGCCCTTCTCATCACAGGAAAATTACTCGAACAAGCCCAATGTCGAGTTTCTGTCTTAGCGTGGCCTTATCCCGAAAAAGGCATAGATGATTTACTGGTGAACCGAGGAACAGACACCTTAGAAGACTTGTATCAACAGCGAAGTCCTCTAGCCACTTGGGAACTGGATAAACAAGCGGATTTATCTTCCCTCGTCACTGTTCGCATCACCGAACAATATTTACCCACCACCTTAACCCCTCCCCGTAACGCTCAATTAATTGGGTTAAAATCTTCCAAAGGCACAGGCAAAACCGAATGGTTAGCCCACCAAATTCAACCTCAGACTCGCACCGGAGGCAAAATCCTTCTCGTCACTCACCGGACTCAACTGGGGATTGAACTCTGCGATCGCTTAGGTTTAGATTATGTGGATTTCCTCAAAGATAGCCCCACCCAAGGAATTTTAGGCATTGGCTTATGTATTGACAGTTTTTACGCCCAGTCGAAAAAATCCAGTTTCAATCCTGCTGATTACGAAGGAGCATGGTTAATTCTCGATGAAATCGAACAAGTGCTTTGGCATTTACTCAATTCGGCTACCTGTGCCAAAGCACGAACGCGCATTCTCGAAACCTTACAAGAAACCATCCGCATTATTTTAGCCACCGGCGGCAAACTGTTGGTGTCGGATGCAGATTTATCTCGCTTATCTCTCGATTTTCTGCAACGATTAGCCGGAATTTCCCTCAATCAGTGGATTGTAGAAAATGAATATCGTCCTGGTCTCAACCGAACCGCTTATACCTATTCTGACCCTTTTGAATTAGAAAGTGGCTTATTCAACGCCATCGCCGCAGGAGAACGTTGTTTAGTTCACTGTTCGGGCCAGAAAGCGCAATCCACCCACGGCACTCAAAATCTGGAAAAAGTTATCGCTCAACAGTTCCCAGAAAAAACCATTTTACGTATTGATGCCGAAACCATCTCTGATCCTGACCATCCGGCTTATCGTTGCACGTTCAAAGGACTCAATACTCTAGTCCCTCAATATGATGTCGTGTTATGCTCTCCAACTGTTGAAACGGGCATCTCAATCACCGTTCCTCATTTTCATTCTGTTTGGGTTCTGGCCACCGGGACACAAACGGTTGAAGGTGTTTTACAGGGGATGGAACGATATCGACTTAATGCCCCTCGACATATTTATGTGGCTCAAAAGGCGGGATTTTCTTATCTGGCCGGCGGGGTGACTTCTGTGAAACAACTGTTGAGAACCACCCATCGCACCGCGGCCTTTCATCTGAGACAATTAGCCAACGGACTGAAAAACTGGGACGAACCCGATACAGAAAACCAAGCGGCTTTAATGGCCTATGCTCAATATGCTTGTCGCCATAACCAAGGATTTAAACATTACCGAGACACCATTTATCACCGGTTAAAAGAACAAGGATATACCTTAATCAACCAAGATGGTATTCAAGCCGACCAGAAAAGCCAAGTGGCCTATCATCTCAAGAATAGTAAAATCCGCAGTCAACAAGAACGACACCAGGCGATCGCCCACGCTAATTGTTCTAATATTAACCTAACCGATGAACCGATGGAAATGACTCAAAGCCAACGGTATGCTCACGAAAAAGCCCAACTTATCAATCGTTATGGACTCTCTGAAGACGACATTACCCCAGAATTTGTGGCACTCGATGCCGAGGGAATGTATGCCAAACTACGAAGGGATTATTACCTCCGAATCAACCGCAAAGCTGTCCATCAGCAAGATTTACAGAAAATTCGGGAACTGATGGGAGAAGAATCCCCCAGTAAACTGTTCAAACCCGATATTGTCAAGTCTCTGCAATCGGGGGAAATGACCATCTATGACCTCTTTGAGATTCCTCAACTGATCGAACGGGGACTCAACGGCGCGACCTTTACCAAACTCGATTTTTCTGAGCAATGGGTGGCTTGGGCCAATGCCAATTTGTCGGAAATCAAAGCCGTTTTGGGATTTCTGCCTTATCGAGATGAACCCATCCGCATTTTCAAACAATTCTTACAGACCCTTGGCTTTAGTCTAGAATGCTTAGGCCAAGAAACTCGCAATGGAAAACGAGTGCGGGTGTACCAATTAATCGACACTTTTCATCTAGACCCCCCAGAACAATCTGAAGAGTCTTTCCAAAATTCGGGATTTAACCCATCAGACCCACATTCGGAGACTGGGGAAGGAAACTCGTCACAGACTTCAGAATCGGACTCGTCTTACTCCACTACGAGACACCTGGCGGGTTCGACCAGTCGCGGGTTACGCAGCCAAATTTTCGCGGCGTGGAATCGTCAGCAAACTGGGAATCCAGACCTGCACGCATAAGCCCTATAACTTATATGATTTTTCCTCTGTGCATAGGAAAAGTCTCGTGGGAGAAATCACTGTTCACATCACTCGCATACTAAAAATTCTGTTCTTCGAGACTCTTGGTGAATACACTCTGCACGCATAGTTTTAGTCTGAAAAAAAAAGTTCAGTTCATGGATTGCGGTCTTTTTTCCATTGGTAAGGCAAGGTAAAATTCTCATCAGTCCAGAATCCGGTGGGACGACGGTAGGCTGTCACCCCGGCTTTAAGTAAAGCAGTGTATAAATTCACCTCCCAATCGCTCAACATATACAGTTTTTTGTAAGGTAAAAACGTGGTGGCTAATCCAGCTTTGACCAATTGTACTTGCACCGATGACGAGACACTTAAACAGGGACGAGTGAGCCAATCGGCTAGGATTCTGTCGTAGCGATCGCGCCCTTGTCTAACAATCCACAAGGTTGAGACTTTCCCTTGTACCCACGCTTTGGCTTTTTTTCCCCAACGCCATTGGGCTAAGTCGATAGGATCAGAACTGGATGCCCCTTTTTGAATTTCTGGAGTATCGATCCACCGCGCTCGACAGGTCAAGGTTTCCCCTTGCTCATTGTCACAAAGGAGAGTATCTCCATCATAAATCGTTTTAATGGTCACAGATTCAATAATCATTTCTATTGCTTTTGTTGCTCAAAGGTGAAAAAAATGTATTGCTCATGGGATTGAAATGCCACCAGAAGCCTCACACTGTATGCGTCGCAAGACGCGCTAAGCGCAGGTGACTTCATGCCTTGAGAGACTGCGGTGGTTTAAAACGGTGGAGTGGGGTCCCGATTAATGGGGAGATCAGGAGGAGGTGGATTAGGATTGGGAGTGACTGGCATTGGTGGCAGTTGTTGGGTTTCCCCCCAATCCAATTGAGTTCGCGGTTCTAATTGTTCAAATAACTGGTGTCCTTCCGATTGAGGCAAACTGACGGGAGTAGTCAGATTGGTTAAATCCAGAGCTAATCCCACTTCTTCTGTTCCATTTTTCTTATCTGTAATAAAGCCTAACAGTCTGGGATAAGAGCGTCCGGTATAGTCTAAGAGTTCTCCGGCCAAATCGAGTAATTTTCGCCGCAGACTCAATTCAGATTCTTGAACCACTTGACTGATACTAAAATCTGGCTGTTCGGTTTCATCAGATTTGATGCCAAACACATACAGCCATTCTCCTAACTGAGTTTCTCGATTTTGTCGAATTGCCATAACGATTAAGATAGCGGCCATTAAAATCACGGGAGCAAACGTAATTAAAACATTCCATGCCGTTGTCCCAGTTCCAGTACGACCCAAAATCCGAGGTAATGCCTGTTGGGTTGCCCGAAGAAAATGCGCTCCCAAATAGCGAGCCAGTTCTGCTCCATCACTCTGAAAGAATTTAGCGGCAATGGACGCGGCGCAATGAGACAATCCTTGCAATAAGGTTGCATTCATTCCTCCCGTCCAGACGGTAATAAACCAACTGGCGATTTGAGATAATACCTCGGTGGTGACTTGAATACTAGCCCGGTGGCCTACGGGGACGGGAGCAAAATTCAGTTCTCCTCCACTGGGTAAAGATTGCGTCGGAGACTCCATTTCTTCTAAGGCTTTCCTCGCCCGATAGGTTTTGCCATAGAGTCTGCGTCTTGCTTTTCCGGCTAGGGTTTTCAGTTTTTTCAATTGGCTGCTTAACCAACTGAGGAGTGAACTTTTTTCTTGGTCATAGCGCGATCGCAAACGTTGTAGATAAACTGATGTTGGTTTCCCCCCGTCCATTGGAGGAATTTGTTCGGCTAAAACGGGTAAATTCAAGACTTCGTTATACACATTCAGCGTGCGCCGATAAAATGAAGTTTCTGATTCATTAATCTCGGTGGTCTTGAGTTTCTGGTAAGCGGCATTCTGAAGATTAGAATATTTCTCAGAATTGTAAGCTGAGTTAATACTGTAACAAGATTCGAGAAATAATAAACTACAGGCTTTAATTAAATCTGTGAGTTCATCTTCACCCTTCAGTAAATCCTGAAAAGGGGTTTCCGAAAAGTTTTGTAAATACTGAATTTCCGTTTGCTGAGTGAACCAAACTTGACCACTGCCAAAAGCGGAGGAAAATGTCTCACCAATCGGTAACATTTCTTTACCTAACCATGAGCTATTTTCAATTTTGTTCTGTAAGTCACTATATTGTTTTAACATCCTCTCTTTTCCTTTAACTTGAGTTCGACTTTCACTCCTAAGTCAAAAAGTCTTTTCTTATCCTAAACCAAAAGGTAATAAGCTATTTTTAGTAAGTTTACAAATTTTTACAACTGTTGAAAAGATGCGATTGTCCTTTGTATTCCCGGTGCGATTTTCCTTTAGAGATGCTGCAAGATAGCCTTCGGCTGCACAAAGTAATCACATTTAACGGTACAAAGTAATCGCGAAACTGAGAGAGAGAAGGGCTATCGCCCAAAGAGTATGGTGTTTTTTGGAGTTCAATCCATGCAATTAATTGAACAAAAGTTTCAACAGTTTCAACGGGAATTAATGCTCAATGATTTAGAGTTAGTACGGTATTCTCTAGAGCGTATTGAAAAATGGTCAGAAAAGATTCAAGATGATGAAGATTTAGCAGCAATTATGGGTGCTGTTATGACCCTCGAAGAAGTGTTGGACAAGTATCAAGGTCAGTCGTAGTCAGTCGAGGAAACCAAAATTTATTAAAGTCTCTTTTACGGAAAGTAAAGGAGACTTTTTTAGCTATCGCTTCAAGATTTTGATGTTTTTGGAGTTCAAAAATTCATGAGTAACTTAACTTTTGCAGGTTTATCGGGAGAGATTATTCAAACTTCTCCGAATGGCAGTTTTACCGTTGTTCGATTGAGCGATCGCGTTTATATTTGCGGTAGTGCTAACAACAAGTATAAGTGGGAAGAAAACCCTGATGAAGATTCCGGGTTTCAGGCTTTTATTACCTATGTTGGCATTCAAAATGAATCTGAATTGAACCAGTTTAAAGAGTTAGCATATCGCCAAGATGCGACTTCGGTGACTTGTCGAAGTGGTAAGCGGACGGGTTGGTCACAGGAACTACGAATTGATGGTTTACCCGCCGAAGCTGTAGCCCATTTCATCGACTAATTAGCGTGATTTTTGTCCCGACTCCAATTGAGTTGGGACTTTTTTTTATGCGTGTGGGGATGGCACGGCTATCGCCGAAAGAGAATGATGTAAGTAGGTATCCGCCATGATTGAATTAGAAGCCTTTGATCTCAAGAAATATACCTTAGAAAAGTGTTGCTTTAACATGACTGAAACCGTCTTTCATGTGGGTCATGAATATGGCGCAGATGAAGATGTGATGGGAAAAAGTTACTTATGGCTTCGTCGTAATGAATCTTTACAAGAAATGCGTCGTGATTTGTGGACAGACATTCAGCGATTTCTTCCATTCATCCAATCACAGCAGACGTTCTATGTGTATGAGTCTGACGAGAAACGAGAAGTTATGAAGAAGGATAAGAAGTTAGCCCGATCCTATGACCGATTACGGTATAAAAGCGTTCGCTTGACGCATTTGCTAATTCTCTTACTCCATTTGCGTCGGCATGGAAAAGTGAAATTGTTGTATAGCGATCGCGCCCATGCTGAGATGCTCAAGCGGTGTCTGGAATGGTTGAATCAGCAATTGGCTGACGTAACACTTTGTTAAGTTGAAGTTAAGCACATTTCCTACGGGAAGTGTGCTTTTTTTTATCCCTACAATCCATACTGACAGGCAGATGAAAGGCTGTAAGTCAGTATAAATTGTGTCACTTTCCATCAAGGTTTTCGCCCGTCGAATAGACCGAAACTGGGCTGTTGTTGGACTGTTCCCGCAGAGACAAGAGCGAGAACGTTATCTGTGAGAAGTTGAACTGAGGAAAGGCTATCGCCAAAAGAGAGTGATGTTTTTTGGAGAAATCCAACCATGATTAATATTCCCAGTAAATCTGATAAAGAACGTTCTGTTATTCTCGATGCTTTCCGAATCTTAGCTTGGCAACAGTATAAGCAGGATACTGGAGTTTCAGGATTAGAAGGCTATGAAACCTTTTCTCAAGAATGGAATGCTCATGAAGTTCATGATAAAACTTTTACTGAATTGAAAGATATGGCTTCTGAATTGGGGTATTCTTTGGCAGATTTGAAGAAGATTCGGACTGATTATTACCAAAGTAAAAATAATGGTATTTCCGATGACTCTGACTCGACTAACAGTATCTCTAATGGTGCATCTCAAAGTTATACTGAGAACGAAAATCTTGATGATATTCCCTTTTAGTTGACTGACGAATAACCCAGAAATCTCTAGTCTCTAGACTAGGGATTTTTTTTATACGATAATTCGACAACTGAAATTTTGCCTAATGACTAAAGCTCCATACTGCATCAGGGTATAGTTGTGATTTCTCCAACTTAGTAAAGGCTATCGCCAAAAGAAAATGATGTTTTTTTGGAGAAATCCAATTATGATTACAATTCCTAGCAAATCTGATAAAGAACGCTCTGTTATTCTGGATGCGTTTCGGATTCTCGCTTGGCAACAATATAAGCAAGAAAATGAGGTGTCAGGATTAGAAGGTTATGAACTGTTTGAAAGTGAATGGAAACAACATGAAGTTCACGGCTCAGATTTGACTCAGTTAACCCAGTTAGCAACTCAGTTAGGATATTCCTTACAAAACTTAAAGCAAATTCGTCAAGATTATTACGCTAAAAATCGTTAATTCCAAAATCTCTAGTGTCTTGAGCTTCATCGGCTTGAGACGCTAGGGATTTTTTTTATAGCCGACTGTTCCCGTTTTCGCCCATTGGGAACTCTTTTCACTGGTCTTGTTTTCAATTTCAGGGTTTTCTGGCTATCGCCAATCGAGAATAGGAGCAAAAAAAGACCTAGTTAAAAACTAGGTACTTTAGAACTTAGTGTGATGTTTTTTGGAGCAATAGCATGAAATTAACTGAAACTTTAGTCGCAGCAGTTATAGTTACTATTTTAGCATCTTTTGGCTATAATAGCCTAATTCGATTTGTGAATAAAACTCAATTAAAAGGGAGTTTAGTCACCATTAGTCAAACGGCTCGAATGAGTCGTTATAATGCCGTAGAAACTACCCCTAAAACTTTATGTTTTCGTCAAAGACAACAGGTTGAATTTACAACAATTTCGGGGAATGATTGTGAAACCGCAATAGGATGGCGATCGCTCGCTGAAGATATCAAAATTGATACAGAACATACTACCTTACGCACTGTTCGGGGAGTTGCAGGGTATGGAGGTAGTGACATTTATCGAATGAGTTGGGCGAAGACGAAGGCTGGTTTGGGTGCAAGTTGGGGCCAATTGGGAAAGATTGTCTTGCGGTCTGGACAACAACGAGGCTGTTTTGTTCTCAGTTCAATTCAAGGTGATACTGACATTCGCTTTGGAAAACAATGTCATCGGTCTTAATTTTATATGAGAGTTCACAAACGGCAATTTTATTCCCTAAAACACCACAATCTCAAAGGACAGTTGAAGGAAATTTTCAAACTGAAAAGGTAAGTCAACTTGGGGGCTATCGCCCAAAGATTGTGGTGTTTTTTGGAAAATTGACTATGACGTATGTCAAGCAATGGGTTGAAGTGGGGGGAGTCCCTTATCCCGAATACGGATGTCTTGAAGTTCACCTTCCTGAAGATGAAACCCCAGATGAACCGAATGATTTACTCGATAAATCTTTTGATGAATTAACGCCAGAAGAGTTACAAACTTTACGGAATAGTTACTTGAATCAAGATGATGAATTTTAATCAATGACTTCTATTCCTCCAATAATAGGAAGTTGACCCAAAGAAAGACCTCCTCATGGGGGTCTTTTTTTTGAGGTCGTTATGGATTCCAAAGTTTCGACAGGCTCAAAATGGCAAGCTAAAACGAATTTTCCCACCGCCGATTTTTGGTTAACCAATAAAGGCAGTTTAGACACGCTGGGAACTCCTTTGAAAACGTTTGAACCTTATTATATTGGCATTTTGTGTCCCCAATTCATTGTTCCAGACTATGGATTTTATCTTTTTGTCTATTTGCGATCGCAAGGTATTTGGAAACAATTAGCTGTAGGGACAACCGCTTACAAATCTTTACGAATTCGGGAGGTTCGTCGAGTGTTAGCGGATTTGTCTTTGTGGGTTGAACTGTCGGTGTGGTTCAAAACAGAAGGTCAACAAGACAAGGATGAAACTGGGCTATCGCCTCAAGAGTATAGATGATTTTGAGGATTTGAATATGCCCACTGAACAATTAGAACAATTGCTCCAATCTCTGAGTTCTGTGTATTGGAATATGGACTACTATGAATTTCTTCAACGAACGGGATTTCGGGATGATCCTTATGCGTTAGAAAAGTTTAAAACCTTTCAACAAATGTATCAGTTGATGACCCAATTTGATTCCGAAACGTTGCAGAAATTGTTATCTGCTTAATTTCTGAAGGGAGGTTAATCCTCCCTTTTTTGTGAATAGATTGTTTTGGAGAGAGAAATGGAATATTTACAACAACTAATTCAACTGCGTCAACAAATTCGCCAACTGGAAGACAAAATGAAAGCTGTTCAAGAGTTAGCGGTTATGGAAGCCTTAGATTTGTTACAACAACAGCAGACTTCAACACAGGGGAAACCCAATAAAATGGCTTTGGATAATTCCGAAGCACGGGTAATTGTGGCGTTTAAAACTCGGTTTGTTCCTGACCGAGACGATACCCAGTTATCTCGGTTAGCCGATGATTTGAACTTGAAGCGATCGCAATTAATGGAGAAAAAGCGATCGCAATTACAATCCATTACCCTAGAAGAACAGAAACTCCAAGAACAACTCAATCAACTTAACGCCAAGCGCGATAAATTACTCAATCCGAAGTCTCTTAAATTGCTCAAAATTCGTTATGAACAACGTCGTCAAGAACTCAGTTATCAAGAACCTCAATTACGCATTCAGTTGAAAGAATAATCATGAGCTATCGCTGATTGAGTGTAATGGCTTATCTTCATTTCACCCTAAGTCCCCTGACCATTCAGGGGACTTTTTTTTAGGGCTATCGCCAACTGAGTCCAGTTGTTTTAAGAAAGCTAGTCCAATGGAACAAAGAAGATATCGGTTTAATCGCAAATTCGGAAAAGTGTATTTAGAAACTCCATCGGGATTACAAGACCTTGGCAGTGAATTTTCCATGATTATTTTAGCGGCCACTGACCCGAAACCAGCCAAACTATTTGAACATTTAGCGTATCAAGAGTGGGTGCAATTATGCTTTCTGGATTCCCAAGGAAATTGGGGATATGCACTTTTAGGAAGTGGCCTCACCAATGCGTTATTCTCTTGGTTACAATATCGCCGTTTTCTAGAACAGCAACAGATTGAATTATCCAGTGTGATTACCACTCTCAGCTTCGTTCAAATTGGAGGACTTCATCAGTGGTATGATTTTGAGTTTACGGCACAACAAGGGAAACCTGGATTAGCTAAACGAATGACAAGATTAATTAATAATCCTCCTTTTCCCTTTACTGATCCTACTTTGAGTTTATAATTTTTTCAACTCCAAATAATTAAAGATTCAATCGTGAGATTGGGTCTTTTTTTATTGGCTATCGCCTCTAAGATTTTGCTGATTTTAAAGAATACTATGAATAAAGTGGAGAAAAAAATTAATCGAATTATACAGCAACAAAATAAAACTTTGGTTCAAATTTTAAACTTTCAGGAAACTGACCGGGGTGATGAATATGAAATTGTTTATCTTGATGGCGATAAGACGACTAAAGTGGGAATATTAATTCAACATTTTGGAGGCAGAACCGGAGTGAATTGGATATGGGAAGAAGATTTTGAAGAATTTTTGCAAGAATGTCAAGAGATCAGACTCACCATTCAAAAATTTAAAGAGCAATTGCAGCGTTTAAAAGACCCATCTATTGCTGTTGACGACAAAGAATTGTCTGCAATTCTTGCGTCTATGTGTATTTATCATTCCGAAAAACTGGTGATTAAGATATTAAAACATGAATTTATGCCTTAATAAAATTGGCATTGTGCAGATTTTGTCATCCCGCAGAAAATTATTTTTTTGCGGGATATTTTTAAAAACTTATTAAAATTTTAGAGTAATATAATTTTAATAAATTAAACAAATTTTGTATAATAGTTTAGAATTTTTTGATATTAAACTCAAAATTTAAAGATAAAAAGAGGGGCTATCGCCTAGAGAGTTTGGTTTTTGTAACAAGGATATTATGACACAAAATAACCGTAAAACCAACACCAAAACGAATCAATCTAAACAGGAGAATTCCACGATGAATGGAACGAATTTTGCCGAAGAATTCCAACTTGATCCAGAATTATTAAGTTCAGAGTTGAATGTGCCGCGCCAACGTCGGTTGCCCTATGGTATTGTCGTGAATGATAATCCTGCGGGGTTATTTATTCCCGAAAAGAATTTGATTAAAGCAGGTTGGGAAACCCTGCCCGAATTGTCTGAAGTAGATTTGCCGGGTGGCACAGAACAAGGGGTTCTCTTGACCAACGTGCGAATGTTGATTTTGGGGAGTGTTCCCGTTTACATTCGTTATAAAAATGAAGAAGAATTAGGTAAATTCAGTCGTGCGATTATCGGATTGTACGATGAATGCAAACATGAACTGGATAAGAAAACAATGGATGTGGTGAGCGAACACGCGGTTTTATTTCTGGATGAAATGAATCAACCGTTGCATTTTCGTCCGTTCAGTATTCGGTTTAAAAATGTGGCTTTGTGGAGTTTGAAAGAGGCTCTGGAAGAATTTTATCAAGCCTGTGAATTCATCTTTAGTAAGCTAACCCAAACGAAAGCCGCGAGTAAAAGTGATTCTTGGCGAGCGTTATGTGTCTTTCATGGTCAATTCAAACCGATCAAAGAAGGAGAAGGAAACAATAAATCTTGGTGTTGTAAAGTTCACGATTATCAAAAGCCAACATTCCAAAACTTCTCTGACCTCTTTTTGGGCAAAGTGGAACAGAAAACCCAAATTTGGGAAGTGCGGGATTTGTATGGCATTGAGCAATTAAGCAACCAATCGTTGTTGACTCCAGCCAAAACAGTTGAACAACCTGAACCCGCAGAACCCGCAGAAGAACAACCTGAACAAACCTCGGAGTCTTCGCCGCGTCCGCGTATCGTGATTCCTAAAGCTCAATAATGTGTTGACCGCGCACCACATCAAGTAGTCTTGAAGTCCTATTCATCAACCGTTTCCCCGACTGGCCTGCTAACAGGTTGTCGGGGATGGCGATGAATGGGGCTTTTTTTTATCGGGTCAGTTCCATAGAAGCTGGTGGCATCGGACTATCCTATGCTCGTTGTTATGTAGGAGCTTTGCACCACTGAAGGCATTTATCCCACGCGCAACATCCCCAGAGAATGAAAGGTAATCCCGCAAGCACCGTTGGAGGCGATTTTCGCACCGCAAACCAGCGATCGCTTCGTACCCTCAGAGGCGATTGCTTCGCACAGCCGGAGGCGATCGCTTCGCACAGCCGGAGGCGATCGCTTCCCACAGCCGGAGGCGATTACGTAGCGTCTCCATCGGAGAATCGTTTTTATCCTAGTCACCAGAAGGGAATCGCCCCACCGCCTCCTCATGCCGCTTTCTCCCGGTTCTTTCACTCGCCCTTGAAGCTGTCGGCCATTGGAGGCCACATTGCCAGTTATTTTTCGTAAGGGAAATATTCTGCACCTACTCTCCCGGTTGTTTCAGCCATTGGGAGGTCAGAAAGTCACATTCATTGCAAGGATTGGGGTTTGTCAGGAAAATATTGTTCACTCTCGGTTGTCTCAGTCTTGGGGCCACACCGCAAGCGAGTATTTTTGGTAAGGGAAATATTCTGTATTTACTCTCCCGGTTGTCTCAGGTATTAGGAGGCCGAGATTTTATTCATTCCCTGTTTGGGGTAATAGCCGGAAATATGTTTCCCGTTCTGAGTGGAGGGAGGAGACGGAGATTGAGTGTAACGCTTTGCTGGTCGAGACTTGCAACAAGCGGGAGTCAGCTATCGCCGGGGGAGTACGATGTTATCTGTGAGAAACCATGAGTTCAATTGAATGGACCGATACAACATGGAATATCGTGACCGGCTGTACTAAAGTGAGTCCGGGATGTGCCAATTGTTATGCAGAAGCGATCGCCCATCGTTTTTGGGGACATCGTGCTTTTGAAGAAGTCGAAGTGCATCCCCACCGTTTGTTCCAACCACTCCATTGGCGGAAACCGCGCAAAGTGTTTGTTAATTCGATGAGTGATTTATTTCACGAAAAGGTCTCTGATGCTTACTTAGACAAAGTTTTCGCCATCATGGCCATTGCCCATCATCATACCTTCCAAATCCTCACCAAACGGCCTCAACGGATGAAGGCTTATTTGAGTGATCCCGAACGCGGTGAAGTCATCCGCCAAGCGGCCAGCCAATTGGGGTATCCGTTGCACTTTCCCTATCCGCTTAAAAATGTTTGGATGGGAGTCAGTGTTGAATCTCAACCTCAAACCCAACGGATTCCCGACCTCCTAGAAGCTCCAGTTCACCATCGCTTTGTCAGTTGTGAACCTTTATTGAGTGAACTGGATTTGACTCCATACTTGCGACCAATTTACAACTGTGGGCAAGTGGTCGAGGACGGGACTTGTGGCCATGGGGACAATTTGACCCCGGAGTGTCATGATCAAGCGTGTCCTTTACGGTGGGATTGGACTCGTGAGGGATTAGATTGGATCATTATTGGGGGAGAATCGGGGCCAAAAGCACGCCCCTGCAACCTCGATTGGATTCGGGCTTTGATTGAACAGGGGGAAGCCTTTGGTGTTCCCGTCTTTGTTAAACAATTGGGTCGTCGTGCGGTTTCTTCCTCCTCTATGTTGGTCAACATGGCCAACGGGAAAGGCAATGTGATGAGTGATTGGCCGGAAGACCTGCAAGTCAGAGAGTTTCCTTCTCCTGAGTCGAAGTGATAGACCACTAGGTTCGTTCACCTAGCGTTCCGTAGGGAAAGGGATGTCGATGAAACCGTTTCCTTTCCCATCGTTTTCTTTTCTGGTCATGTTTGGGGGTTTGGCCGCGGTGGACAAGTCGGGCCAGACCCTAGAAGCGTGCCAGAGGGAGGGAATACTGAGAGGAAAGGCAAAAAGATTCTCCCACGGGGACACCGCTTTCTTCTATTATTAAGGGTTTTGTTTTCAGATTTGTATAGACTGGGGATTTTCAGATTTGGGCGATTGTTATTCAATCATTTTTGGAAAATTAAGCTACAATATAGTTTTTCCGAACGTCTCGGCTACGCTCGACGTTGATACTGAGCGAAGCCGAAGTGTCAACTAATTGAATCAGATTAAGCCCATGTTATAACGTTTGTGAATCAGAGTTTATTTCTGAGGGACTTGATTGCTTTTGTCCATAATTTTATTCAGTTTCAATGGAAATTATTTTAGCAGAAGACGAACCCTTACACGCCCAATTGACTTGTGGTTTATTAGAAGAATTGTGTCCCCATGGGTCGATTCAATTAGTCAATGATGGATTCGAGATTATTCATCATTGTCGCCAACGGGCTATTAACCTACTCATTGCCGATGTCACCTTAAATGGACTGCGGGGAGATAGAGCGATCGCTCATATCCGGCAAATTCGTCATATTCATCAACCCAGTTGTGTCATTTTATCGACCAGTGCCAACCAAGGGGATATTAATGCGGCCTTTGAAGCAGGATGTGATGCCTATTTAAAAAAATCTCCCGATGTCTTAGAAAGTCGTCGTCAAATTGAGGCGATTTTACACTGTTGGAATAGTAGTGATATTGAACTTTGCTTAATGGAAGCCGGGGTTCAAGTCCATCGACAATGTTTAAGTTTAGCGGAGCAGCAATTGGTTGAAGAGGTGGAAACCGTCAATTCTTGGCAGGGTTTTCTCAATCTGTTCAAACAACTCAATAGTCAACAACTCACTTTTTTAGGAACGGTGATGATTTTTGCTTACACCGCTTATCGAATTTTTGAACGGTATTTAGAGCAAATTCGTTAAGTCTGGATTCTCATGTATGATTGAATAAAATTATGACAACAACATTTAAAAATAATATCTGGGTTGAAGACAAATCAATGGGCAGTATTTCCACTTTAACCGAGTGGAAAGTCTGGGATTGTTATGAAAAACAATGGTCTTTAGCACCGCCTGTGGTGTTACGCAATGTGATGTTAGCCGCCAACCATCCCAAGCGATTGTTTTGTATTGGTCAAATCAGTCCAGAGGAAACCAATCCAGATCATCTTAAACCTTTTAAACCCAAGGACGGAGAACGACCCTTTTTTCTCGATTTAGCGAGTAACAGTCGCAATGATGGACGATTCACTTTTGCTGAAGATAGTACCATTGGTAAATTGTATTATGGGGAATCCGATGAAGACCAATGGAAACGCATTATTTATGGGTCAATTCTTCACACCGGATGCAAACAGTTAATTTATAACACCATTAATTATGCCATTGTAGATGATGAACGAGTCAATCCTGATACGGGGGCATTAGAAGATGACCCCACCAATCACTATCATTGGGATACTGGGGACTCACACGGGAAAGTGAGTCGAATTTTAGCCGAAATGCTCCGTCTTCCCACCACCGAAGAAGATAAACCTTCCCCCAATAATCCCGTTCAATTTCGAGCCTCCCTTCATCAAGAATGGGTCGCTAAAGGCACAGTGGCATGGAATCCTGATCTCGACAACCATGACTTAGATATGGTGATTCCTTTATCCTGTTTGAAAGGGAATAAACCGGCCTTGGGGAATTACACCGGGAAGTTATTAATTGGAACAGTCCATGAAGCGCAGGAACGGCGCACTAAACCCGGCTGGCAATTTTTCATGTGGTTTAAGTGGGAAACCCTCGAACAAGACAAAATTATCAGCCGACTGGAAAAACGCTGTCAGAAACTCCGAGACGCATGGAATGATATTCGTGCTTTGGCCAATATCCTCCGCATCGACCAAGAAGAAGCCGAACAGGAGTTAAGCGATAATCCCGATAAACTACAATCGGTGGCCGAATACGAAAACCTGATGGTGCGGATTATTCGAGCCGATAAAAATGGCCTGTTATTATTGCATCCTTATGTAGTACGACGAGTACAAGAACGACTCGCTAGTGTTTGGCTCAATTTAGCTAAAGCGGCTGGCGTGCGCTTTTACTCACTTATGGCCATGCCCGATGAATATTTTGCCGAGTGGTGGGAACAAGGGGCAAGATTCTTTTGTGCGCCAGACCTCCCCGAAGGCGAATATATTGTGTTTACCAGCCCCATGCGCCATTGGGGAGATGTCCAACTCTGGTGGAATAAGCACGTGGGTTTATTTAGACACGCCAACGCCACTGGAGTCATTGTCTCTTGTCGGGATCAGCTTTTAGATTTAGGACGAGATACCGATGGGGATTTTTTGCAACTGATTCGCAGTCAAACTTATCCGGCTTTGGCTGAGGCCATTAAAACCTTTGATGACCCGCCCCAAGTGGAAAAACTCCCGAAAATCCCCCGGACGGGTTCATTGGCTCAAGTTGCTGTTAACTCCATGCGAGATATAACGGGAATTGTGGCCAGTTTGGCCGGGAAAGCCAAAGCCATTGGTGCAGAGGAGGTGGTTTTAGAAATTCCCCCCGGTGGGAAACAAACCGAACCCAAGGAAATGCGGATTATTGACTTTCTTTCTCAAGAACTACAAATTGCGGTAGATAGTCTCAAATCGGCATATCCGAATAATCATAATGGCTTGAATGCCGTCCGAGATTTTCTGAACCAACAAGGGGCGGATATTCCTTGGTTAGCTGATTTTAAACATCCCGACTGTTATCGCACTCGACCTTGTAAAGTCGTCCCCGATGCCCAAGATACGGTGTCTCGGATTGTGAAATTAGTCAATAGTTATTGGCGATCGCCTGATCTCAAAGTCGATTCTTCCCCCAAAAGTTACGAAAACGTCCTCTTTATTCAACCGCACCACCACTTTGACCGCTTTCAGGAACAGTACGCGCTCACCACCCGCGACGAATACCGAGCCGCCATGCAAAAAGCCATTCAGCATAAAGAAGCCAACCAAGGAGATACCCGTCAAATTCGACAAGTGGCAGAACGGTATAAAACCCTTAAAATTAGTATATATGAACTAACGTCTCCCGATACCGGCCAACGATATACCGCCGATAGTTGGGTGGCGGCCTTTTGGGCAGTGTCTCACCGGGCTAAAACCGGAGATGCAGGATTAGTGTTTATGATGTTCGGAGACGAAATTGTGGAAGAATTGAGTCGTTATGAACCCCCGAAAAAACAAGTGATTACCATTTATGCCGTTCAACATGGCAAATGGTCAACGCCTGAAACTCATCCGTGGCGCGGTCAAACTGTACAAGTGCGAGGTTACATGATGGAGTACAAAAATAAACAATATTTAGCTCTTGAAATGAAATGGCCCAACGCCAAACGACAATTCGGGTGGCATCATTTAGGATTAGTGGGTCAACAATCTCAAGCGGCCTTAATTCCTGGCATGACCAAAACCATGCTCATTTATGCCACTCGCTTTAAAAAAGGTAAAACCACAGAAGTCAAATTATTTGATACTGACATGACCGACCAAGACATTATGCCCCATCTTCCCTTAATGATAGTTTAACGGGCTGAACCCTCGCTTGCTTTGACTTCTCCCCGTTTTTTAAAACGGGGATTCTAAATCGTTGGTTTTTTAACCCCAAATCTCAAGAAATCCAAAATTCTTGTAGTGTAATCCTCTTTCGCAAGCGTGCAAACTGAATAAGGGGAAACCAAGCCATCACAAAATTCAGGGTTCACCATTTTTTCAAGATTAGTTTAAATTTTATCGAATGAATGATTAGAAGTTATAACATACTATTAAACTCAAGATTAAAAGGTAAATTTATCAAATTATCAACCTTAAAAAAGGATAGACAATTTTTAAATTTAGGGTTTATAATGACAAGACATTACTAAGAGAAAACTCATCAAATCTTAGAATGGGTTGAGCAAGTAGGGAGTACAAAGCAAACTATGGATTCAGAATTTATTCTGCAATTAGCCACAGCAACGGGGTACAAACAAGAAACGGTTCGAGAAATTTTGGAAAGTTTCAGAAATCAACTCGCTCAATGGATTCGTCAAGATAAAGAATTACGGTGGTTAGGCTTTGGAGAATTTAGTTTAAAATTCTTACCTCCCCGGCCAGGACGAAATCCCAGAACCGGGGAAACCATTCAAGTGGCTGCTAAATTTAAACCCAAATTCAAATTTTTCCCCACTTTTGTCCAAGATTGTCAACCTTCCGACTTAAACCCCGAAACTCAAACAAAAGCTTCTTCTTCGTCGTCGGCAGAATCGGATCAAGCGAACAACCGGAATGGCGACTCCCCCAACCCCCAAAAACACGGGAGTCAATCTCAAGATGTTCCTCCCACCCCAACCTCGGAGTCTGCTACTTCTCTGGCCACTCCGGCGACTCCTCCTCCTGTTCCGGCGGAATTAATGGCCCAAAAACCCGAAACCGTTTGGTATATGGCAGGGAACGCTCCGACCGAATTTCATCCAATTAAAGAAAGTGAGTTAGCGGGGAAAATTAATCCCGAAACGCCGTTGTGGAGTGAAACCACTGGTTGGAAGTTAGCGAAAGATATTCCTCAATTACATTATCTTTTTGTGCCAGTGCAAGGTTAAATATTCAGTTATCAGCTATCAGCCATCAGCTAAAACGAACACTTACCGCCTTCAAAAGCTGAGTGCTGAATGCTGAATGCTGAACTGAAACGAATGCTGACTGATTACTTAGTTATGACCATTCAATTTGAACAAAGCAGTTATCGAATTCAAGAAGGACAAACACCTGCCATTCGGGTCACTCGAACCGGGGACTTAAACCAAGAAGCCTTTGTACAAGTCAGAGCCGATTATTTTGGTTCAGCCTCAGAATCAGATGTGATTTATGAAACCCAAACCTTAGAATGGGGCATTGGAGACGGAACACCTAAAGAGGTTCGGGTTGAAACCTTAGTCGATGAACTCCCGGAAGCCGATGAAATGTTGGCCTTAAAATTATGGGGCGTGAAAGGAGATGACTACGGCAGTCCCAAAGAAACCACCATCTTAATCGCTCAAAGGTATCAACATCTAGACCCCCCAGAATTTCAGTTCTCGTTACATGATGCTCCCGTTGACCCCCAAGGGATTGCAGAGATTCAAATGGGGCAACAACAACTGTATGGTCTGAATTTGGGAAGTTTGCGATATTTTTGGGGAGAACTCCAAGGCAGTTTGGCCGTTCAGTCCGGGTCCCAAGGGTACGCTCTCAAAGTGAAATTGCCTTTTGAGAATCCCCTGCCATTGGCTTGCCCCTTATGGGGCGGTCGTAGTGAAGTGCGCGGTCATCAAGGCACAACCCTGACTGACCAGACGGCCATCAATAATACCCTTCGTTTAGTCATGGAAGCAAAGAGTCCTTATATTCGATTGGAGTATGTGCCAGAGTCTCCCGTCTATCCCGTTCCCTTGGTGGTGAATGAAAATAACTATCTTGTTTATCTCCATTTTGCCGGGTGTCTCCCTCGACGGTGATGACCTGATTAATGACTGACAACTGATTACTGACAACTGTAAAGATGCCATTATTTGAAGTTGAGACGGTGGGGGAATTATTGAGCGCGATCGCCTCAGCCCATGAAACCCCAGACATTGAAAGTGAAATCCACTTGATGCGCCGAGTTTACACGCTGGAGCAGCCCCAATCGTTTCAACCCCTTTATGGACATTCGGGATTGTTCATCGCTTGTTCCCTCAAAATCGTGGGACAACAGCCCAATAGTATCATTCAACGAGTGCCAACCGCCCCTCCCTTCCGACTGTTCTTCGTGGCAGGAGAAGGAGCAGGAGGTCAAGGACATCTCACTCTCGAAAATGTGACCTTGCGGGGAGGACAAGCTAAAGATGGGGGCGGTTTAATGAATGTGGGGGGAATCGTACAGACTTATCATTCCATCATAGAGTGGAATCAAGCCCAAGACGATGGCGGGGGACTGCTCAATGTTGGCACAATGCAGAAAGAAGCTGCAATGGAGATTAGACAAAGTACCCTGCGAAACAATGAAGCCATCGGAGAAGCCATCGGAGAAAATACTGAAGATGGGGGGGGTGGCATAGACAACGACGGCAATAAAGAATATGGGGGAATTGGGGCCACCTTACAAATTAGAGAGAGCCTCCTCTCACAAAATCGGAGTCGTCGGGGGGCTGGAGGTGGCCTTCGTAATCATAATGGGGGAACGGCCAAGATAAAACAGAGTCAAATTATCCACAATACCGCATCATTTGGGGCAGGAGTGGCCAATCATGCTGACTTAGGACTTCCTCCTGAACCCGTGACTCGTTTGGAATTGAACGATTGTTGGATACAGAACAATCACGGCATCGACCTTCAAGATTCCGCCCCTCAAGGTGCAGCAACTCAAGTTCTTTTAGGCGACGGGACTCAAATTGGAACAAGTAATGTTTAAACGAAACTCGCGGTAGTCTCCTTCGACAAGCTCAGGAACACCACCCTCAGCGTCTATCTTGAGCAATGCGAATGGAGATAGCCTTGAGGAGTTCTTCGATGATTTCTGGGGGACAGTCCTTGAGTTGCTGGGCGAGATCATCGGTTTCCCGCCCTCCCAGTTGAATGGCAAAAGAAGAATTGACCACATTATTGTTCCCGAAGGCAACGGTTAACCCCGATTGCCCTAAGAGTCTTTGAGCGACTTGTTTTTTCTGGTCTGGGGTCAAATTGTCAATTTGCTTGATTAAATCCTCAAAATTGGGAGAGTTCACCCTCTGTACCTCCAACTCATGCTCGTATTCGTAGTGACAAGGTTTTTCATAGGGAGTATGTTCTAAATCAGACATTTCAACAACGATTAAGATGCAGTAATAGACTCTTTCATTATTTCATCTGAGACTCTGCGATTTTGTAGCGTCGTGGCGATCGCAAAAAGCATAGATGAAAGTTGGTCACTATTCATCTCTGCAAAAAAATTTTGTCCAGCCAGACGCTGACAGAACTCCAACTTTGCACCGGGGGAAATGGCCTCCATTGCTTCAATTAAAGACGCGAGCTTCTCTGAAGTCATGTCCCGCTTTCCCGTTCGATACATCGAAATGTGGTTTCTACTAATCCCCGATTTGGCGGCGATCGCACTCGCTGAAATTTTTCGAGCTTTCAAGGTTTCTGAAAAACTTTCTCTAAACATACAACAATCTTAGTATATATATTAACGTATTGTTGTATAATTGAACAGATGATACAACAATTCATAAATAGACCTTGAGGTTCATTATGGCACAGGCCAAGCTCCCCTCCAAGGGAAATCGTGATTGTTCGTTTACGGGGGGACAGAACCCCTCATGAAAGAGTCACAGGACAAGTCATGCTCAAACAACTCGACCTTTGTAGCGGAGTCGGCGCAGGATTCCCCTTGGCCGGCCTACTCACAGGAGGATTTGAACTTATCGAACTCTGTGAAGGGGATAAGTGGTGCAGAAACATCCTGAAAAGGCGATATCCGGGCATCCCAATCACAAAAGATATTAAAGGAACGAACCAAGCCGGACTCAGTTATTGGGAATGCGACGGAGAACACCATCAAGCCGATATCATCACCGCGAGTCCCCCCTGCCAACCGTTCAGTATCCAAGGGAAACGGCTTGGAGCAGCAGACGAACGAGATTGTCTCCCTGCCGTCCTCTGTGCCATTCGGGCCATCCGTCCCAAATACTTCTGTATCGAAAACGTACCCGGACTCCTATCTTGCCCTTTTCAACCGGGATTACCCAAAGGAAGTTATTGGCAAATTCTTACAAGCGCGATCGCAGAACTGGATTACCGACTTACAACGCTTAAACTTGGAAGTGGACATTTTGCCGCCCCCTTCCGTCGAGAACGGCTATTGTTGGTTGGACTCTCCCACCGCGTTAAGCCACCGCCGGGGACGGCCTCCTGGTCAGAACAAGCTCGAACACAAATTGAAGCAATACGGAATACTCAAGCAAGGCGAGGTCTTAAACCCGGATTTCCTGAGCGATTCCTTCAATCTCCCGAAGAACTACCTCGATTCCTCGGATTGCCGAACGGCAGCACAACTGTTAGACGACAACGCGAGGCAATTGGAAATCTTCTCGACCCACGAGTGGCCGCCCTCGCTCTCCAACGAGTCCTTTATCTCGAAACTGTCACCGGGGGACAAAATCCAAATTAGCGATCGCCATCCCTCTAAACGCATGGCCGGCCAAATTGTTGAATTTGCAGGTATCGAGGGCGGGTACGTCCGCATTAAAGAGGGGGGCTTATTCAGTCCCGAAATGGTGCAAAGTGTCGAACTTTCTCCCCCTACGGACACTAATAAATCTCTTACAAAACCCCACGGGAGGAGTCGAGGGAGAGGCCGTCCGAAGGGAAGTCGGAATAAACAGGCCCCATCGGGGAGTTTGACTCCGATTGTAGAGCGTCGTCAGGGAAAAAATTATCCTCTGGTGGCCGGGAAGCGTGTGCCGAAAGATTTAGCCTTTGATTATCCAGAGCAGTTTTTTTGGCTATATCAATGGACGGTATGGCATGAAGGGAAGTGGAAGTGGATGACAAAATCCAAACGAGTGAAATACTCGCGGGTTCATTCCGTCAAATATTTAATTGGTCAGAAATGGCCTGTGTCGGAGATTCTCCACTTTATTCAAACCGGGGCAATGCCGACATGAACGACTTGTATCAGCAAAAGGTTCAAGAATATCCTAGATAGAATAATTTTAAGCGTTTAGCGTGTATCAGCAAAAGGTTATGGATTTTGGCTCAAAATGACTCGGATAGAAAGTTGTTTTTAGTAATTATGTATTATTCAAGATTAGTTTTTGAGTCATTTTCAGAAGTGTATCAGTGAAAGGTTAATGAAATTCTAAGATAGAATAATTTTAAGCGTTTAGCGTGTGTCAGGAAAAGGTCTATGAGTTGGCTGCAATTTGGAGTCGATGAGAGCGATCTACTGATTCCAGTGGAGGAAGTGCGTCGGGGGAAGACCGATCTGAAATGTCCTTATTGTGGTGGTTTACTGACTGCTAAAAAAGGGAAAATCATGGCGTGGCACTTTGCTCATTCTGAGGAAACGTGCCGTCAGATGGGGGAGCGTGACCTCCCAACGCTACCTTATTACCATCGCTTTGATCTGCATCTATCAGGCGAGGCTTATAAAAATTTACTCACTTTGTGGGAAAAACACAGGAGGGGTGGATTTGGGCAACCCACATACTCTGCCGAATTGGAGGCGAAAGGGTGTATTAAAGAGAACCCTTATATTGGCATTCATGGGGCATGGCAGATCGATAAACTTGGGAAGTTGGCTATTGGCGGATTATCTTTGATGTTGTTCTGTCAGATTCAAGAACCCAAGATGCGCGATCGCCTCATTGAACTGGAAAATGAAGTAATTGAGGCTAAACGTAAGGCACTTCGACAAGGCTCAGTGACCACTGCAACCTTAGCTGATGCGTTAACCGACCTGCGATTATACCGCGCACAGTACAAGCGAACCCTAGAGCAAACCCTTTACTTATTGGAAGTTAAAGCAGACGGGCAAACCTTTCATAAAATCGGTGTGACAGAGCGAGAAGTAAGCGATCGCATCCCTGAAATTCGCACTGAACTGGCCAAACATTTCACCCATATCGAGATTAAACCCCTGATTACTAAACCGCACCGGGGGAATGTCGAATTTTATTTCAAATGGCGATATCGACGCGATCGCAAGGAAATCGGCAACCTCACTGAATATTTTGACTTTGGGAATAGTTTAAGAAACGTCAAAAGCGACCTAAACCGCATGAAATCACGGGAATTGGGCAAGATTGAACAGGGGATATTATTTGATGATTTTGCTAAAGTGAAGCGATCTCTTTTGACCAGAGCAGGGATGAAAGATGGTAAACGAGCCGGACGGGAAAAAGAGAAACCCTATCAAACTTTAATCAAGCATCCAGAAGTCGTGAAAGCGTTGGAGCAGGGGTTATCTTTGCGAAAGACTGCTGAGGCAACGGGGATGGCCGTCAATACTGTGCGTCGGGTCAAAGCCGCAATGGAGTTTAAAATATGACTCTCAAAGAATATCAATATTGGGGGAATCAAGGTGAACCTCCAGAAAATTTTAAAACAACTCGTCAAACTCAAGAATTAGGGTTTAAGCCCATTGCTCCTGTCGGTTTTATTGAATGCCGCAAATACACGATAAAATTATATGACATCAACAATGACCAAAGTGTAAGACCCAAGCGTAAAGCAACACCCGCGCAATTAGCCGCCCTAAAAAAAGGCAGAAAAAAACAGCAACTTAAAGCAGAGTACAGAGAGTGGCTAGAATTTTATGATCCTCATAATCAGATACAGGCAAGAATTGAAACGGGACAATGGGCTAGAAAGGTAATGAAAAATAAATCTAAATATCTTATACTTGATACAGAAACAACGGGTCTTAGGGGGGCTGAAATTGTAGAGATTGGTATAATTGATTTACAAGGTAACGAAATTTTTCAATCTTTTGTTAAACCGATGGGAAAAATATCGGAAGAGGCGACCGCAATACACGGCATTACAGAAGAAATGCTCAGAGACGCGCCCTCATTTCCTGAGATTTATTCTCAGCTTATAAACTGCTTTAAAGAAAAAAGCGTTTTAATTTATAACTGGAATTTTGATATCTCGGCACTCGACTATTGCTGCGAAATCAATGACTTAAAGAGATTTGAGGTTAAGGGAGATTGCCTAATGGAGAGATATGCAGAATGGTATGGAGAGTGGAGCAATTACTATGAATCTTACAAATGGCAGCCTCTTAATGGAGGACATCGTGCAATCGCAGATTGTCAAGCCGCATTGGGGTGCTTGGAAAAGATGACGCAATCGAGCCTTACATACTTAGATTATGTGCCAGACCAATTTAAGGAGTTATTGAAAGTGAAAGGTTAATCGACTTCTCCAACAATTCAGACAAACCAAGTTGAACCCCTCTGCGTTGACGAATCCGAGTGTCAGCCCAAGACAGGTTACAATCCAAGTGTAGAAGGTTGTAAGGGAAAAATTCCCCTTGCCCGTTATAAATCTTTTTTCCCTTACAAACCGGAAAGAGAGTAAATTACTTGTTAGAACTTTACTTCTGATAAGTAAATGCTTGTCCTGACCCGTTCGCTACAACTGCAAGCTCCTCTCCCTCTCTCCCGCCATCCGGCCCGGGTCTACTTGCGATCGCTGGCTCTGGGGTCGCGTCCCACGATGGAGCAGAGTTTAAATAGGATCGCTTCTTTGTTAGGGTATGATTTGGATACTTTAGATTGGGCAGCCCTCACGTATCAACACACCGCGGCCATCCAAGCGGCTTTATTAGAACAGTACGCCCCGGCGACGGCCAATAAGATGATTTGTGCGTTGCGTCGGGTTTTATCTGAGGCTTACAAATTAGAACTGATGAGTGCAGACCAGTACGAAACGGCCATTGCCCTCCCTCCCATTAAAGACCGCCGTAAGTTGAGAGGCCGCGCCCTCAGTCTTGCTGAAATTGCTGCATTAATGAAGGCTTGCGACACCGACCCCGCCCCCCAAGGTCTTCGAGATGCGGCGTTGGTGGCCATCCTTCGGGGGACCGGACTCCGACGGGCGGAGGTGGTGAAACTGATGCTCAAAGATTTACAGTTTGACACCGGAGCATTAGAGATCAACCAAGGGAAAGGAGGAAAAGATAGGATGGTGTATTTGCCAGAAAGCGCGATCGCCTATGTACGAGACTGGTTAAAGTTGAGAGGGAATTCCCCCGGTGCATTATTGTGTCCCGTGAGGAAAGGAGGCCGGATTCACATTAAACACCTTACGCCCCAAGCGGTGTTGTGGATATTGCAGCAGAGAGCGCGGCAGGCCGGAGTCGAATCTTTTTCTCCCCACGATTTTCGACGGACGTTTTGTTCGGATTTATTGGATGCCGGGGTTGATATTGTCACCGTGCAGAAGTTAGCGGGTCACTCCAGTCCCTCGACGACGGCTAAGTATGACCGGAGGGGAGAGGAAGTGAAACGTCAGGCCGTGCAACGATTAGAGTTATCGTAAGGGAAATATTAGAGCCATAGACATTGGGGTGATAGAAAGATGAGTCAACAAGGACGGAGTTATCGACAAAACCGAGACCAAAACAAAAAACAAAGACGTAACTATCCCCCAAAACTTCCTCAAAATTAAGCGCATTCCCCCGTCATTTCGCATTTTTCGGAACTTTTGCCCGATTAACTGAATCAACTCCATCCCCGTAATATCCATATTGGCATCTGCTAAATTCCGAGATGGATTATCCCAAAGCCAAGATGCTCCATTTTGATTGAGGAGATGATAAATTTCTGCGCCATACTTTTGATATAAGTGGGGATGGAGTTGCTCAATCTGTTCGTATAAATACAAAAGTTGTTCCCGATTACTCTGTTGTAATCGAGAATCGGAACGAATACGATAAAAATAATGGAATTCCGGAATCACTACCCCAACCCAACCTTTTTCGCAGAGATGAATCCAACCTTCATAATCTTCTAAATTTTCAGCGAGACTAGGGTTCATTCCTCCTATGGCAAGATAAGCGGTTTTCCGCACAACAGTACAAACCCCCAAGGTATTGTGGCCAAGTAAGTAAGGGAATTCAGGATTCCATGCAATCCAAACTTTTTGGGATTCCCCAAATTCCTTTAGCCATGAGGCCACAAAACCTACGTTATCATATTGCTGGAGAATAGAAATGGCCTGAGAATAAAAGGTGGGAGAAACGCAATCATCCGCATCAAGAAAAGCCAAATATTCACCACTGGCCACTTTAGCTAAATGATTGCGGGCCGTAGCTACCCCATGATGTGGGGTGTGAATAATTTTCAGGTTTGGGTACTGCTTTTCGACTTGGGTTAGGGTGGTTAGACTGTGGGAGTCATTACTCCCATCATTCAGAATTAACACTTCTAGGTCTGGATAGTCCACAGCATAAACTGAATCCAAGGTTTCCTGAAGATATTGACCGTGGTTATAAAAGGGGATGCAAACCGAAATCCGATTAGAGTGGTGAAGGATTTGGGTTTGAGTTTTGGGTTGAATTGGGTTTTGAGGTTGACTTGGAGGTTTTAGTTGAGTTGGAGTGAGATTTTCGGTTGGGGGTTGAATTGGGTGTTGAGATTGGGGATAGGGAATGTGCCCAGTCGGAGGATAATTGAGGGAGGGAAAAACAGTGCGGGTTTGCTGCTGGGATTGAGTAATGATTCTGTGGAGGTGGGAGAGGCGTTGAGTTAGGATGGTATCGTGGTTGGTTTGTGCTTGTATTCTTTGACGAGCGATCGCGCCCCTTTGTTGTACTTCTTCTACTGTCATGGATAACAGTTGCAGTAGTTTCGCTGCAAAATCCCCCGGTATCTCCCAATCAAAAATCAGTCCTGCGTCTCCTGTCTCCTCGTCAAGCATCTCCCCATGACCCACATTTGCACTGGCCAGAATCGCTTTTCCCAGTAACATGGATTCTAGACAAGTATTGGGAAAATTCTCCCAGAGAGAGGGTAAAACGACTCCCCAGGCTTGAGCAATTCGCTGGTACAGTTGGTTTTTAGGCAGGGAGGGAGATAGGATTAAGCGACCGGCTTGTATCTCCTTGTGATACCGTTGTTTTAAATAATCCCCCACAGAACATCCTTGGAGATGATACCAAGTGTCATTGCCGATTAGGGTGAGTTGGAAGTCATGTCCAGCCTGCCACAATTGACGACAGGCCGCAACCAGAGGAATGACTCCTTTACGGACTTCTAAACGACCAAAATAGATAATATCTCCCCTTGTGGGTTGTGAGGGAGGAAGATGATCTGAGTTGAATAAAGATTTCGGTGCAGGAAGGGGAATGATTTCAAGGTCTAACTGATCTCCTAACGCTGCGATCGCTTGTTTGGCAATATACTGGGTGGGTGCAATAATCCCATCTGCTGCAAGGGTGCAAAATTTCTCCATCCGCCCCACCCAGTAGTCCGACAGTCGATAACTCGGCATACAATTGGCAGGATAGAGCATATATTGGGAACTGTGCAAGGTTAAAACAATGGGGACATTCTCCAACTCTGGACAACCAATGAGCTTTTTTTGCAGCAAAAAATAAGCTATTCCGCTAAAGTCCTCACTTTCAAGCACATCCGGTTTCCCTACTTGGCGAATATGCTCAATGACTGCTTCTGCGAGTTGATAACTCAATGCACTCCAATACCCCATCACATTGTAAGGAAAAGCCGGATGTTGTTCGGAAAGGGGATGGGTTGCGGTGAACTTTAATAAATGAATATCTTTAGGAACAATGGGGACGAGGGTATAATTGTTTTGTGTTTGAGTGAGAGTGCGATCGCTTCGCACAGTCGGAGAGCTATCGCGTAGCGTCTCGGAACGAGAATCGCACCGCGCAAAAACCGTAATTTCGTGACCTCCATCAGCGAACATTGTAGTGGTATTCTCAACATAAGTGGCAATTCCTCCTGGCGTTGGCGGTATTTCACTGGCAATTAAAAAAAATTTCATCAAACTTCGCTTCTTGTGTCCTCTGTGGTGATATAGTCAAGAATCTTATAAGGATTTACGCAAAGCCTACAAAGATAGCTGACAGCCCTTGAGCCACGCGGATTTATCCCGGGGATGAAAACAAGAAAGGGGTTTTAACCGTTCGGTCGAAGCCTCACCGTCGAAGCCTCACCGTTGAAGCCTCACGGAAGCCCGACTCGAAACATCCTTTGAGAATCCTTGCGTCTTCAGACCAAGGAGTACGTCAAATCGTTCATTTGGAGTAGGAGCATATTGCATACCCCCAAAGGGGTTTGTCACCTGTACAACTCTGCCAAAAACTCACCAAAGCTCCTCCTCAGTTAATCCCAAACCCCGTTTCACCTTAAACCAAACTCGCCTTAACTTCCAAAACTTAGAAGATTCCATCGCTCGCTTTTTCCAAGCTAATTCATGTCTTTCCGCCTCCAGTTGGCATTTTTGTAACCATAAATCCCGAATAAACCCCTCTTGGTGCTGATACTCTAACGCCATCAACAGTAATTCTGTCGCCATCATTGCTTCTAGACGAGGTTTAACGTAGGTTTGGCGACAGCGCATCGCCTCTGTAAAAATCCTCTGGATTTGCTCCACTAAACAATCCCGATTAAACCACTGTACAACACGCTGACGCGCTTCTTCCTTCTGCTGCTGACGCAGTTGAGTATTTTGTAGTAACGGGAGTAAAACGTCCACATAAGCCTCAATTTCCGGCTCATCTCCTGCACCGACAGGCACTAAAGTCCCCGTCTCTGGAGTCACTAACTCCCCTTGTCCTCCCACATCGGCGGCCACCACAGGAAGTTCCATGGCCATAGCCTCATAAATGGCAAGGGATATCCCTTCGTAAGCAGAAGGTAAAAGCAAAATATCTGCCGCCGAGTAAAAGTCTAACATGGCCGTAGGCGAGACAGGGGGAAGCAGGTGAAAGTAAGCCGTTAACCCCTGTTGCTCAATTTTTTCCACCATAGCCATTTTTAACTCTCCTTCCCCCAGAACCAAAACCTTGAAAGACTGGAACTGTTGGGTTAAATTATGGATAAGATCAACTAAAAAAAGAGGGCGTTTCTGTTGAACTAATCTGGCCGGAAACAGTAGTACCACTACATTTTCAGAAATTTGTAATTGGGAACGTAATCTGTGGCGTTTGTCTTCATTACGAATCCATTGCTCTGTGTCAATACAAGTATAGCAAACGTGCCGTTTTTTACTGGCAGTGGAAAGCATTTCATATTGCTTTGCTAAAAATTGAGAGGTGACAATTTGAGCATCTAAAAAGGGAGTAAACTGGCAAGAGACTCTTGGATAACCGTCTCCTCGCCAACCGGAATCGGTGGTGTGGGTTAAATCGGCAAAAGTAACGTTAGGAAATTCTTCGGTTAAGAAGGGGAGAAAATAGTAAGCAATATAACTATTAGAAATGAAAACTAAATTAATTGCCCGGGACTGAATTAAATATTTAGTAAAGGCTAACCATTGATTGGGTTCGAGATAATTAGGTAAATGAAATATTGCTGGAGTGATTTTATAAAAATATTCCTGCCAAGGATGATAGGAAGGTAAAGTGGTAGCAATCGTAATCTGATAATTTTGTTTAGCAAGAATCGAAATAAAATCTAAATTAAATCGGTCTGCTCCTCCCACTTCTAGGAAGGGAAAAAAGCAAAGAATCCGATGGGGGATAGCAATGTTTAAGGGATTTTGTTCTGCACAAGAGAGTTGCTGTAGAAGGGGAGCAAAAGGACTGTGAATACGCTGAATTTCTTTAAACTCCTGCTCCTTAAAATATTCTTTATAACGAGATTGAATGGACTCCTTTTCTTGGCGATCTTTTTGAGGATTTTTTAAGGATGTTCCCAGTAACCCTGACTCAGTGCGTCGGTAGCAGTCTAAGTATTCAGGAATAGTCCAACCTTTTTGTTCATTAACAATTGCTCTTAACCACCGTTCCCAGTCCCCATAAACTCTTAGGGTTTCGTCAAATCCTCCCAACTGATTAAAATCTGTGGTACGGTACAATAATCGACCCGTGACTTGATTCTGTTGGATAAAGTTTGCCGGAGTAGTAAAGCCATTATTCCACCAATATTCTTGTGCTTGAAACCCCACAGAATAAGAATTAACAAAAGAAAAAATAGGGTGAGTTTCCAAGAAAATAACGCATTTTTCAATATAGGTCGGGTCGATCATATCATCAAGGTCAATAAAAAATAAATATTTCCCTTGAGCGTGAGAAATCGCTGTATTGCGTCCTGCGGATAAACCTTGGTTAGTTGAATGTTTAAAAGTTTTGATTTTTTTGTTTTTTTGTGGTAAAGAGTTAAATAAGGCAATGGCTTCAGCATCAGTCGAGCAGTCATCCACAATAATCCACTCGAAGTTTTGCCATGTTTGATAAATAATTGCTCGATAGGTTTCTTCAAAGTAGTGATGGGCGTTATAAAATGAAGAAATAATCGAAACGACTGGTGGAGTGGGTAGGGTTAAATCTTTGGTAGAAGAAAATTGTTGTTGATAGGGAGCGTCTTCTTGTGACCGAGATTGAGCTAAATTCTTTGGAGAGGAAAATTGTTGTTGATGAGTAGCATTCCTATTGTAGTATCCGGTAGTATTTTCATAGTGGCATCGTAGAATGCGAATCAACTCACGAACCGTAGAAAATTGAGGTGCTGTGGACATCAGTAAGAAAAAGGCAAATATTATTAAGGCCATTAAATTCCCATTATTGCATAGACTGTACACCCATCGACGTTACATAGCTTATAATGCTTGGTATGAACTCCGTTTTCGCTATGCGGGAACAGGAATAGGAATGTTCTGGAATTTAATTCACCCTCTCGCAGAAATTACTCTTTACACTCTTGTCTTTTCTTTGCTGATCGGTCGGGGAATGCGAGAAGAGTCTTACACATTATACTTGACCAGTGGTTTGTTGCCTTGGAAGACGTTTGCAGATGCTATTTTTCAAGGAAGTAATGCGTTTTTGCAAAACACGATCTATCTCAAGCGGTTAGCCATTCCCGCAGAAATCTTTGTAGCTAAAATTGCCGTTACATCTTTATTTTTGCTCTTTCTCTATCTAATATTTATTATCCCTTTAAGTTATTTCTTTGGCGGCGAGATGGGATGGAGTCTTTTAGGATTGCCCATTTTAGCGGCCTTCCTACATGGATTGGGGTTAGGGATGGCATTAGTTTTAGCTAATTTACAAGTTCTTTTTCCCGATGTTCGCCAAATCCTTCAGGTTTTTATGCCTTTGTGGAGTTGGACAATGCCGATTATTTATCCAGAGCAAATTATTCCAACAAATCTTAAACCTTTTTTGTATTTTAATCCCCCTTATGCTTTTTTAGAATCCATTCGCCATGTCATTTTAGATGATCATTTGCCTTCCATTGAGGTTTGGGGAATTATGCTCGGTTGGTTGTTGCTTTTTTTAGGATTGGGAGCATTGGTTAATGATAAGCTAAAAGATGAAGTCAAAGATGTTCTCTGATAGCATGAAAAAATTAAGTATTAGGGAGCGTGAAAAAAATAAACTTTGGGGCAGGCGATCGGCTAAAATTGAACGTAAGCATTCAGCTATAAGCCGTCAGCCATCAGCTACACTTCGACGGAAGCTC
>NZ_JAQMSD010000317.1 GCF_028330525.1 Spirulina sp. CS-785/01
ACACCGTTGTTTCAGACACTTGTGAGAGACATTTTCTCCCCCTCTCCCAAGGTTGGGAGAGGGGGTTGGGGGGTGAGGGCGACTCCAAACCGCCATATCTCGTTACCCACCTTGACAGGGCTGGCAATGCCCACCCTACTTTCTCTTAACCCGTTTTAACGGGTTTACGCTCTGAACCTAGGATTAAAAACCCTAGGTTCAACTTAACTTAACGAGACACCACAGGCTCAAAGCTAGGCACAACTAACTCATTATCCTGTTTGGTTAACTTGTTGTACAAGCGTTCGGTGTTCGGGAAATTCGCAGCAGGTAAAGTGGGATAGCGACGGTACGGAACAACATCTTCTCCAAAGACTTGCAAGTATTCCATACTGTTCACCATTGCACCGATAAACGCACCAATCCCTGCGGTAGCCAGAATTTGATTATAGGTTTGAATCTCTTTCTGGTTTAACGGTGCGCGGCCAAGGAAATGTTTCGTCCCTAACTCAATCACTTTCGTATTGGGATAAGGGGTATAGAACTCTTTAATATAGAGTTCCGAACGGCCTAACCCTTCAATAAACTCTTTCACGGTAATTTCCCCGTTAGTGAGTTTACTTTCTAGGTTGGTGAACTGAGTTTGCACCACGTAGGGTTGTAAGTCCCGTTCAAAGACCTGCCGATAGGCCGCAGCAATCAAGTTATTCACGCCAACTTTATCATTGAGGTCAATGAGTTTGAAGACCTTGGCTTGTTGACGTTGAACATTAACCCCTTGAGTGATGCGATAGGCAATATCGGGTTCGGTGCGGGTTTCGTCCACCTGACCCAATTCCATAAAGCGAGGAGTTTCGGGAACTTCCACTTTGGTGGCGTAGTCCGGACGTAAGGCCCCAGGCCGAGACATCCGTAACTGCATTCCCCCAGGAGTGAGATAACGCTCATAAGGAACAGTATCTTCTCCGAAGGCTTCGGTATATTCAGGACTGTCGATAATGGCATCCACTAAGGCATAGAACCCTTGTTTAGAGCAGAGATCAAAGTAACGGTTGATCTCTTGACGACCATAGGTGGGACGACCTAACAGACGACGGTGGATATATTCAATGGCCTTACAGACATACATGGAAGACCAGTACATATTCCGGAAGACATCGGACTTGGCTAAGGTTTTGATGAATTCCCGAATGGTGATGTCGCCGTTTTCCAGTTTAATTTCGGCCACTGTTAACCGTTGACCGGAATAGAGTTCCCGTCCAAAGACTTGCCGATAACACGCGGTCAGGACTTTCTGGGTGCTGCTTTCGGAATATTTAACACTGGCCCCGTTGCTCCCTCCAGGGAGTTGGTCTAAGCGGAAGACTTTGGCCCCCAATGTGCCAGGGAATTCTCCTGTGGCTTTGGGGTTTCCGGTTTGGTTGTTGGTGGCGGGACCTCGGTGGATTAAGATACGACGGGTATCTTTACTGAAGGGTGCAGGCCGTTTGCTGGGGTTGCGGGTTTCTTTCGGGAAGATGGCCCCAAATTGAATTTCTAGTGGATCATTGCCTGACCCGTAAACGTGCTGATCCGGTAAAGGCCGGTTATATTTGGCGTAGGTGGTGACGAATTGGGGGGTTTTGCGGAAGGGTGCGCTGTAGTTAAACAGGTCTTGCTGCATTCCCCAGTTACGGCATTCTTGTGCCTCTTGTCCCAGTCCGCGAAGGTAGGGGACTGTTTCTTCGCCGAAGTAGTCGGAATATTCCTGAGAGTCCACGAGGGCATCCACGAGGGCAGCGAGTCCGCCTTCAGAAACAACGGAGAAATAGTCTTGCACTTCTTCCCGTGAGGAAGGCCCGCGTCCCAGGATGTGACGGAAGGCGAGTTCTAAGGCCCGACTGTTAATGAAGGGTTCAAAGAACTGTTGGCGGTACAGGGGAGATTTACAGAGACGACGGACAAACTCTTTCATGGAGATGTCGCCGTTTTTCACTTGGGATTCCAAGTAGGAGATAGACTGGCTATAGGTGCGGCTGATATCCCGTTCAAAGATTTGCCGATAGGCCGCTTTGATTACGGCTTGTTTTTCTAAGGTCGAGAGTCCGGGCTTCATGACGAACTTCTGACGACGCTCGGCAGCGTTAAAGTAGCTTTGGGGGAGTTGTAACCCTTGTTGGTCCGAGGAGGGCCGTTGACGGAGTTTGTCGGAGGGGGTAGCCGCTTCAAATTCGCTGATCAGGATGTCGAAGTAGTCGGTGACGAGGGTTTGGGCTTCTTCGTCGGCTTGGAACAGTTTCCGCGCCCCAACGCGCATTTCTTGCAATGCAACGATGGTGGCGGCACTGGAGCAAGCGTTTTCGATGACTTCCCGCAGTCCCCGGACGTTGACGGTGATAATGTTGGGGTCTCCGGCCACTAGGGCGTAGGTGACATAGCGCAGCATCCAGGATAGGTCGCGCAGGGATTTCTGCATATTGCTGGGGCCATACCGCGCAATGTTAATAGGACGGAAGCCTGGAGGCGGTTGGATTTTGTTCCCCGTGGAGAGGAAGAGGGAACGGATACTATCCACGATACCACCGCCGGAACTTTCGGCGTAGGTGACGGTCCCCAAGGTCATGCCTTCTTGGGTGCTTTTCCCTTCGCCAATCCCTGCGGGGGCGAGTTCTTTTTCGGTTTTATCTTCCGGGGGTTTTTCGAGGAAGGCCATGGGCGATCCCCCGGTAAAGATGCGGTTGGCGGCGCGAGAAACGATGAGTTCGGAGTTTTTGGTGATCAGTTGGGCGATTTCGATCCGACGAGTCCCCGATTCAAAGAAGGTTTTGAGTTCTCCGAGTTCCCGTGAGTCTGGGAAGCGGTCTTGCTGTTCGGCTTGCGCGATCGCGCTAGTCGGTACAGTTTGATAACGTTGGGGCCTCGCTACAGAACTTCCACCACTTGCAGTAATAGTCATGGTCTGTTCAGTTCTCTCCTAAAAGTGTTCCTGATCTAATCACGTTTTGGGGCTTTTGGGCGATTTCTGGGTTTTTCGGGAAAACTCAATCGCTCAAAGCCTCTTGATTAAACGCATTTGTAAAAATTTTCGGTCAGCTTTTAGATTAAACCGTTTCAGGCTTCCTGAGCGGGTTTGTTAAGAAGTGTGTAGAAATTTACCCCAGGAAGGGGGAATCACTCTATATATTGAGGGGGTTGACGGGTTTGATATAATGTGCTAGGCGCGATTCTCAATAATTTTGGGCGAAGTTTAACCCTTGTTGTAGAAATTGATAAAAGTATTATATCCAGTAAATTTATAATAAGTCTGACAACGCAATAACTCTACTTTCTTCGTCATCTCCAGATTGTTTAGGGAAAAATTTAACTTCTATTTTATCTTTATCATCTAAAATTGATGAACAGGATATTAACTTTTTACTGTTTTGCAGGACGCTATATAATTCACTTCCATCATCATTCGAGATGTTATTTTTGTTATAAACAACAGCACCTTTAATTTTGACATATATGGTTTGTTCATTATATTGTTTTTGAGGATTATAATGATTATTTAACGTTAGCAGCATATACATCCGATTCATGGTATCTTTGAATTTATTGTGAATATCAACCAAGGTACTAGGTTTCTTATTCTTTGGTTTTTGTAGCGAAGATTTTAATTCAATTAATATAATATTTAAGCTATAACTTCCCAGATAAAACCTTTGTAAGACTGCGAGTGCTACTTCAGTTGTATTCCCTTTAGTGGAAATTCCGGGTATTTCTTGTTCTAGATTAATTCTCCAGATTTTTTCTACTGCTGATTTACTATCTCTAAAATTTAAGTTAGTTATTTCCAGCTTTTTTAAGGTAGCATTTTTGCCAGTTTCTTGGATTTCGATGTCATCTTGTAAATCTATTTCTTCAATTAATCCCTCTTTTTGTAATGCTTTTTGAAACTCTTGTCTAATAAAGAAGGGGTTTTTGACATTTGTCGCATTCAGGACTAAAAATTTTTGACTTCTACTCATTTTCTAGCTCATAAATATAGTCAGTCAAGATATTACGAGATTTATCCACTCCTTCTTCGACTTGACGAAATTTCCTGAAATATGCCCCATAATCATCAGTTTCATAATCTATGATTTTATTACCATTAAAAAAGTAAACTCCTAATTCTTCAGGAGCAAGAGAGGTGTTAGGATTAACATATTGCAGATTATTGGATTCTACAATATCTTGAACATTACAGTTATATTTGTTTTTCAAAACACTCAAATAGACATAGTTATTAACTGCGTTGGCCATTAAAGGACTATGAGTAGTAATTAAAACTTTATTATCATTCTTTTTCGCAAATTGTACTAAAAGATCGAGTAATAAGGTTTGATTTTCTGGATGTAAATTTTCTTCGGGTTCATCCATCATTAAGAAATTATGTTCTTTCTCTACCCAATATTTTAAGTAAAAATAGAGTAGAGACAGTTGATTGGCCGCAGATGACGCTAGATACATAGGTAAATTTTTATTTTCTTGACCAAAATTAAAAGCAAAGTCTATAGGGGAGATACCTTCAATTTTTTCCATTGATATATCCCCTCCCATAACTCCCATTAATTGCTTCACTAAGTCAGTATAATATTCTAATGATTGAGTGTTGGTATTAAGAGAATAAATCGCTTCAAAGACTTGATTCATGGGTTCTGTATAAGAACGTTTAAATAAACCAATTTCTCTAATCTTATTTGGAGAAACTTGTGCCAGATTATCTGAACTTTCAATTAAATCTAACAATTGCTTGATATCTTGTTCTCGTTTTCTTCTTTCTATATCGTATATATATCTATAAAAAATAGGATAAAAAATACGACTTGCAGGTAAGAAGAAAGTAGCATGATTATGTTTTAAGAGTAGTCCTATTATTGCTGCGATCAAGGATTCACTAATGGTTTTTTGTATTACTTTTTGGTGTTGTTCAAAATGCTGTTTTGATATCTTATCAAAAAAATCTATGGGGATTTCTTTCATTTCTTTCTTTGCAACAGAAACCAAGTTTGAATTTTTGTTTTTTTCGACAACAATATATTTTAAATTCTGTTGATCATCAATATTTATATTGAAATTTAATTCTAGTCCATAATTATAAATTTCTTCTTCATTAAACTGAAAAGCAAGAGAAATATCTTTCGTAAACCAAGAGTATTGATTTGTATTATAAGTTTCAACTAATTGAGCTTTAATAAACTCTGCGAATTCCTCAAGAATATCCTCTACTATTTGGGGGGTAATTTCAATTTCATTATGTTCTTGAGAGTTTATATCAAGTTTATTTTTGATTTGTGACTTTTTGGCAAATTGATTAATATTTTTTTCATTAAAAATTGTCCACAATAATTGAGAAACGTAAGTTTTACCACTATTGTTTAAACCCACAAATATATAAAACCTTTTAGCTAAATCAATAGGTTGTGTGTTGTTTTTTATTGCACCTAATTTTTTAATGAGTAATTGCATATTTTTTTAGTCAGAAAATTATCAACTTTAATTTTTGAAATAAGGTGGGCATTGCCAGCCCTGTCAAGGTGGGTAACGAGATATGGCGGTTTGGAGTCGCCCTCACCCCCCAACCCCCTCTCCCAACCTTGGGAGAGGGGGAGAAAATGTCTCTCACAAGTGTCTGAAACAACGGTGTCTCGT
>NZ_JAQMSD010000318.1 GCF_028330525.1 Spirulina sp. CS-785/01
GGGGAGATGGGGGAGATGGGGAAAACAAAAATATATATATTATTCCCGATTCCCGATTCCCGATTCCCTGTTCCCTGTTCCCTGTTCCCTATTTCACAAACAACAAACAACAAATCATCATTGTTAATTGTTAATTGTTAATTGTTAAATGTTAAATGATTTAATTATTCTTCTTCCATTTCTAGCAAGGTGGTGGTAATTGCCCCTAAAGCGAAAGCAAAGACGAGGGGGAGGGGACATTCTAAACTGTAACTGAGGAAAGACGCTGCGATCGCGCTAAACACCGTCCCAATAATCAACAGACATTCTTCCCGACACCATCCTTTCTGGGACTTAATCCGCTTTAACTCCTCTTGGGGGATAGGTTCAGGCATTACAGCATTGGGAGGAAACGCCCAATAATGTCCAGACCGTTCCCGAAATACTTCGGTCCATCCATAAGTGTCGCACCATTCTTGAATCCACTGTTGGCTGTAATGTCTCATGGGTCACTCGCAATCAACAACTAAAAGACTTTAGATTTATTTAAGAAACTATCAAGAGTGTTTATGTCTCCGTAAAGAGAATCCTAACAATGAAAATTTCCCCAGCAACAAAACGCACATCAAAGTTTACGTTTGAGGCGAAATCAAATTAAGTTATATTAATTTTTGATTTGTCAAGAGTATTTATACTTTTTTTCTTTGTGAACAAGGGAATAGGGAACGGGGAGTAGGGAACGGGGAATAGGGAACGGGGAACAGGGAACAGTAAACAGTACAGTAATGTTGTTTGTTCTGGGTTCTTTGTTCTCCCCCATCTCCCCATCTCCCCTATCCCCCCTATCTCCCGACTCCCGACTCCCGACTCCCATCTCCCCTTTGTGTCCTTTGTGTCTTTGTGGTTCAACCGTCAACTATCAACTATCCACTATCAACTCCCCCACTTCCGTCCCTTCACCCTGTCCTCTAAAATAACCTGTGGAAACGGAATGGGTTTTGAGTCAGTAGCGTTGCCCAAAAAAGTCCCTAATCGGGGTCTTGCGGGGCTAACCCGGTAAAATTAGCGGGGGCTGGCATTGTACACTGAAACTCACCCAACCGGGATTCAAACCATAGGGAGGATTGGAAGTTTGGCTACTCGCGTGATTTTGGTTCGTCATGGGCAAAGTACCTACAATGCCCAACAAAAAATTCAAGGCCGTTGTAATGAGTCCACGTTAACGGAGATCGGTCGCCAAGATGCCGATAAAGTGGGAGCGGCCTTAAAGGGAATCCCCTTTGATGTGTTTTATCACAGTCCCCTGCAACGGGCAGCACAGACGGCACAAATTATTCATGAACATTTCCCAGAAACTCCCAATCCCCAAGCGGTGGATAGTTTGATGGAGGTTGATCTTCCTCTCTGGGAAAAGTTAGGGAAAACGGAAGTCCGAGAAAAGTTTACAGAAGCCTACCAAAATTGGAAACAACGGCCCCATGAGTTTTTCATGGAATTGGAGAACGGCCAAAAACATTATCCGGTGTTGTCACTCTATGACCAAGCGAAGCAGTTTTGGCAAATGTTGTTATCTCAACACCAAGGTCAGACGGTGTTAGTGGTGGCGCATAATGGGATTAATCGCTGTTTGATCATGAGTGCGCTAGGGATGAACCCTAGTCGCTATCATACGATTCAACAGTCCAATTGTTGTATTAATGTTCTCAATTTTGCTGGAGGTTGGGGCGACTCGGTGCAATTAGAGTCTCTCAACCAAGTGGCCCACATGGGGTTAACCTTACCCCCACCGCGTCCTGCTCAAACCCCCCTCCGTTTGCTGTTGGTGCGTCACGGGGAAACCAATTGGAATCGGGAGTCCCGTTTTCAGGGGACGATGGATATTCCCTTGAATGAGAAGGGGCGAGAACAGGCGAGAAAGGCAGCCGAACATCTGAAAGGGGTTAAGATTGATTTTGGGATTACTAGCCCCATGTTGCGCCCGAAAGAGACGGCTGAGTTGATTTTAGAGCATCATTCCCAGGTGTCTTTAGAAACCCGCGATCGCTTGTTAGAAATTGGTCACGGCACATGGGAAGGGAAACTGGAAAGCGAAATTGAGGCCGCTTATCCCGGAATGCTCCAGCAATGGAAAACCGCCCCCGAAACCGTGCAAATGCCCGAAGGAGAGAACTTACAACAGGTTTGGGATCGCGCGATCGCCACTTGGCAAGAAATCGTCCAACAGTACAGTAACCCCCCCACCACCGACTCCCCCACCGGAATCGTCGTCGCCCATGATGCCATCAACAAAACCATCCTCTGCTGGTTACTAGGACTCGAACCCAAAGACATCTGGAAAATCAAACAAGGCAACGGGGCCATCAGCGTCATCGACTACCCCGACGGGTCCAACGGTTTACCCGTCCTACAAACCATCAATTTAACCGCCCATTTAGGCTTCGGAGTCATTGACAAAACCGCAGCCGGAGCGTTGTAGTTGATAGTGGTGAACAAGGGAACAGTCACCAGTCACCAGTTGTTATACGGAATCCGGTTTAATCAGAAGATTTAATGTCAATTACGAGCTAGAACTGTCAGGCTTTTCTCAACAAGGAATTAGTTCTGTAGTAATCGGATTCCGTATTACTCCCCATCTTCCCTATTTTCCCCATCTCCTCCATCTCCTCTATCTTCCCCGAAAGCCCTCTGCCCTCTGCCTCCTGCCTTCGGATGCTAATTACTGTTTACTGATTACTGAAAAGTCTTGATTCCTGACCACAGAACGCAGTACAGTCAGGGAACTGATCACTCGGTTTTTGCACCTTTTGTTAATTAATCCGCCGTCCATCGTCACAGTATAAAACTATGCTTTTTCCATCCCGAGCTAGTGGTATTCTTCTTCACCCCACCTCCTTACCAGGCCGTTTCGGAGTCGGAGACTTAGGGCAAGAAGCCTATCGGTTTGTTGATTTTCTCGTAGAAACCGGCCAACAAGTTTGGCAAGTCTTACCCCTAGGTCCGACTGGATACGGGAATTCGCCTTATTTATGTTATTCTGCCTTAGCCGGAAATCCCCTGTTAATTAACCTAGAATGGTTAGAAGCCGAGAATTTTTTATCGGCGGAAGACTTGGCTCGTTTACCGGAATTTGACCCCAACCGGGTGGACTACGATCGCGCGATGCAGGTCAAAATTCCCCTACTGCAAAAGGCCAGTTTGGCGTTTTTTGAAAAAGCAACCCCTGAACGTCGGGCCGCCTTTGAAAAGTTTTGTGAGGAACAGGCTTATTGGTTGGATGACTATGCCCTTTATATGGCGTTGAAAAATGCCCATCAGGGGGCTGCTTGGTATCAATGGAAAGATGAACTGACTAAGCGCGATCCTGCAACCCTAGATTTAGTGCGAGAACAACTCAGAGATGAGATTTTCTATCACAAATATGTCCAATCGGAATTTTTCCGCCAATGGTCAACTCTGAAAGACTATGCTAATGAGCATGGGGTTAAACTCTTTGGCGATATTCCCATTTATGTCGCCCATGATAGCGTTGATGTTTGGGCCCATCGGGATATCTTCTGCTTGGATCTCGAAACCGGACAACCGACCCAAATGGCGGGAGTCCCGCCGGATTATTTCAGTGAAACCGGGCAGTTATGGGGGAATCCCGTTTATAACTGGGAAAAACTACAAGCAACGAATTTTCAATGGTGGGTGCAACGGATTGAGGGAATGCTCAATTATGTGGACTTAATGCGCATTGACCATTTCCGGGGCTTTGCGGCCTATTGGGCAGTGCCGGGGGGGGAAACCGTCGCGGTGAAGGGGGAATGGATTGAAGCCCCTGGGGCCGAGTTTTTCAAGATTTTAAAGGAGGATTTGGGAGAGTTACCCATTGTGGCAGAAGATTTAGGGGTAATTACTCCGGATGTGGAGACATTACGGGATCAGTTTGGCTTTGCGGGCATGAAGGTGCTACATTTTGCCTTTGATTCGGGCCCTAGTAATCCCTTTTTAACCTTTAATCACCATGAGAATTGTGTGGTCTATACGGGGACCCACGATAATAATACGACGGTGGGCTGGTTTGAAGAACGGTCTCCGGAGGAGAAACAACGGGTTTTGAATTATTTTGGGGGAATGCCTCCCGAAGAAATTCACTGGGCGATGATGCGGATGGCTATGTCGTCGGTGGGGAAACAAGCGATTTTCCCGTTGCAGGATGTGTTAGGTTTACCGGCCAGTTGTCGGATGAATACGCCGAGTTTGACGGGAGAAAATTGGGATTGGCGGTATCAGTCGGAAATGCTGACTCCCGAAATCCGCGATCGCTTGAGAAGTCTCACGGAGTTATACAACCGGATGCCTCCTCCATCTAGTAATAATGGATAATGGATAATTGTTAATTGATAATTGTTCATTGTTCATTGTTCATTGAAAACGCGCCATAGCCTAGTAACAGGCCATGGCGCGACTTGAGTGAGGGGGAAATTTAAGAATGATTCTGAGATTGATTGCCGGGGGTTTCACGAGGGGGGCGATAGGTGACGGTTTCTACGGCCCCTCGGTTGCCTAATGGTTTCGCTTCTTCGTTATTAATGGCGATCACCACTCCACCCGCATTACCCGCTTGAACCGTGATTTGTTCTTGCGCTTTCCAAGTCCGTTTTTCTCCTTTTTTGAGGATGCCTTCATAGAGAATACTGCCATCAGAAACAACCCTTAGCCAACAATCCTCCTGTAACGTCATAGAAATCACCACTTGATCCGAAGCGGGTTCGGGATCATTCTCCGCCGTGACCGTCCCTGGATTGCCCCGGTCCACTGCTTCGATGGTTGAGGGGGCAGAGTCTTGGGGCGGCGTGGGGTCTTCCTCCGTTGGAGTTGGGGTTTCGGTTTCCTCAGTAGGACTACTCTGAGGCTGTCCAGCAAGCTGCATATTAGAACGTTGGACGAGGATTGATAACCCACTGACGGCGAAGATCACCACGAACACATAAACCCAATAGAAATGAAAGGGACGCTCTTGGGTCGAGTGGACGTGCTTCCATGATGGCTTAATTCCCTGTAAATTTTGATAATCGGGAAAAGCACTCGCAAAATCACTCCCATTGAGGTCTAGGGCATCCGCAAACTGCTTAATCAAGGCTCGCACATAAATGGGTTCAGGTAAGGTGTCCGCTTGGGCTTCCTCGATGGCCTTGAGTAAACGAAGCTGTATGCACGTTCTTTTGGCGACTTCCTCTAAGGACAGGCCGCGTTTCAAACGAATTTCACGCAGGTAAGATCCCAGTTCTTTGAGTTTTTCCCCTTGGTTGGCACTCAAGTTTTTTTTCTCGTTCATACAAGGCTCTCCGTGAGTCTACTGAAAAAATTAAGGGCGATCGGGTTCGTGGATAGGGATACAGTTAAAGGGAACAATGAGCAAAACAGTGGTCTATTTCGGCTGGGGACAGAAAACGATAGTCTCCACTACGAAGTTTGGGGTGAGGGGGTTCGTTTAAGTGCAGGGGGCCAATGGACAGGCGATGAAGCTGAAGGACGGGATGCCCCAGTTGTTCAGCAATTCGGCGAATTTGTCGATTTCTTCCTTCTTCCAAGGTAATGCGCAAGACAGTGTTTGGACCATGAGCAGATAAGATTTCAATTTGAGCAGGCAAAGTATATTTACCAGATAACTTTACACCCTGTCGCCATTGTTGTAGAAGTTCCTGGGAGGGATGACCCGCAACTCGGACTTGATAGGTTTTTGGCAGATGATACCGGGGGTGGGTGAGGGCAAGGGTTAATTGTCCATCATTGGTGAGTAAAATCGCTCCGGTGGAGTCGGCATCTAACCGCCCTACGGGGTGCAGTCCTTGTCCTTGACGGAGGTGGGGGGGCAAACAGTCGAGGACGGTGGTTCGCCCTTGGGGATCAGCGCAGGTGGAGACTACGCCGAGGGGCTTGTTCAGTAAGATGTAAACGAGGGAGGGGCGATTTTTGGGGGTGAGGGGTTGTCCATCGACTTGTAAGTGATCGGCTTGGGGGTCGGCTTTTTGTCCCAGTTGAACCACTTGGCCATTCAACTGGACCCGACCGGCTAAGATCATTTTCTCAGCTTGTCGGCGTGAGGCAATCCCCCATTGAGAGAGAATTTTTTGCACTCGTTCTGGCATTAATTCAGACCCTCCAGTGTGGCAAAGTTCGACAAAGGAATGGCAACCCGTGTACATTGTCTGAAATAGACTCTGTAGAAATATTACAGGATTCTTGTCTTTGTGTGGTGTTGCGTTGACCGATTCTGGGCAAATTTGGCAACTTCGGCAACTTGAAATGGGTTTTTGGGAGGAATGGGATTGATGGCGCGTTTTGCTCCACAACAGTTGATTAGTCAGATTTTGTCGCCTGCGGTGCAGTTTTGGCTGCGATCGCAAGTTGAGCAAGTGCAAGGGTTGCAAGTGGCAATTACGGGGAACAATCGACAGTTGCTGTCGGGGTATCTTCCCAAGATTACTGTAATGAGCGATCGCGCAATTTACCAAGGGCTACATTTGAGTGAGGCTACCCTAACAGGAGAAAATATTCGAGTGAACCTCGGCCAGGTGTTAAAAGGCCACACCCTACAGTTACTCGAAAGGGTTTCGGTTCATGGTCATGTCCTCCTTGAACAAGCTGATCTTCAGTCTTCCCTGACTGCCCCTTTATTAGTGCAGGGGATAAAAGATTTTCTCACAACTCTATTAATTCCTGAAGATCGGGAATTGCCCCAAGATTGGCAGATTGAGTGGCAGAAGGTGACGATAACTCCCGAAGGGCTAACTCTCAAGGGGAGTTTAGGGATTGGAGGAAAACCGAACCATCCTGTGGTCATTCACACCCAGTTAGGGTTAGCGAGTCCTCAAGAATTGCGTTTATCCTCGTTACATCTCGAAGCGGAGGGGTTGGGGACAACTCCAGAGGAGTATGTTCTTGATCTCGGCTCTCAGGTGCATTTAAGCGAGTTAATTCTCAGAAATGGCGCGATCGCCCTTCGCGGTGAGATAATGGTGATCCCGTGATGGGAGATGGGGGGGATGGGGAGGATGGGGGAGATGGGGGAGAACAAAGAACCAAGAACAAACAACATTACTGTTTACTGTTCCCTGTTCCCTTTTTCAAAAAGAACCAATAACAAAGAACAAACCAAAAAAATGACCAATAACGAGCAATATAAACAAAAAATGCAGCGTCGGAAGGCGGTTCAAGAGGAACGGTTGGCCGAGCGATCGCAGGAAAAAGGCTTAATTCTCGTGCATACCGGGAACGGGAAAGGGAAAACGACTGCCGCATTAGGCATGGTGATGCGTTCCTTGGGCCATGGGTATCGAGTGGCCATTGTGCAGTTTATTAAAGGGGCCTGGGAACCTGCCGAAAAAAATGTCCTGAGTCGTTTTAGTGACCAACTGGAATTTCGGGCCATGGGAGAAGGGTTTACTTGGGAAACTCAAGACCGCGATCGGGATACGGAAAAAGCCCAAGCCGCTTGGCAAACAGCCCTCGACTTCATCCGCAACCCTGACTATCGTTTAGTTCTCTTAGATGAAGTCAATGTGGCGTTAAAATTAGGCTATCTCACCCCAGAACAAGTCGTCGCCGGATTACAAGAAAAACCCCCAGAATCCCATGTTATTTTAACCGGGAGAGGTGCGCCCCCCGAACTCATTGAAGTGGCTGATCTCGTCACAGAAATGACCTTAGTGAAACATCCCTTCCGGGAGCAAAAAATTAAAGCTCAAGCGGGCATTGAATATTAACCATTACATTCCATCAGAAGCCCTAACTATACCGCTTGCGGTTGTTCATTGTAGCAGATACAGAAGGCTAAAGCCTTTAAGTGTCATTCATCCTTCGCTTTAAAATCGAAGGATGAATGACTGATTTTTCTGTAACACTGGTTCGGATTGAGCTTTGGTCATCCTGTTGGGTTGACCACTGGAATCTATAAATATTTATACAGGTTGCTAACCCGTAATTACGGAAAGCAAGCAAAAAAGTATGTGAATATACTTAAAAAATATTGTAGCTCCTAACCCTAGGGGAGAAAGTAAGAATGTAAGCGGGATCGCCATCAGTGAAAATACTGACATTGGCGCAAAAGAACGAATAACCCGCTTGTTCCCTTCAAGAGTATTCAGCTTTGATTATTTTTTTTTGAACAAAAAAAATAGTGGCATCAAAAAGATTAAATTCCCCTCAACAAAACTCTGACAAAGCTAACCTCCGTTCCGGGAGTTTCTCTGTTTCCTAATGAAACCCAACTTGCTAGAACCTTCATCTTGAACGGCTAAAAGGCTAGCATTGTAAGCATCAGCGAACAACTCACCCCTTAATCAGGAAGAATCAATCTAAGTCTTTTATAATTGCAAAAGTATAATTGCGACAGAGAGAGTGATCTTCACTCTCTCTGTGAAACCCATAAACGTCCTCTCAACGTCTATGATTAATTTAAAGCTGCGCTTACATATCGAAGGCAGTCCTGAACGGATAGTGAGCGTGGCTCAGGAAGAATTTATTGTGGGTCGTTTACCCGAATGTGACCTCTGTTTGCCCTATTCAGAAGTCTCCCGCCATCACAGTCGTTTTTTCCGGAATGAACAATACCAATGGTATGTGGAAGATTTAGGGAGTACCAATGGCACAATTGTCAATCAAGTTGTGATTCCAGGGGCCCATCCCCTGCAAGAAAATGACGTGATTCAGATTGGCAATGCGTTTATGGTGGTTTATATTTTGGATAGTGAACAAGGGAAAAATACCCTTGCCACCCCTAATTTAGAGAATCACACCATTTTACGCAATGCCGAAGAACTCAAGCAGCAATGGTTGAAAGCTGGGGTAGAGGAAGAAACGTATATTGCCCAACAGCGTACTATTGCGCGGCTTCAGTATTTAGTGGAAATTTCTAAACGCTTGAGTTCGGCAGAAACCATTGAGGCGATTTTTGAGAAAGTGCAAGCGATCGCATTTCAAGAACTCTCCTCCATCCAACGCTTGGCCCTCTTGGTGGATGTGGACCGCAATGGCAGTCTCAAACTGATCGATGCAGCGGCCCGGCCTCATCTCCCCAACCCCCTCGAAACCCGCAATCATGACTGGATCAGTCGCAGTATTTGTAAGAAAGTCTTTCACGATCAAGTCGCCATTCAAACCGTAGATGCGCAGGAAGATGAACGTTTTGAGGGGGAACACAGTATTCTCGCCAAAGGGATTCACGGGGCCTTGGCCGTTCCCCTCTGGGATAAAAACCAGGTGGTGGGGGTTCTCTATGCGGATGCAAGTTTACACCAGAAAAAACCGGAATCTCTCCATGATGAAGAAGATTTGAGCTTTTTCTCCACCATCGCCAACTTAGTGGCCTCTAGTGTGCAACGGTGGTTACTCACCCGTCAATTACAAGGGGAGGAACACATCCGCCAACAATTAGAACGGTATCATTCGCCCGCCGTGGTTCAGCAACTGATTGCGGTGGGTGCGTTGAATAATGGCCGTCTGCAACCGAAAGAAGCGGATTTGAGTATTATTTTTGCGGATATTGTCGGGTTTAGTGCCATGTCAGAACGGATGACTCCCACGCAAATTGCCCAATTACTGGATCGCTTTTTTGAGGAGATGTTGAAATATGTGTTTGCCTTGGGGGGGACGTTGGATAAATTTATTGGGGATTGTATTATGGCGTTTTTTGGCGCACCCGAACCTCAACCGGATCACGCAGATCGGGCAGTAAAGGTGGCCTTAGGGATGTTGAAGCGGTTGGATGAGTTAAACCGTCAAGGGACTTGGCCTGAACCCTTACAGTTACATATTGCCATTAATAGCGGGAAAGCGGTGGTTGGGGATGTGGGGAGTTCCCAACGGGTGGATTATACGGTGTTGGGGGGGACGGTGAATGTGGCGGCCCGGTTGGAAGGGATTTGTCCCCCTAGTGAATGTGTCATTTCAGAGGCCACGTTTAAACGTTTAAAAAAACGAGATGATTTTATTTTAATGGGGGAACGGCAATTAAAGGGGATTGACCGTCCGATTCAGGTTTATCAAACGAAGCGGCGGCATCGAATAATTGATAATTAGGGTCGGCTGAAAAAGTGTTTATTCGCTTGTGAGGTAAGGGAACAGGGAACAGGGAATAGGGAACAGGAAATCAGGTATATAGGGGTTTTTTAGTGTTCGTGTAAAACCCCATGGCGTTTTACACCTCATTTGAAAATGCTATATATTAGATCAAGATAACTCGACATCTTTTTTGGTCTGAAAAAACATCTGAAAAAACAAGGGAGTTTCCCCCCTTGTTTGGTTTTAATGCTCCTGAAAATGGAGCTTCAGATCATTTATTCTTTTATTCTTTGTAGGCATCCATGCCGACACAAGAACAAACTAAATTGCGGTCTCCGAAGGCATCATCAACTCGTCCAATGGGAGTCCAGTATTTATTGTCTTTTAACCAAGCAGCAGGATAGGCGGCAGTTTCTCGTGTATAAGGATGCGTCCAGTCCCCACAAATTAACGATTCTGCCGTGTGGGGTGCATTTTTCAAGGGATTATCTTCTGCGTCTAATTCCCCTTTCTCAATGGCTTCTGCTTCCTCCCGAATGGAAATCATGGCCTCACAGAAACGGTCTAATTCGGCCAAAGATTCACTTTCGGTGGGTTCTACCATCATAGTCCCAATCACGGGCCAAGACATGGTAGGCGCGTGGAAACCGTAGTCCATTAAACGTTTGGCAATGTCGCTGACATCAATACCCGCTTGTTTCCGCAAAGGACGGACATCAATAATACATTCGTGGGCCACTAAATTGGATTTGCCTTTAAATAAGATGGGATAGGCATTATCGAGGCGATGGGCGATATAATTGGCGTTGAGGATAGCCGCTTTACTGGCGTGGGTGAGTCCTTCGGCCCCCATCATGGCAATATACATCCAAGAGATGACCAGAATACTGGCACTTCCCCAAGGGGCTGCTGCGATCGCGCCAATACTTTCGTCTCCCCCCAACTCTATCACAGAATGTCCTGGCAAGAACGGCACTAAATGGTCAACCACCCCAATGGGGCCAACCCCAGGGCCACCCCCACCGTGAGGGATGCAGAAGGTTTTATGCAGGTTTAAATGACAAACATCGGCCCCGTAGTCCCCCGGACGACATAACCCCACCTGGGCATTCATATTAGCCCCATCTAAATAGACTTGGCCTCCGTGTTCGTGGATAATTTCACAAATATCCCGAATGGCCTCCTCAAATACCCCGTGAGTTGAGGGATATGTCACCATTAACGCGGCTAACTTCTCACTGTGTTTTTCAACTTTTTTCTGGAGGTCAGCAATATCAATATCCCCCTGTTTATCGCATTTCACCGACACCACTTTCATCCCACTCATTACCGCACTGGCGGGGTTTGTCCCGTGGGCCGACTCAGGGATTAAACAAATATTGCGATGGCCTTCCCCACGGTGTTCATGGTAAGCGCGAATAACTTGTAGTCCTGCATATTCCCCTTGGGACCCGGCATTGGGTTGCAAGGAAATACCCGCAAACCCGGTTAACTCCCCTAACCAGTCTTCTAACTGTTGAAAGAGGGTTTGATAGCCTTGGGTTTGGTCTAAGGGGGCGAAGGGGTGTATTTTACTAAACTCTGGCCAAGTGACGGGCATCATCTCGGCAGTGGCGTTGAGTTTCATGGTACATGACCCCAAGGGGATCATAGAATTAGTGAGAGAAAGGTCTTTATTCTCCAGTTGTTTTAAATACCGCAGTAGTTCCGTTTCCGACCGATGACAGTTAAAAACGGGGTCGGTGAGATAGTCACTCTGACGTTGCAGGGGAGGGGGTAAAATACCGAAGGGTTCGTCTTGTTCTAAGTCTTCGACGGTGAAGGGGAGTTCATCCCGATGACAGAATAATTGCCAGAGGGTTTGGATATCTTCTAGGGTTGTTGTCTCATCGAGGGAGATACAAACAAAACCAGGTTCAAGGAGACGTAAATTAATCCCTTGGTCTGTGGCTGCTTTGACTAGGGCTTTGGCCCCTGCTTCTCCGACTCCCACGCATACGGTGTCAAAAATGGGGGTACTGTCGATGGTGTAGTTGAGTCGTTTTAACCCTGCCGCGAGGAGGACGGCCAGTTGATGGATGTGACTGGCCATGGCTTTTAACCCTTCGGCCCCATGATACACCGCGTAGGTGGAGGCGATGACGGCGAGGAGGACTTGGGCGGTACAGATGTTACTGGTGGCTTTATCCCGGCGGATATGTTGTTCTCGGGTTTGTAGGGCTAACCGTAAGGCGGGTTTACCGTGTTTGTCTTTGGAGACTCCCACTAAGCGTCCGGGTATTTGCCGTTTATATTTCTCTTTGGTGGCAAAGTAGGCGGCGTGGGGGCCTCCATATCCCAAGGGTACGCCAAAGCGTTGGGTACTGCCGACGGCAATATCTGCGCCGAGTTCTCCTGGGGGGGTGAGGAGGGTTAAACTGAGGGGGTCGGCGGCTAGGGTGACTAATGCGCCGATTTTGTGGAATTGGGCGATAATGTCTCGATAGTCGTAGATGGCCCCGTGACTGGCGGGATATTGCAGTAACGCGCCAAAGACGGGGGTATTTTCACAGTTGAAGGTGTGATGGTCGCCAACGATAATTTCAATGCCGAGGGGTTTGGCCCGGGTTTGTAGGACTTCGATGGTTTGCGGGTGGCAGGTGTCGGAGACGAAGAATTTTTCGGCTTTATTTTTGCAGACTCCGTAACTCATACTCATGGCTTCGGCTGCTGCGGTGGCTTCATCGAGGAGGGAGGCGTTGGCTATTTCCATGCCTGTTAGGTCGATGACCATGGTTTGGTAGTTGAGGAGGGCTTCGAGGCGGCCTTGGGCTATTTCGGCTTGATAGGGGGTGTAGGCGGTGTACCAGCCGGGGTTTTCGAGGATGTTGCGCTGGATGACGGGGGGGGTGATGCAGTCATAATAGCCCATGCCGAGGAAGGAGCGATAGGGTTTGTTTTGTTGCGCGATCGCTTTTAATTGGCTTAGGGCTTCCGACTCACTCTGGGCGGGGGGTAAGTTGAGGGGGTGTTTGAGCCGAATCTGTTGGGGAACTGCGTGGTAGATCAGTTCGTCTAGGCTATTATAGCCCAAGACGGCCAGCATTTGCGTAATTTCTTGGTCGTCAATACCGATATGACGCTGGGCAAAACTTGCTGTAGCGTTTTGGGAGGTTTCACTACTGGTGGGGGCCCCTAATAGTAAGGGACTGGTTGGAGATGATGTTTTATTCTCTAGGTCTAGCATTCTTAATTTAGTGAGCTACAGGCAAAGATTTATTATCTATGTTGTAACAAATTGTTGCAAAAGCGAAGAGGTTGACGGATGCACGGACGTTAACCCAATTACGTTAACCCAATTACGTTAACCCAATTACGTTAACCCAATTACACCACGTTTTACAGGTCGCTAGTACATCACAGGATACCAGCAACGGTTCCGGGATGCGGGGTTGCTGGAATGTCCAGGACAGTTAAGTCCAGACTGGCAGAGGGCGTTTTTCCGTCTGCGTCCCCTTCTTTGGGCAGAACTCCGAGAGTCGCCTCATCTATTTTTAGGGACTGCCGGGGAGATTGTCTATCGGGGGTCGAGTAGTGGCAGTCAGGGACGACCGTTAATTTATTTTGCAGGTCAGCAATGGGATACTGTTAGGAATTATAGCAGAGATCGGGCGTTTTTGGACTGGGGAATTGGGGAGGATACGCCCATTTTAAATGTGGCCAGTCGGTTGTTTCCTTTACGTCCGAAGGATGGGGTCATTTTGGGGACGGTGGATGAGGGGTTTTTAGAGGAGTTTTTGGGGTTAATTGAAGGGGGGTTTCGGGTGTTGCGGGGCTATCCGAGTCGCTTGTGTGAGGTGGCGGGGTATTTACAGGGGAAACGGTTGCCTAGGTTGCAAGCGGTGATTTGTACGGGGGAGGTTTTATTTGCTTGGCAAATGGCGTTATTGGAGGCTACGTTTCAATGTCCAGTTATTAATAAATATGGGTGTCCTGAAGCCGGAGTGGCGGGGTTGAGTTGTTCGGCGGGGCGGTTACATTTACAGACGGAACGCTGTTTTTTTGAGGAGGTGGAGGGAGAGGTTTTGGTGACGGATTTGTATAATACGGTGATGCCGATTATTCGTTATCAATGGGGGGATGTTTTACAGTTGTATGATACGCCTTGTTTGTGTGGTCGGGAGGGGGTGACGGGTAACTATTCAGGGGGGGAATAGTGTAAACTGAGAGACATGGAAGAGAAGATCACGATAGGAGGGATAAAAATACCCAGCAAAGACTGGGAACAGACTCCTGTGAGCGTGAAAGAACTCATCAGACACCTAGAACAGAGAA
>NZ_JAQMSD010000319.1 GCF_028330525.1 Spirulina sp. CS-785/01
AAAATACACCTTGGGTTAAAAATACACCTTGGGTTAAAAATACACCTTGGGTTAAAAATACACCTTGGGTTAAAAATACACCTTGGGTTAAAAATACACCTTGGGTTAGAAACCCAAGGCTAAGAGCTTAAACCCGTTCAAAACGGGTTAAAAGAAACACACTGAAGGTTGTCCAAACAATAAACAACGTGGATAGTTGAGAGTTGATAATAAAGGATTCGTTACTGTTCCCTATTCCCTGTTCCCTTGTTTACAAAAAACAAACTAAGCAATAAATCCCCAATCTGTCAATAAAATTTCAATGCCTTGAATAATCATTTCTAGGGCAAATGTGCCAATCACTAAAGACATCACTCGACCGACAATATCAATATAGCGTTCCACCAATTTTTCATCCCGTTTTTTCACATCGTCATGGACAATTTTAAAAAGGATAATGCCAAAAAAGGTTAATAATAGGGCAATGAGAATGGCAAGAATTGCCCAAGGGGGGGTGAGATGACTTCCGGTGAAAATACTTGCACTGACTGTTCCTGGCCCTATCATGTACGGCATAGCGACTTTGGCCGCTGCTTCATCGATGTCTCCGCCACGCAGCGATCGCAGGGCATCACTTCCCCCAAATACAAAGCGAATTCCAATTACTAAAAAAATAATTCCTCCAAAAATCAAAAAAGAAGCAAATCTCGCTTGTCAAACATCTTTAAAAATGGCATCACCAAGGATGGCAAAAAGGATAAAAACACAACAACTAATAATTGTTCCTTGAGTTAAAATAGTAATGAAAGAGCGCAAGGAAAAATCTTGAATCAGATCAATCAAGAAAATACTCATCAAGAAAGGATTCAAGAGAACAAAGAAAAGGGCGGTTGATTGAAAGAGAGAGTCCATAAGAGTTGCAGTTAATGAATTTACTGGGGAGAGCAGCCATAGAATAGGCAGTACAAAGTCCGAGAATAACTAATTTTGCTGGAGACAAACCAATAAGTTACGTCTGTTTTGTTGTCTCAAAATATCTTAGAGTTATCACTCAATACTATGAGATTGATTTTGTTTTGAGGAGAGCTTTTTTACTCTATCAAGAGCATAAAATTAAGGTCATAAAATCATTCTATATAGCGGTGTGCCAATCAGTGAAAGACACTTGCTCCCCCTCGCCCAAGGTGGGAGAGGGGGTTTGGGGGTGAGGGCCTGAGTAAAAGACTGTCCGAACTCCTAACTGGTTTAACTTTAAAGAGTAATACTGACTCGCCTATCTATCTGATTCTATTTTAGGCTGAGTCTCGGTCAGTTTTCAATACATTACTGAGGATTTTTAAGTGTCGGTTTCCTCTGCAAATTATGACTCTAAACTTACCCAATGTACGTGATTTTACCGTTTCCCAAAGCCATGGTGGTGGTGTCTGTAGCGACTCAACCGGGTGGGCCATGGTGTGTGGGTTGGGTTTAACGGGGTGTAACCCAATGTTTTTGGGGGGTTGGATTACATGGTGAAATGTTCGACAAGTGACTATTGGAGTTAGCAACAGGGGAAAGTCTTGGGTTTGTCGCTTCGATGTTGATATTATTCTTCCCTCTCGTCCGTTGGAGGGTTGGGAGTTCGCCCTTGTTTCGGTTATGGTAGAGAGGAGTGGTGCTAGATGTGCCTATTTTTTGAGTAAGTTCTGATCTTGAGGTCTGCTTGAGATCACAGAGAGTAGTTAATCGAATCCTGATCTAAAAAATTTTCTCTTTTGGGTAAATTTACTAACCCCTCTTTTATTTCTTATTTCCGGTTTTGATAACTGATGATGGGTGCTTTTTTGTAGTGATTCATTCAAGAATATGAGGTTACGTATCATTTTTTGGTATAATTAAGTTATCAAAATAGGAAATTCAGTGATTACAACTGGAATACATTTTTCTCAAGAATTTCTCTAAAAACTATGACTAACCCTAATCATAATCCCGATCCCGATAATAATTTTAACCCGGATAAAGAAAAGTTCCTCTATCCTCGCTCTGCCTACTATGGAGACTTTAAGCCTAGTAATTTAGTGTTTAATGCCAATTTACAAGAATTTGCTCAAAAGGTGAATTATATTTGCAACCTAGAAACGGCGGGGAAACTCACATCAGAGGAAGCCTATCAACAAATTAAATCCCTTTGGAAAAAAATTAAACAAAGTCGTAAGGAATTGGGGATTATGGATGATAATAACTTTTAAGATTGAAGGAAGAGGTGCTGACGGAATACTTTGCGTTTCTGCCCCCTAGTCGTTAAACTAGGGTTATTTTGGTGACTGTTCTTGTCTTAGGTTTCTTTAATAAGTATTCTTTACCATGATGTCTTTCTTTCGTCAATATATCGCGCCCTTGTTGGTGGTATTAATTTTTCTGGTGGCGTTGCTGGCGGTGAGTGCGCGGATTTTTCTCCCGGATGATATGGTGGCCCCGGCCCCGACGGGAATGGTTCAGGTTGCTCCTTCTGTGAGTGGGGAGGGGGTGTCGTTGTGGGCTAAGTTTTAGTGGGTTTAAACAGTCCACTCCCGGAGGGGTATCACTGGATTAAGGGTTTGGGGAAAGATCGGGCGTTGTTGCTCAAGTTTATGGGGCAAACCTATGGGGAGTTATTCCCCAATCAGGGAAATTTTGCCCATTTAGCGGATACGGTAGCCCAGTATTTTTCCCCAGAGACTCCTTTATGGTGGGTGGCCACTGGGGAGGAGGTGCGGGTGGGATGTTTGTGGTTGGGGACCGGGGTTGCTCAGGAAAGCGGCGATCGCTATACCCATATTTTTTTAGTCTATGTTGCCCCAAAACACCGTAATCAGGGAATTGGCACGGCGTTAATGACGTTAGCCCAACAGTGGGCGGAAAGTTGTGGCCATGGGAAAATCGGCTTACAAGTATTTGAACAGAATCGGGCGGCCCGACGGTTGTACGATCGCTTGGGATATGAAACGCGATCGCGTTTAATGATCAAAAAATTCTAGTCCCCTAATTCGCCAGTCCAGTCCCTCCAATGGGGTCAATGGGATGGTATGCTAAAAAGAGGACAGACTGCCGCCCAACTCGTCCAATTCTCGATGATCCCCTTCTCAAAAAAGGGATTTTGAGGATCGCAGATCACGGCTGAGACTTGAACATGAATGACGACGAACAGAGCCTGTTAGAATTCGAGGATGATTTAGAAAGTCCCCTTGATGAACTAGAGGCCGATCAAACTCCTCCCCCCGATCCAGAACAGATGTTAGCCTTGCTCTCATCTCCGGATTCCTCACAACGGATGATCGCAGCCCGGGCCTTTAGCCAAATTCAGGATGAGCGAGCCATTCCTTTATTAGTGGCGTTATTAAAGGATGTGTGTCCTTTAGTGCGGGTGAGTGTAGCCTATGGGTTAGGCCGTAATCCCAGTCCAGAGACCGTTGAGCCGTTGATTGAACAGTATCATCAAGAATGGAATGGGTATGTCCGCAAGGGGTTAATTTGGGCTTTGGGGAATTGCCGCGATCGCAGAACCTTAAACCCCCTCACAAAAGCATTAAGAACCGATATTCCGGCAGTCCGTCTCTGGGCGGCCAGTAGTCTGGCGCAGATGGCCAAGTTAGAATACGAAGATATGATTGCCGCCATCCCGCCCTTAATTGAAGGATTACGGCAAGACTCAATCCCCGCAGTCCGCAGCAATTGCGCCTGGTCCATTGGTCAACTCTGCCGAGAACTCCCCTCTAATGTAGTTTATGCCACTGCCATTGACGCATTATTAGAGACATTGGTGGAAGATCAGGATATGGGAGTCACAGAAGATACAAAAACTGCCTTGTTACGGGTAGGTGATCCCCGTGGGTTACAGATGATTGAGGAGTTGGAGTTAGAAGGATTAGTGTGAAGTCAGCATTCAGGGTTCAACTTTCATTCAACAAAAGAGCCGCTTTTCTCCCCCACCTCGGAACAGG
>NZ_JAQMSD010000320.1 GCF_028330525.1 Spirulina sp. CS-785/01
ATGAAAATAGTGCCGTTTTGATCAAACGGATTGCTATTGAGTCAGTTGCGGTGGGCAGTCGTAACTCTAAAACGCTTCCTTCCTTGAAACTAATTCTGGGATGAGAAGAATCCCGCGTCTTTCAGCGCGGGAGATGTCAAAGGCTTTACTATTCAGTAAACTACAAATTGATTGGAGAACCTCTTCAATCGCAAATTCGGACTGGTCTAATTGGAGATTTCCGGCTTCAATTTTAGAAAAATCGAGAATATCATTAATAATGACCAATAACGTATCACCACTCTCTTGGATGGTTTGTAAATAATCTCTTTGTTCTGCATTGAGGGAAGTTTGTAATAAGACTTCAATCATCCCTAATACTCCATTCATGGGGGTGCGAATTTCGTGACTCATGTTGGCTAAAAACTCGCTTTTGGCTTTTGCTGCGGCCTCGGCTGCTTCTTTGGCCTCAGAAAGTGCGATCGCTGCCTTTCTTTGTTCTGTAATATCTCGCTGTACCCCAAAATGTCCGGTAATTCTCCCCTGTTTATCGTAGAGGCAAATATAATCCCCTTCCACCCACATTTGTGACCCATCTAGTCTTCTTTCATCAGTATTAATTTTCCAACGACCCCGATCAAATAATCCCTGCCATATTTGACGACCTAAACCAATATCGTGGGCAAAAAAATCTTTGGGTCTAAAGCCTAAAAAATTACTCGCTTTTGCCCTATATTGATCCAGCATCGCTTGATTAATTTTAGTCACTCTTTGATGTTCAAAAATATAATCTAATGCCGCTTCTTTATTAATGCCATCATGCCATTCAATTGGTTCATCTAACATCATAAAGAAAAACCCTTCTAAGGAATTATTAAAAAATAAATCTAATTGTTTTTTATTTTCTTTCAAAACTCGTTCAACCTCCATTCGTTCCGTAATATCTTTCATGACTCCAATCACGCAGTTTTCACCTTCGATAGCGAAAACCGTAGCAGACATGGACACCATTTTTCGGTTTTGAGACTGGGTATTAATGACCACTTCAAAATCTTCAATTTTTCCTTCTTGTTGAAGATTTGATCTACTCAAGATAAAAAACGAAGTGCGGCGGTGATGCTTTATCTTGGCAGACCAACAGAGACTGCGATCGCTGCACTTTCCGCCATCTTAACAAATCTCTCTATAGCCTAGAAACACAAAAGCAAGGAAGGACAAGGGATTTTGGTCAACTCTCCCAACCCTACCAGAATAGCTGACAGCCCGTGAGCCACGCAGATTTATCCCGTGGATGAAAACCCACTCAACGGTATAATACGCTTGCTCTCTGTTGACACCATCCATCGAGTTAATGTTCACCCCCTCACCCAGACCAATTGCCATTGACTTATTTGCCGGGGCCGGCGGCTTTTCTCTCGGTATTGAACAAGCGGGGTTTGATGTGGTGTTGGCCGTAGAAAAAGACCCAGTTCATGGGGCCGTCCATCAGTTTAATTTTACCCAGACGGTGGTTCTCTGTGCAGATGCGGGGGAATTGACCGGAGAAGACATTTGGCAAGGGATCAAACAAAACCTTCCCCACGCAGAGACGTTAGATTTAATTGTCGGTGGCCCCCCTTGTCAGGGGTTTTCGAGTATGGGGAAGCGAGAAGAAACCGACACCCGCAATGGGTTAGTGTTTGAATTTAGTCGTCTCGTCTGCGAATTACAACCCCGTTATTTTGTCATGGAGAATGTACCGGGGTTACAACAGGGAGACGCTTTACAAGTCTTGCAGCGTGTCCAACAGGAGTTAGAGGCGGGAGGATACCAAATTACCACCCCTGTGCAGATTTTAAACGCCAAAGGGTTTGGTGTTCCCCAGGAACGAAAACGCTTGTTTTTATTGGGGAGTCGGCAGGGAGAATCCCCCTTAGTTTATCCGCCCATGGGAGAACAGGAAACCCCGACTGTTAAAGCAGCGATCGCAGACTTACCCAACCTAGACGAGTTTAGCGAATTAGCCGACCGTGACGCACTGCGTTTATCGTCCCTCCAGTTACACCAGTTAGAAACTCAAGCCAGTGAATATGTGCAAAAATTGCGTCACGGAAATTTAGATCAAAACAATTACGCTTATCCTCGCCAATGGGACCCCTCTCTCCTCACCGGGTTACGCCAAACCCACCACCAACCCGCCATCCGCACCCGCTTTCAAAACACCCCCCCAGGAAAAAAAGAAGCCATTAGTCGTTTACCCCGTTTAAGCTGGGAGGGATATTGTCCCACCTTACGGGCTGGAACAAACAGCGATCGCGGCAGTCATACCTCCCCAAGACCCCTCCACCCCCAATTTAACCGCGTCATCGGAGTCCGAGAAGCCGCCCGTTTACATTCCTTCCCCGACTGGTTTCGCTTGCACGTCACCAAATGGCATGGGTTTCGCCAAGTGGGAAATGCAGTCCCCCCGTTATTAGCCAGGGCCATTGGTCAACAGGTGATGAAAGCATTAGGGAAACCCCCCAGCAAGCCCACTCACCCCGTATCATTAGGCCCTGTGGAATTACTCCAGTTTACCCATACCCAAGCCGTCCGGTATTGGCAAAACCAGTAAGGGGTATGCAAATCAGTGAAAGACACTTGCTCCCCCTTGCCCAAGGTGGGAGAGGGGGTTGGGGGGTGAGGGCGACTCCCAACTGCACTTTCTAGGAATGAGGCTGCAAAATTTGCTACATTATACGGGTGATTCCATCAATGAGGTCATAGAAAAATTATGGCGAAACTCGAAGTGAAACGGCTCTTTCAAGCTGCTCAAGCCAACCCAACCCTCAAAGAAAATTTAAACACGGCCCCTGATCCCGAAACCTTTGTTCAAAGGGCGCAGGAATTAGGCTACGATTTCACCATTGAAGAATGGCGCGAAATGACCGGGTTTTCCGTAGAAGAATTTGAAACGGAAATTTCTGAGATTCCGGGAATTTAACTCCCCTGCCCATAGACAGGACTTTGGCATTGGGAGAGTGTGAAGAGAAACTACACTGGACTGTCTGAGGGAGTGATGCACCAAAACATCTCTCTATGCTGTCAGTATCATGTCCTGCTGAGGAGAAAGAGCTTCAACTTCGTGTAAGCGACGGAGGGCGTTTTCTAAGTTTTGCGTTAGTTGCTTCGAGGAAGATTTGGGGGTTTTGAGGTTATACTGAGATACCGCCAAAGGCTGACCAATCGCAACTTGCACATCGGTCCCCCACTGGGGATAGGGATCAGAATAGTGAATACTAATGGGAACAATTTTTACTACTTCATCGGGGAGTTTGGCTTGTGCTTGTAATGCGATCGCAGCTACTCCTCGTTTTAACGGTTCAACCTTGGGCTGACGATAAATATTCCCCTCCGGGAAAATCGTGATCATTTCCCCATCACAGAGTAACTCTACACTATGATGTACAGTCTCTAAGCGTAATTTTTGGGAATCCACCGGAAATCCCCCTAAACGACGGATAAACCAACCTTGTAACCCAGTCATCTCGTTGGCAGATACCATAAAGCGTAAATAACGGCCCGTGACTAATTTCCCCGCAGCATAGGGCATCACTAACCCATCCCAGCGTGAACGGTGGGTGGGGGCTAAAATGACGGGCCCAGTGGGAGGCAGGTTTTCTTGCCCTGTCACCGTAATCTTGCCAAAATAGGTGGGGAGAACCACACAGGCCCCCAAAGGATAGGCTAAACGAGCTAACCAAGGTGAGATTTGAGAGGTGATCGACGAGGGATTGGAGCGAACTTGAGATTGAACCATTGCTGCTGTTTGTTCGATGTTTGGGTGTTTCTTAGTTTCACCTTATCGAGTCTCAGTTTCCCTGTCTTCTCTCTCCAGGACAGTTATACCATTGTCTATGGTCGGAGGATAAGTATAAGGATGGATACATTGTTCTATTCCCTTTCCTCTGCAAACCCTGATGACTGTTTACTACTACCAGGGGAGTGGACAAAAGAGAAACTGTCACAAGGCTACCCGTCACAAGACCACAAGTAGGGGCAATTCCCCAATTGCCCTGACTCAATCCAATTCAGGACTCCCATGACTGATATTGAGGGGTTTCTTGTAACGTTAAGATAAATAAAGAACTGAATCCAATTACACTGAATTTATATGGTTTCTACGTTACCCACTGCCCATCCTACGGATTTATCTCAAATTCGCCTAGAGATTCGCAACTTACAAAATCAACTGGTGGCCTGGCGCAGACAGTTGCACCAACACCCGGAATTGGGGTTTAAAGAGGAGTTAACCGCCGACTTTATCGCCCAAAAGCTACGAGACTGGGGGGTGAGTCATGAGACGGGGATGGCAAAAACGGGGATTGTTGCAACCATTGAGGGGAGACAACCGGGCCCTGTGTTGGCTATTCGGGCCGATATGGATGCTTTACCTATTCAGGAGAAGAATGACGTTCCCTATAAGTCCCGGCATGAGGGGAAAATGCACGCTTGTGGCCATGATGGGCATACTGCGATCGCGCTCGGAACAACCTATTATCTCTCCCAACATCCCTACTTCTCCGGGACAGTAAAAATGATTTTTCAACCCGCCGAAGAAGGGCCCGGAGGTGCAAAACCGATGATCGAAGCGGGGGTGTTACAAAATCCTGATGTGGATGCCATCATTGGTCTGCATATTTGGAACAATTTGCCCTTGGGCCAAGTGGGAGTCCGAGAAGGGGCTTTAATGGCCGCTGTGGAATGTTTTCGCTGTACAGTATCGGGTAAAGGGGGCCATGGGGCCATGCCAGATCAAACCATTGATGCAGTGGTGGTAAGTTCCCAAATTGTTAATGCCCTACAAACCATTGTTGCCCGCAATGTGAACCCCCTCGATGCCGCAGTGGTGACAGTGGGCGAATTACACGCCGGGACTGCATTAAATGTGATTGCGGGAACAGCTAAAATGAGTGGCACGGTGCGCTATTTTAACCCCCAATTAGATGGCTATATTGCCCAGCGTGTAGAGGATACCATTAAAAACGTCTGTCAAATGCACGGGGCAACCTATGACCTCGATTACTGGAAACTTTACCCCCCCGTGATTAATAATGCCAAAATTGCTGATGTAGTGCGGTCTGTGGCGGCGGATGTAGTGGAAACCCCTGCCGGAGTCGTCCCCAACTGTCAAACCATGGGGGGTGAGGATATGTCCTTTTTCTTGCAGGAAGTACCGGGCTGCTACTTTTTCTTAGGTTCGGCCAATGAGAAAAAAGGGTTAAACTATCCCCATCACCATCCCCGCTTTAATTTTGATGAGAGTGTGTTATCTATGGGGGTTGAGCTTTTTGTCCGTTGTGTAGAAAAGTTTTTGGGTAATCGGTAATTGGTAATTGGTAATTGGAGATGGGGGAGATAGAGGAGATGGGGGAGATAGAGGAGATGGGGGAGAACAAAGAACCAAGAACAAACAACATTACTGTTTACTGTTTACTGTTTACTGTTTACTGTTTACTGTTTACTGTTCCCTGTTCCCTATTCCACAAAGAACAAACAACAAAGAACAAAATAATGATTGCTAAACGGTTAATTCTGAAGAAGTTTCTTAAACAAAAAGCGAAAAATGATGATGAAGATTGGCTCAATTATTTTTATAATCAGCCGGGTAGCGCACCGGGAACATTAGAAATTGAAGCGGATGCTTTACCGCCACAAATTTCTTTGATTGATTATAACCTAGAACGGGCAGTTCGGGATGAAGATTTAGCCCCCCCGCAATGTCGGCAGTATTTAGAAACCAATTCTGTGTCTTGGGTGGATGTTTCGGGGTTGGGAAATGCGTCAGTGTTACAAAAAATTGGTGATGTTTTTGATTTACACCCTTTGGTGTTAGAAGATATTTTCCAAATCCCTCAACGGCCCAAAGTTGAACCCTATGCGGATCAATTGGTGATTATCACACAAATGGTAATGTTAAAGGATACAGAGGAAGGGTTTCGTATTGAACAAGTGAGTATTGTGTTGGGGGAACATTATGTGCTTTCAGTGCAAGAGGAGTCTCATTGGGATTGTTTTGATCCAGTGCGCGATCGCATCCAATATAACAAAGGTTCAATCCGCCAACATAAAGCAGATTATCTCGCTTACGCTCTTTGGGATGCCATCATTGACGGCTATTTCCCCGTTTTAGAAGACTATGGGGAACGCATAGAAGCCTTAGAAAATGAAGTCATTTCTAATCCCAATAATGCCACCTTAAAAAAGATCTACCAAATCCGCCGAGAATTGCTCGCTTTGCGTCGTTCCATCTGGCCGCAACGGGATGCCATTAATGTCCTATTACGAGGGGAAAGTAAGTTAATTAGTCCTGAAGTTTTACGCTATTTTCGAGACTGTTACGATCATATCATCCAAATCATTGATGTAATCGAAACCTATCGAGAATTAACCTCTGGATTAATGGATGTTTACCTCACGGCAGTGAGTAACCGTATGAATGAAATCATGAAAGTTCTCACCATTATTTCCACCATTTTCATCCCTCTCACCTTCATTGTAGGAGTGTATGGCATGAACTTCAATCCAGAGGTTTCCCCGTGGAATATGCCCGCTTTAAACTGGTATTGGGGGTATCCTGTCGTTTGGTTGATTATGTTAACTATTGCCGGAAGTTTAGTCGTATTCTTTTGGCGAAAAGGATGGTTTGAAAATATGTCTGGATCAGATTAAGTAATTTGTGAATCTTGCCAAAATGATCGATAATGGAAAAGATAGAGAACAGACTGATCTTGTGGGTAATGACTTTTATTCATTCTGATTTTTGGCATACTTGGATTGATCGACTTTGTACATTCTTGTTTATTTGTACAGTGATTTGGGCGTTTTGGTTTGCGTCTCGTATGAAATAACCCCTTATCTCCTGCTTACCATGGATGAAACAGCCTGTCCTGCTCACGAGTTGCTGCACCAACACCAGCAACAAATTGCTCAACTTCAAGCTCAATTGGAAGCGGAACGAGAAGAACGGCAATTAATTGCTCAACAGTTAGCGTCGTCAGAATTGCAATTACGGGGGATTTTAGCGACAATTCCGGATATTGTGTTCACCCTGGAACTGCAAGGGGAACAAATTCACCAAATTGATATTGCACCCACCCATCTACATAATTTACCCCCAGAGAAAACGTCTTGGCTCGATCGCACGATCGCAGCTTTTTTTGACCCCAACACCGCACCCCACTGGGTAAAAACAGTCCAACAAGTCCTCCTGCACCAACAACCCACCGATCTCGATTACCGTTTAACCATCGGCAAACAGTCGGTGTGGTTCTCGGCTCGCATTTCCCCCCTCAATGAACAGCGTGTAATCTGGGTAGCACGGGATATTAGCGATCGCCAGCATCAAGCAGAAGCCCTACAACTCATTGTCGAAGGCACAACCGCTAAAACGGGACAAGCCTTTTTTCGCGCTTGTGTGCGTTCCCTAGCGGAAATCCTCCAAATGCAATACGCCATCATCACCGAGTTTACCACCCCAGAGCGCACCCGCCTCCGTTCCCTCGCCTATTGGACAGGAGACAGTTGGACTGCTCCCATCGAATACAATATTGCCAATACCCCCTGCGCGGAAGTCCTCCAAGGAGAAACCTGTCAATATCTCCATCATGTCCAACAAAAATTTCCCCAAGATGAAGACCTGAAAATCATGGGAGTGGAGAGTTATGTGGGCATTCCCCTCTTTAACTCCACCGGAACAATTGTCGGTCATTTAGCGGTCCTGGACACCCAACCCCTACAACCCAAACAAAATTATGAGCAAATTCTGCAAATTTTCGCCGCCAGGGCCGGGGCCGAACTGGAACGCAAACAAGCGGAAGACGCATTACAAGCCAGTGAACAAAAATATCGCACCCTAGTCCAAACCGCCAACTGTATTATCCTCCGTTGGACGCACCAAGGCATCATTACCTTCATCAATCAATTTGGCTTAGACTTCTTCGGCTATACCGACTTGGTGGGCCAAAATGTCATCGGCACAATTCTCCCCGAAACGGACTCCTCTGGGCAAAATTTGGCCTCGCTGTTACCGCAAATGTTCCAACATCCTGACCCCTTTTTACGCTACGAAAACGAGAATATGCGCTCTAATGGCCAACGGGTTTGGGTAAATTGGGCCAACCAATTAATCGTTGATGAGACCGGACAAAACTTAGAAATACTCTCCGTTGGCACGGATATCACCGATCGCAAACAGGCCGAAGGAATCCTTGCTCAAAAAAATAGCGAACTAGAACAAGCCCGTCAAGCCGCAGAAACCGCCAACCGCGCCAAAAGCCAATTTTTGGCCAATATGAGCCATGAACTTCGCACCCCCCTCAATGCAATTCTCGGATTTGCCCAACTCATGACCCGTCAGGGGTCGCTCAATGCCAGTCAACGCAATAACCTCACCATTATTCAAAATAGCGGCGAACATCTCTTAAAACTCATTAACGAAGTGCTGGATATGTCGAAAATTGAGGCCGGCCACGTCCAGCTTAACCCCCACTGTTTTGATCTCCTCCATTTATTGCACAGCCTAGAGGATATGTTTCGCTTGCGGGCCACAGACAAACAGATTCAACTCACGGTGACGGCCACGGCCCAGGTCCCCCAAACCATTAATGCTGATGAAGGGAAACTCCGCCAAGTCCTCATGAATTTACTGAGTAATGCCATTAAATTCACCCCCCAAGGTGTTGTTACTCTCTCTGTTACGGCCTCTCCGGGGGAGTCTCCCTCGGAAACCCATCTCCAGATTGCGGTTGAAGATACGGGCCTCGGTATTGCCCCCCAAGAGTTAGAGACGATTTTTCAAGCCTTTGTACAAACGGATAGCGGCCAACAGACTGATGAGGGGACGGGGTTAGGTTTGCCCATTTGCCAACGGTTTGTCCAATTGATGGGTGGGGAGTTACGGGTGGAAAGTACCCTGGGGGTGGGGAGTCGGTTTTATTTCTCCCTTCCGGTGGAGGTGGTGGCCCCTGGGGAAAGTAAAAGTCCCTCTCCCCAAGACTCTTTGATCGTCGGTTTAACCCCAGGACAACCGGATTATCGGATTTTGGTGGTGGAAGATCGCTGGGAAAGTCGCCAGTTTTTGGTGCAGTTGTTGACCAGTATTGGGTTTCAGGTGCGGGAGGCCAAAAATGGACAAGAGGCCATTGAGCAATGGCAAGATTGGAACCCCCATTTAATTTGGATGGATATGCGAATGCCCCAGGTGAATGGCTATGAGGCCACTCAGCATATTAAAGCCCATCTGAAAGGACAAGCCACGGTGATTATTGCCCTGACGGCCAGTGCGTTGGAGGCGGAAAAATCGGTGATTCTCTCGGCAGGATGTGATGATTTCGTGCGTAAACCTTTTCGAGAGGCTACCATTTTGAATAAACTGGCGGAACATTTGGGGGTTCAATATTGTTATGAGTCGAGTGATTTATTAAGGGAGATTCCTGTGTCGGCGATGTCTGAGGCCGAGTTGGCTCAACGGTTGTCGAGTCTTTCCCTAGAGTGGTTACAACAGTTACAACAGGCCAGTAAACTGGCTGATGAGGAGTTAATTCGCCAATTACTCACGCAACTGCCGTCTGAGGAGGTTGCGATCGCGCAAACCATCGAACAACTTCTCGAAAATTTCCAATATAGTACCCTGTTAAAACTCCTCTCAGAAAACATCCAGAAGTTGTCTTAGACCAGAAAAACCAACTCCCCAAAATCTCCCTTTTTCCTGAGCTTCAAACCCTGTTACAACTAGACAACAACCAATGTCTCTTGTCATCTTCTTTTACCATCATTATGTCCGATACTTATAAGGGTGATATCTTAATTGTTGATGATACCCCAGAAAATTTAAGATTCCTCTCCAAAACCTTATCAGAACAACATTACAAGGTGCGTAGTGTCACTGATGGAACCATGGCGTTAACTGTTGCTCAGTCTGCTCCCTTAGACCTCATTCTACTCGATATCAAAATGCCGGAAATGAATGGTTATGAGGTGTGTGAACGACTGAAAGCCATGGAAGTTACGCAAGATATTCCGGTCATTTTTCTTAGTGCTTTAGACGATCAACTAGATAAAGTAAAAGCCTTTCAAGTTGGGGGCATTGATTATATCACTAAACCCTTTCAACTCGAAGAAGTCTTAGCCCGAATTCAAACCCATATTGCCTTAAAAATGGCCACTCAGCAGATTCTAGCATTGAATACCGACTTAGAACAACGGGTTAAACAAAGAACATTACAGCTTGAAAAAGAAATTGCGGAGCGTCAAATAGCGCAAGAAAAACTCCTGCACATGGCTTTACATGATGCCTTGACAGAATTACCGAATCGAACCTTATTTATGAAACGTTTAGCTCAAGTCTTGGATCATGCTAAAAAAAATCAAGATTATACCTTTTCGGTAATGCTTCTCGATTGTGATCACTTTAAAGTTGTCAATGACTCTTTAGGGCATTTAGTTGGGGATCAACTTTTAATTGCGGTTGCCCGTCGCATTGAAGGTTGTTTGGGCCCAAGCAGTATGTTAGCTAGACTAGGGGGGGATGAGTTTACTATCTTACTCGAAGAAGATACAAAAACCGGGCAAAAAGCCATTCAAGTAGCCAAGCGTATCCAGTCGGAATTAACCTATCCGTTTCAGTTAGGATGTCAGGAAAACTTTACGAATGTTAGTGTTGGGGTAGTTTTAGGGGATAGAAATTATGAAAAACCGGAACATTTATTAAGGGATGCTGATGCAGCGATGTATCAGGCAAAAGCTCAAGGTAAAGCCTGTTTTAAAATTTTTGATAGTGCCATGCACCATCATGCGGTGACTCGTCTGCAAATGGAAACGGACTTGAGACGGGCGATTGAGCGAAAAGAGTTTCAAGTTTATTATCAGCCCATTATAGACTTACAAACGGAGAAAGTTGTGGGCTGTGAAGCCTTGGTCCGTTGGCCGCATCCCACGTTAAATTTACTCAATCCTAATGTTTTTTTACCAACGGCAGAAGAAGCCGGATTAATTGATAAAATTGATATTTTAGTCTTACAAAAAGCCTGTTCACAAATTAAGCAATGGCAAACCCAAAATGTCATAAGTGAAGTTTTCTTTGTTTCTACTAATTTGTCGGCCCAAAATTTCTTACATCCTGATTTAGTCCAAACTATTGAAAATATTTTATGTGTTACAGGAGTTAAAGGGCATTGCTTGAAATTAGAGATTACAGAAAATACAATCATGAAAAATGCTCAAGTTGCTAATGCTATTTTAGCACAACTCAAGACTCAAGATATTATTATTAGTATTGATGACTTTGGAACGGGCTATTCATCTCTGAGTTATTTGAATAATTTTCCGGTTGATAGTCTTAAAATTGATCGCTCTTTTGTGACAGAAATTAATGATCTTTCAACGGAATATAGTAATCTCAAAATTACCCAGACCATTATTGCTTTAGCAGAACATTTACATCTCAGTACCGTTGCAGAAGGAATTGAAACCAGAGAGCAATTAAAAAAGTTACAACAGTTGGGTTGCAATTATGGTCAAGGGTTTTATTTTTCTCACCCTTTAACGGCTGAAAAAATGTTACAGTTTCTTGGGTGACAGACCCAATATTGCTGTGTAGGTGGGGTTTCACTCCGTTACACCCAACCTACAATCAAATGCTTGATTGTTAATTCTTGAATTGATTCGCGGCCAGTTACTGGGGTATTCGGTGGTCGCAGTGGGGGAAGTCCCAGAAAGGTTAAAATATGCCAAAAGTTGGAGAGAAGACCATGACCGATTCTAAAAAAACTGCGATCGCAGCGTTAATCTTAGCAGGAGGAAAAAGCAGCCGCATGGGGCAAGATAAAGCCCTGATCCCTTGGGAAGGAATCCCCCTCTTAAAACGAGTCACAGACACCGCAAAAACCTGTTGTCAGTCCGTCTATCTTCTCACCCCTTGGCCCGAAAAATATCAGGATATTCTAGACCCCAATATCAACACTTTAACCGAAAATCCCACCGGACAAGGCTCACTGGTAGCCTTTTCCCAAGGACTCGAAAAAATAGCCCAAAATCAAACCCTAGACTGGGTATTCTTATTAGCCTGTGATTTACCCCAACTCGATATAACAATCTTACAACAATGGCAAGACAAACTCTCCCAACTCCCTCCCGAAATCTTAGCCGTTGTCCCCCAACAAACCGTTTCCCCCAAGGATAGTTACTGGGAAGGACTCTGTGCCTTTTATCGACCCACAATCCTCTCGCTTTTGAAAAAGTATATTCAAAACGGAGGACGCTCATTTCAAAAATTTCTAGATAGTCTTCCCGTACATCCGTTAGTCGTCACTCCAGAAACCGAAGCTATGCTCTTTAATTGTAATACCCCTAAAGATTTAAAATAATACCTTGTAAGAATCCAGCTACCAGTTATTAGCCATCAACTTAAACCCCCCTTTGTTATCAAGAAAAAAGGGGCTTAATTTAATACGTTAAACTCCTTCAAAGCTGGAATAAAATTTTTATTTTCGTGACTCGGACGACTGAGCTTAATAATAGCAAACCGTTGCGCCGGAGTTAAACGTTTCCAGTGATGTAACTCCAAATTCACCCCCATCTCTCGCGCTTTTTGTTGCACCGTTTCCGGAATGTGCGCAGCATTCAACCAAGGGGGATTTTCCTCCACCGGAAGCTCTGACGCAGGTTTCCCCGTATGTTCTGTCACTAATTGTTGTAAATAATCATGATACTGTTTCGCCTCCGCATCCGTTGCACAAGGCATTTCAACAAGAGTTTGACGTTCCGCTTGGGTTAACTGATGCCAATGATTCAACTTTAACTTAACCCCACAAGTATCCAACTTCATCCGAACCTGCATCGGAATACAACGCAAAGACTCAACAAAATCTTGTTCAAATTGGAAAAAGGACATAATTTTTGTGGGTTGTTAGTTATTTGTGGTTTGTTTCGATTCGACTTGCTGCTTTGTGTCTCTTGTGTCTTTTAAGTCTTTGTGGTTCACCAATTATCCATTCTCATGGCGTTCATAGGCATCGACAATTTTCTGAACCAGAGGGTGGCGAATTACATCGGCAGCAGAGAGCAAACAAAAAGCAATTCCATCCACATTCTTTAAAATGCGTTGGGCCACCACTAAACCCGAATCAAAATTTTTAGGTAAATCCGTTTGAGTAATATCCCCCGTCACCACCATCCGAGACTTTGCCCCTAAACGAGTCAACACCATTTTAAGCTGGGCCGGAGTAGTATTCTGGGCTTCATCCACAATCACAAACGCATTATTTAACGTCCGGCCCCGCATATAGGCCAGAGGGGCCACCTCAATTTTTCCCCGTTCCAATAAATCGGGGATTTTTTCGGGGTCAATAAACTCATAAAGAGAATCATACAGGGGACGTAAAAAGGGATTGACCTTTTGTTGTAAATCACCAGGGAGAAACCCTAATTTCTCCCCCGCTTCCACCGCAGGACGGGTGAGGATAATGCGATCGCACTCATCCCGTAACAACGTTTGCACCGCTAAAACCGCCGCCAAAAACGTCTTTCCCGTCCCCGCCGGGCCAATCCCAAAGGTGACATCGTGGGTCTGAATCGCCTTCACATACTGCCGTTGGCGAAACGTTTTCGCCCGCACCACCTCTCCCCGTCGAGTTGTGGCCAACACATTGCGATGGAGGTCTTGAAACTCGTCCGTGCGTCCCGTATCCACCGCCTGAAACGCTGTCATAATATCCGGTGAAGTCACCGCCTTCCCTTCTCCCCAGAACGACTTGAGCGACTTAATCACCTTTAAACACCGTTCAACCGCATTATCCGTCCCCGACAACAGCAAAGTTTGCCCTCGTAACACGAGGGTGACACCAGTACGACGGGACAAGAGTTCGAGGTTTTCTTCCCTAGCTCCCGCTAACGCAATGGCACTGTCTTGGGTTGGTAATTCGAGGGTTTCCGAGGCCACAACTTTACTGAGATCACTAATGCAACTTGCTTCAGATAGACGGATTCAGATAAACGGATTCAGATAGACTTATTCAGACGGTTTCCGTCGTAAAGACGGACGGGGAGTGGGGTCAGAGGAACGGGAACTCCCAGAGCGAGGCCGACGATTGACCTTACGGGTGCGCTTCGTCTTCTGTCGGTGATGATCCTGTTTCTCCTGGGAGTGGCCTTGTGCGCCAAAAATCTCCAAACGAACCGACTGTCCTGCCGCGATCGCCGCCGCTTCCAGAACAGTCCGCACCGCCTCAATATTCCGTCCCCCTCGACCAAACACTCGTCCCTGTTCAGTCCCCTTAAACGCCAAGCGAATCAACACACGCTGATTCCCCTTCGAGGTTTCACTATCAATACTCAACGAATCCGGTTCATCTAAGAGAGGCTGAACCAAAAAACGAACCAACTCTTCATAATTCGGACGAGTTTTCTCTAGGGCGTTCACATTAGGCATTCTTCATTAGGCATTCGTCACTTGTTCAAACACTTGCGCCTTTCTGAGAATATCGCGCACTGTATCGCTCGGCTGTGCGCCATCCTTCAATCGCTTCACCAAACCCGGCACATTTAACTTAGTCTCATCGGTCCGAGGGTTGTAATAGCCCAACTCCTCCAGAGGACGGCCATCCCGACGGGCTTTGTTATCAATGGCTACAATCCGATAACTCGCGGTTCTTTTTTTCCCGTAACGTTTTAATCGCAGTCTGATCATCGTAGTTACAAAACGTCTCCTAAAAATAGTCCTTTTTGATTGTACGAGTTTTTTGTAACAATTGGGAATGAGGAAGCAGGCAGACTTGACCAATATCCCCCCCATCCACCCCAACTCCCCACTCCCCACTCCCCATCCTCTAACCAGGGACGGATATCTCCCAATCTGACCGAACTCATGCCCCTCCAAACCTCTGTTATCCTAATCATTAAAACCAGATTAAAGAAATTATTTAAGTTTCTAGATATTTCTGTAACCACTAGCGCGAGGAGAGTGTTGCCTAATGGCTGCGACTGACTTTAAAGACTATTACTCCATCTTAGGGGTGAGTAAATCAGCAAGTGCGGACGAAATTAAAAAAGCCTTCCGCAAACTCGCCCTGAAATATCACCCTGACCGGAATCCGGGGGATAAGCAAGCCGAAACCCGCTTTAAGGAAGTCAGCGAAGCCTACGAAGTCTTGTCCGATCCGGAAAAACGCAAGAAATACGACCAATTTGGACAATACTGGAAACAAGTTGGCACGCAACCCGGTGGGGGAGGCGGTCACGGACGCACCAATGTGGATTTTGGTGGCTTTGATTTTGGTCAATATGGCAGTTTTGAGGAATTTATTAACGACCTCCTCGGTGGGTTAGGGGGAGGTGGGGCAAGAACCCGCAGCTATCGCACCTCTACGGGGTCAAGAAGCGGCTTTCGGACTCCTAGGGGGGGATATAGTAACTTTACCGAACAACCCGCCTCTGTGGACCGAGAAGCCACCATTCGTCTTACTTTTTCCGAAGCCTTCCGAGGGGTACAAAAACGCCTCAATTTAGGCAATGAAGTGATTGATGTGCGGATTCCAGCCGGGGCAAAACCGGGGAGTCGCATCCGCGTGCGAGGGAAAGGCAGTCTAGACCCCTTTACCCGACAACGGGGAGATTTATATTTAAATGTTGATCTGACCCCCCACAAGTTCTTTGAGTTTGACGGGGAAAATCTGGTTTGTGAGTTGCCCATTGCCCCGGATGAAGCGGTTTTAGGGGCTTCTGTGGATGTTCCTACCCCGGATGGGATGGTGACGATGAAAATTCCGGCTGGTATTCGTTCCGGGCAAACGATGCGGTTACGGGGGAAAGGTTGGGTGAACCCGAAAGGGGGCCGGACGGATCAGTTGGTGAGAATTGCGATCGCAACCCCCAAAACCCCCTCCTCCACCGAACGAGAACTCTACGAAAAAATCCGCAGCAGTCGCACCCAAAGTCCCCGCAGTCATCTGCAAAACGTCAGTTTGTAGGCCCATCTTTCCCCCTCCCCAACCACACAGCACCTCTGATCAACAACCCCACCAAGAGGCAGAAAATCAGAGGTGCATTTTCAGGACTTACTCAACCGTAGAAAGACAAAAACTATTCCGCCGTAGCGAATTCGGTACTCCCCCGACTCCGACGACGAGTAAGACTATTAAACAACATTTGTCCAATGGCCTTAATCAAATTCCCTTCTAACTCTTGGAATAACTCCATATTTTGATGAAATGCTCCATTGGCCTCCTCAACAATGGCCTCCGCTTGAGCGTGATCAATGGGTAAACCATCCATCGCTTGACGATACTGATTCTTAAAGGCTTTCTCATCGGGAATCTCAGGGAACTCATAAAAATTCGTTCCTTCCCCCTCAGACAAATTCATGCCCCGTTGCGCAATTTTCTTGAGAATTTGTCCACCGGACAAATCTCCAATGTAACGAGTATAAAGATGCGCCAACAGTAGCTCAGGCTGCTCTTGCGCCACCTGATGAATCCGATTTACATACTTTTCCCCTGCCGGAGACAGTTCTACTTCCTCCCGCCAATTGGGGCCATAGTAATAAGCCAAATCTTGCTCTAAACTTTGCTTGCGATTGAGTTCAGGAAAATACATCGGCGCAAGAACCGGATGCTCTTTCAAGCGTTCGAGTTCTTCTTCCATGGCCGAATAGACAAAATAAAAATTACCTGTGAGTTTCCGGTAAGAGTTCTTCTCGACCGTTCCCTTCAAGAAGCACTTAATGAAACCCATGTTTTCTGCCATGGTGTGAGACTTTTTTGTCCCTTCCTTTAGCATCGTAGATAAATTGACACTCATTTTAAAATTCCTTAACTCTAATTAACTTTTTTTACGTTACGCAACAGCCTAGTTTGCTAGATTAAACTGATTTGCTGAGAAATTGTATTAAGAATTTTTACAAGCCCGGTACGGTGAACCCCCTAGGAGGAGTCAGGATTCATGCCCCTAACCCCCACTTTGCCCGGAAATCCCAGAGAATCAGATGAAATCTGAGGGAATCTAGCGTTAATATAGAAATGTAAACAAGCCGCATTTTGACCAACCTAGTCGCTCCACAGCAAATACAACAGCAAATCTGAATTAAATCTGAATTAAATCAGTGAGGAGGTAAGACGTGGATCGAGAAAGCCATCGCAGTCAAGACTTTTTCGGAGATCAAGAAGTGAGTAACCAACTTTGGGAATATGTGCAGAATCTCAGCCCAGAAACCATTGCCCAACTGTCTCGGCCTCAGTCTCCCGAAGTCTTTAGCGTCATGGAGCGAAATATTATCGGCCTATTGGGGACCCTTTCCGGAGAACATTTTGATGTCACCATCCACACCAGTCGAGAACATTTAGGCCGCTTGTTAGCGTCAGCAATTATGAGTGGTTATTTCCTCCGCAATGCTGAACAACGCATGAACTTTGAAACCACCCTAGATGGGATCGAGAGTGAATCCTTCGAGGAATAAAACACCGTTAACTTCCCCCCATTCCTCCACCTCCCCGGTAGATAATCCTATACTGCCGGATTTACCCGTGGGGGAAATGCGCAGCACTCTCCAGGACTGGTATCAGCAACAGGGCCGAAAGTTACCGTGGCGAAATCATCCCCACCCCTATCCCATCTGGGTGTCGGAGATTATGCTTCAGCAAACCCAAGTCAAAACGGTGATTCCCTATTATTATCGCTGGTTAGAGGCATTCCCCACTGTAGAAAAGTTAGCCCAAGCGGATCAGCAACAGGTTTTAAAGGTTTGGGAGGGATTGGGGTATTATGCCCGTGGCCGCAACCTTCACAAAGCGGCCCAAAAAATTATGCAAGATTTTGGCGGCCAGTTTCCCGACACCTTAGCGAAAGTGTTAACGTTGCCGGGGATTGGCCGGACGACTGCGGGGGGGATTCTCAGTGCGGCCTTTAATCAACCTGTGTCGATTTTAGACGGGAATGTGAAACGGGTGTTAGCGCGGTTAACGGCCTTATCTGTGCCTCCTCGTCAAGCGGTTTCGCAACTTTGGCAACTCTCGGATCGTCTTCTCGACCCAGAACAGCCCAGAGACTATAATCAAGCCATTATGGACTTAGGGGCAACAATTTGCACACCCAAAAATCCCGCTTGTCTTCTTTGTCCGTGGCAACAGTATTGTCAAGCCTATCATCAAGGTATTCAAACCCAAATTCCTATGCGAGAAACTAAAGCCCCCCTTCCCCATAAAAATATCGGTGTTGCGGTCATTCGCAATGCAGAGGATGAGATTTTAATTGATCGGCGTTTAGATGAAGGATTACTCGGTGGTTTGTGGGAGTTTCCGGGGGGGAAGATTGAAGAAAATGAGACGATCGAGGATTGTATTAAGCGAGAGATACAAGAGGAGTTGGGCATTGCGATCGCAGTTGAAGATCATCTCATTACCCTCGATCATGCTTATACCCATTTTCGCGTCACCCTCAATGTGTACAACTGTCGTCACCTAGAGGGAAAACCCCAAGCAATAGAATGCCAAGAAATTCGCTGGGTTAGTCTCGAAGAAATCGATCAATTCCCCTTCCCCAAAGCCAATAGTCAAATTATCGACGCTTTACGAAAGGCTCAAACCTAGTTCTGGACTTGACCTGAATCCACTCAACATTCTACGCTTTGCTAAATTTGACTAGCATTGCGTTTGTGAAATTTTATTCAATGCCTCTATAAACACAAGAGAGAGGTACAGGAGTTAACGGGATTACCGACTGCTCCTATTGGAGAGCTTCAAGAGATAGATTTACCTGATCATTTAAATACATTAAACAATCCTAGTAATTTATAAATTAAATTAATATTTAGGCGATGCTCAAACAATTTTTAACTTTAACGGGTTTGTCAGTTTTATTAAGTTGTAGTGTAATCTGTCCTGCTTCCTTAGCCCAAACCCAAGCAGAATCCGCATTACCCGAAGATCAGCAACGGTTAGAAGCCAATAAACAACGCTTACTAGACACTCGAAGTTGTGAAGGGTGTGACTTGCGGACAGTGGACTTAGAAGGGCGGAATTTAGAACGGGCCACTCTCACCAGTAGCACCCTCGAAGATGGGAATTTAATGTTTGTCAATCTCAGTTATGCCCATTTACGGGGGGCAATTTTCCGCAATAGTGATTTAAGACAGGCGAATTTACAAGGGGTGGAGTTAACGGGGGGGATTTTATCTCAAGCTAACTTGCAACAGGCTATTTTAATGGCCGGGGAGTTACAGGGGGCGAATTTTGAGCAAGCACAGTTAGATGAGGCGATGTTATTAGAGACGAATTTAACTCGTGCAAATTTTACCCGTGCGTCTCTGTCGGGGGCAAGTTTACAAGGGGCAAATTTAGAAGAAGCGGATTTAACTTGGGCGAATTTGCAAAATGCCAGTTTACAGGGGGCCAATTTAACGGGGGCAAATTTATACAATGCAGATTTACGCAATACGGACTTAACGGGGGCAACATTAGCGTTTTTGGATTTGCGGAAAGTGTTGCTACAGGGGGCTGATTTAACCGATGCTAATTTATGTAATACGGTGATGCCGGATGGTACAGTATCTCAAGAAGGGTGTGAGCTAGGGGCGACAGCCCCGCGCTCTATCCGACAGGGTGAGCGTCGGGAAGGATAGCCCGACAATTTGAGGATTCGATGTCCGAAAATTGTCAATCAGGAGTATTCTGTTTCTCGACATAAGATTTTAGTTGGGAAA
>NZ_JAQMSD010000321.1 GCF_028330525.1 Spirulina sp. CS-785/01
TCGCCCTCACCCCCCAACCCCCTCTCCCAACCTTGGGAGAGGGGGAGAAAATGTCTCTCACAAGTGTCTGAAACAACGGTGTCTCGTTCTACAATTTCTCACCTTGACAGGGCTGGCATTGCCCACCCTACAATGATTAATACTTAACCCTCAATTGTTAATTGTTAATTTTGAATTGTTAGGGGATGTTGGGTTTCGCTGCGCTTCACCTAACCTACAATCTACAATCTATGATGATTCTCATGGGTTTATCTTGAAAGAACGTTTTGTGCTTTCATTTGTGCAAACTGTAAATAGGCTTCGTATTCCATTAATTTTTGTTGGGCTTTAATATAATTGGGTTGGCCTTTGGGAATTTGCTGCATGAGACTAATGGCGTTTTCCCAGTGGTTGGCGGCTTTTTTCCAGTCGGTTAGGGAACGGGCAGTGCGACTAAAGACTACTGCTTCGGCGGCCCGCTCTAAGGAGGCTTGAAAGAGATTATCACTTTTTTTTGCCTGTTGTTGGGCGTATTCTAAATTGCCCTGATATTCAATGACTTTTTTCTGGGCAAGGGGATAATCTTTGCTGTTGGGGGGGACAATGCGCATCAAGGCAATGGCGTTTTGCCAATGTTGGGCGACTTGATTCCACTCTTGGGGGGTTTTTGCCGTTTGGGTGAGGTTAGCGGCTTCTGTGGCGTTATTTACCGCTACTCGGAAGGCTTCTTGCCGACCCACTCCTAACCCATTGGAGGGGGTTGCATGGGTTTCGGTGGTGAGTTCTGCGTCTTCGTCTTCATTGTTGGCGGTAAAGATTTCTGGTTGACGGCTAAACCCTAGTAAGGCAGCTACAGACCACCCCGCTAAGGCAAAGGGGATAAGGGATAAAACAAGGGTTTCGTTTAATCGTTGGTGACGGGGTTCTTTTTGCAGTTGTAGGGGCGGGGTTGGGGGGGGTGGGGTGTTTGGACTTTGAGGGGGCGTTTCGTCGCTTTGGGGCGATTCTGGGGCGGTTTGAGAGGCTTTGTTTGGCAGGGTGGTATCTAAGGGGGGAACTTGTAAGTCTTTGCTGACGGAAATTGTCCCTTGGGATTGTTGTTGGATTTGTTGTTGCACCCAAGTTTCAAATTTTTCGTTGAGGAGGCGTTGGCGCAGGGGGGTGGTAAAGTCTGTGGTAATGTAGCGTTCAAGACGGGCGATCGCAATCCAGCGATCAACCCGAAATGGTGCAGTCAGTTGTCCCCGTTGACTGGTGCGCAAAACTTGAGCGAGTTTCGGGTGCAGGTTTTTTACTTCCATGGGGCCAACCATTCCCTGACTCTGCGCTTCGGGCCCTTGGGAATATTGGGCCGCCAGTTCTGAAAAATTGGCCTCTCCTTCCTGTAAGCGAAAATAGAGTTCTTGCACTACTTCCATGTCTTCGCTTTGAATGAGGGAGAAGACTACGCGGTCATATTTTTCTTTATTGCTGAGAAATTCAGCTTCAACTACATCCCCCCATTGATCTTCTTTGAATTTCTCAATTTTCAGTTTTCGGGGGGCCAACAGCGAAATTTGTTCTGCTGAAACGGTGTTGGGGGCCTGTTTTTGCAGGTGTTGGCGAAATTGTTCTAATTCTTGGGAGGTATAGGTGATGGAGGCAATGGCTTGCTCAATCACCAATTCTCGGAGAAGATGGGGAAGGACTTCAGGGGAGGTCAGCAAGGACACCACATCCTCTGCTCCTAGTTTATGCTTGCCAAGTTGTAGAACTGCGCTCATGATGAGTCCCAGGAAATGCCACGATATACCGCCTATTGTATTCTCTCCCTGAGAAAATAGCCAATGAGGTTGGGGTGAATGCTCCTCCTTTTGTACGCTTTTCCTCCTAGGGGGGAATAGACTTCGTGAGGAGGTTTAAGGTACTCTTGCCCTCAGATATAAGTCTGAGGACTCAACTGAGTCATCAAAATCCCCGGTGATAGACTCCTACAGTCATTGAATCATTCATTGAATCAAAGAGAATGTAGGCTGCTCACCAACTCCTACGACTGGCTATTTTCGTGCATTGCAAGGGATTCAACCTACGCCAAATTCCATAGACTATACCGTAGGGTTTCTCGCTTTTTCAGCTAAGATCAAAGAAGAGAAGGCATTTTAATCGTTATAGCTTATGAGTTCCGCCGTTATTGTCGATAAGAAAAAAGTTCAGACTCCCCCATTAGAGTTACATTATTTGGGCGATCGCGTTTTACGCAAACCCACCAAACGAGTCTCGAAAGTCGATGACAACACTCGCCACTTGGTGCGAGATATGCTACAAACCATGTATAGTTCCGATGGGATCGGACTCGCAGCCCCCCAAGTGGGAGTCCATAAACAGTTATTAGTGGTGGACTGTGATCCCAGTAACGCGGCCAACCCTCCTTTTGTCTTAATTAACCCTAAAATTACTCGGTCAAGTAAAGAAGTATGCAGTGGGGAAGAAGGGTGTTTAAGTATTCCAGGGGTTTATCTGGATGTGGTGCGGCCTCAAGCCATTGAAGTTTCCTTCAAAGACGAAAATGGCCGGCCTCAGAAAATGCCTGCGAGTGGACTGTTGGCCCGAGTCATTCAACATGAGATGGACCACCTCAACGGGGTTTTATTCGTTGATCGGGTTGAGAATGAGTTACTCTTAGCAGAAGCGTTAACTAAGCATCATTTTTCCATGAATGCTGTTAAGCCTGTTCAATAAACGGCCTATCACATAAACGGCCTATCACATAAACGGCCTATCACATAAACGGCCTATCACATAAACAAAAGGAGAAGATAGAATGGGAATGACCCCCAAAAGTGGTGTTTTTCTAGCTGGTTGTTGCGTCAGCGCGATCGCTGGTGTTGGCTCTGTGTTTGAATTGAGTTACGGTCATCCAACCTACGGCACAACTGCCACCGCCATTATTTTAGCCCTGAGTGTCCCAATTACAGTGTTACTCTTTTGGGCTGCGGTTCAGGATACTAAGGCCAATCAGTGAACCTTGGATTGAAATCCAAGGCTAAAAGCCAAAACCCGTTAAAACGGGTTAAATTATCAGCATATTAGCCTGTTTTTAACAGGCTTATGCTCTCAGCCTTGGGTTTTAACCCAAGGTTGTCAAACAGGTTAAACCATCA
>NZ_JAQMSD010000322.1 GCF_028330525.1 Spirulina sp. CS-785/01
CTCCCCCATCTCCCCCATCTCCCCCATCTCTCTTGACGATGGGGTGACGCACCTAGAGAGGGAATAAAGGGGGATAACCACTCAAAACCCCCTCCTCACCTTGATGATAAATCCTAGAGTTGAGAACCCGTCAGACTGATCAATAGAGGGGAGAAAGGGGGCGTTGAATTGGAATTAACAGTGGTCAGAGACTTGATTTATAAGTCACCACCGTTAAAGGCCAGTAAGAAAATGACGACTGGCCCAGCGATCATGATTAAACTGACGAAAACCAGTTGGAATAGGACTTCCCAGTTCAGACTTGTTATAAATTCCATATTTTTATTCAGTTACCCAACCCGATTACAACTCGAAACAAAAAAATCCAATGTATATAATACCTGTAGATCGGCCACTGCATAAGAGTTTTAGGCCGTAAAGATACAAAACTATACACAAATTCTCAGAATTGACCTGAAATCCATGAAAACTTGGCGTTGTATGGAGAATTGCGGGGCCTGTTGCCATCTCGATCCCCGCGATCGCCCGGACTTAGATCATTATCTCACCCCCGCCGAACTAGACCTGTATCTCAGTTTCGTAGGGGAGGATGGCTGGTGTATTCATTTTGACCCCAAAACGCGCCAATGCCGCATTTACGAACAACGGCCTCGGTTTTGCCGAGTCCAACCGGAAATTTTCGAGCAGATGTACGGAATCCCAAAAGAAGACTTTGAGGAATTTGCCATTGATTGCTGCGATCAGCAAATTTCTGGCGTTTATGGACATCGGAGTCCCAAACGCCAACAGTATAAGCAATTGGTGGGGTTTCAGGGGTCTCAACCCTAGGGACTAATCCGAGGAGGAGAAAAAGAAACGATACACCAAATACACCGCCACCCCAACAATGCCGATGGTAATCAGGGAAGTAATTAAGCGGAGGACGCTAGTTAATAGGGAAATTGCCACAAATGCCCCAACCAAGGCAACCAACACTTTACCCGTTTGGGGTAAGCGATTAAACCAGTCTTTGCTGACCTCCAAAAGTTGGTTAAAGTCAAAATTAGACAGAAGCGAGGCCAAAGAGTCGTCTTTTGGCTGATGTGATGGCTCGTTGGCCTCTCCTACAGTAGAATTAAAGGTATTTTGTTCAGAGCTAGCGGTTTGACCCTGAGCCGATTGTTCGTTCACTTGAGCCTCAAGTTCTTGTAGCTTGCGTTCTAGATCAGGATTGTTGGGAACATTCATAGGAAGATTAATAAAACTCAATCGAGGAGATTTCACTCTCTGATTACTATAGTAGTTACCCAAGAACCAAACTGAAAAGTCGGTTTGCCGAATCGTGAGACAGTTCACAAACAGGAACAAACCTTGGAACTGTTCTTCTCATTCGGATGAGGATCAGAGTGTGAGCGAGTGTGCAACTCAATTAGCATACGGAGTGAAAACCATGATCAAGCAACGTCAATTTTGGCAAAAGATCGCCCTTGTCCCTCTTATTATTGGGGGGTTGGGATTGTCTGCCGTAAGTGCTTTGGCCGAAGCGATCGCAATTCGACCAGAAGCTGACTATCAAACCACCGTCCAAGGAGAGTCGGGAGGAACAGTGGATAGTGGGGACTGTGGTTATATTCCCACCCGTCCCAATCATGTTATGAATTTAAGTGGGGATATTGAGTCGATGAGTTTAGAACTGACGGTGGCCAACAGTGAAGAAGCTCAACCCACCTTATTGATTGTCGGCCCCGATGGTCGGTTTTGCATTCGCGCTATTGAAGGGAAGGCGGATAGTGCAGGACTTTGGCCGGCGGGTCGCTATGAGATTTATGTCGGCGATCGCAGTGGTAAGAAAAATGACTACATTATCTCGATCAATCAGTAACCGCTTTTTTTCCCGCTTCAATCTAGTTGCTCTTTTAACGTTTCCCCTCTCGTCACCATTGGCCCAGTCTATCCCTTTCTCGGTTAAAAGGTTGGGGAATCTCGAAGATTCCCCAACCTTTTCCCGTTTCTTCATCTCTTGACCTCCAGTCATCAAGAAAGTTAAGAATCAGCTAAGAATCAGCGCGTCTCCATTGACAATACAGTTTACCTTGTTCATCTCTAACCCAATACGCTTCTAAACGAGGATAAGGGGAAACAGAGCGTTTTGGAGTCGTTGCGGTTTGTCCAGTTTGGGGACGAACATTTTTTTTGTCTAAGGTTGTGGCCATGATACGACCCTCCTTGTTTTGATTAAGTCACAGAATGATCTAGGGCTTATTAATCTTTCATTAACCTTCCCTTTACTTATACCTTAGCGAATCTGCCTGTCACTGAGAAAGTTTTGTATCATACTGTTACAAAACAACGCCAGAGACTCAGGAAGTGAGACCGATAACCGACCACATTTTCCCCAGTCGCTGGAGTATCGTTAACCTTGCCTTAACCTGAATAGAATAAGAACCCATGTATTATTTAACTCTCTGGTAAAATTCATCTAGAGAAGACCGCTAGATTGGATTATTAATCTTGTAAGTTATTTGTCGAGGAACCATGACGACTGCCCAAAATCCAACTCAACCTGTAAATTATGATATTGAGTCCACTGTTTTAAAACGATATCAAGAGGGAGCAAAACAGCAAGAAGCGAAACTTTGTTGTCCGACCGACTATGACGGACAATATTTAAAAATATTACCCGAAGAAATTCTCGAAAAAGACTATGGATGTGGCGACCCAACCCGCTATGTTTCCGAGGGAGAAACGGTGGTAGATTTAGGGTCAGGAGTCGGTAAAAATTGTTATATTTTAGCCCAAAAAGTGGGAAAAACAGGGCAAGTTATTGGAGTTGATTTTAATGATGAAATGTTAGCCATTGCTCGCAAGTATCAAGACGAAATAGCTCATAAAATTGGCTACCATAACACGAAATTTGTCAAGGGAAAAATTCAAGATTTAAAATTAGATTTAGAACCCGCACAAACTTGGCTCAACGGGCATCCTATCCACTCCCTTGAGGAGATGATGCAGTTTGAAGCAGAATGCGATCGCTTGCGACAGCAAACCCCCCTCATCCCCGATAACAGCGTTGATGCGGTCATTTCTAACTGTGTTTTAAACCTCGTTCGTCCCCAAGATAAACAACAATTATTTAACGAACTGAACCGCATTTTAAAACCCGGTGGTCGTGCCATTATTTCCGATATTGTCTGTGATGAAGACCCAACCCCAAAAATATTAAATGATCCAGACTTATGGAGTGGTTGTATTGCCGGAGCATTTCGAGAAGATGAATTCCTCACTCTGTTTGAGCAGTCCGGGTTTTATGGGTTAACCATTCTCAAACGAGAAGAAACCCCTTGGCAAGTCATTGATGGGATAGAATTCCGGTCAATGACGCTTTGTGCGTATAAAGGGGAAAATACCCATGAATTTGACCGTCATCAAGGGGTAATTTATAAAGGCCCTTGGCAACAAGTGGAAGACGAAAACGGACAAATCTTAAAGCGGGGTCAACGCATCGCGGTTTCTGATGTGACCTATGAAAAATATAGTCAACCTCCCTATGCAGACGATATCATTGCTGTTCCCCCCTATGAAGAAGTTGAAAGTCCCCAACCGTTTAATGTCCCCTCTCCCTCCCTACGGCCTCCCCAAGTCTCGAAAGGGGAAAATTATCAAGTGACCACGGAACAAACCTCCTCTTGTTGTGGTTAGAGTAGAGAGGGAGAAACCGGGTTTCTATCTCAATGGTGCTTTTTTCCTTCTACTGCACAGGAGAAACCCGGTTTCTTCGTTTTCATTGGTTAATCTTTTTGAGACGCTAAATGATCTGCGAGACGGGTGGTTTCGGGGAGTTTGTACTTTGTGGTACAACGCAGCACATAATTAATCGCAGTGGGGAGACTAATTTTGTGGCCGGGAGAGATGTAGAGGGGTTTAACATTAGTGCGCGATCGCAAAACCACCCCAACCTCCTCACCATTATCCCACAACGGAGTCCAATCCCCTTTTTCCCGTCCCACCTCCTCATGGTGGCCAATTAACCGTGACTTTGCCACCCCAATTGTCGGACAATCCAATAATACCCCCAAATGACAAGCCAACCCCAAACGACGGGGATGGGCATATCCTTGACCATCACATAAAATCAAATGGGGTTTTGTGGTAAGTTGATCCAGAGCTTCCAATAATGCGGGAACTTCTCGAAACGACAAAAACCCCGGAATATAGGGAAACGTCGTCTTAATTTTAGCAGTGGCCGTCTCCACCACCGTTAACTCCGGAAACTTCAACACCGCAACTGCGGCCTTAGTCACTTGATAATTCTCCTCAAACCCCGCATCTACCCCGGCCACATACTGCACATCCCCCAATTGATCCTCTAAAATCACTTGCTGACGTAACTTCTCTTGAATTTTTTTCGCTTCTTCAAGGGTTGGGGTTGTCATTGTTGGTTGTTGGTTGTTGGTTTTTTGTCCAACTTGCAATTATTAATTATCCATTATTAATTATCCATTATCCCCCCTTTCCGGATAGCTGCATCTTTCCTTGTAAATAGGACTAGCAGTTCTCTGGAATCTCAATTATGCTCGTTTATACTGCACTTCTTGTCTCGAACCTCATGTGGGCTAACCCTTCCGTTGCAGACGTTACCCCCATCTTTGATACCCCTTTAGTTAATACAGAATCTCCCCAAGCACGGGCCCGTCGTCGTCGAGATACCAGTCGTCGGGGGAGTGGCCGTCGGGAAATGTTGGGAATGACGATTGACATCTCCCGCGCTGAAAGACGCGGGATTCTTCTCATCCCAGAATTAGTTTCAAGGAAGGAAGCGTTTTAGAGTTACGACTGCCCACCGCAACTGACTCAATAGCAATCCGTTTGATCAAAACGGCACTATTTTCA
>NZ_JAQMSD010000323.1 GCF_028330525.1 Spirulina sp. CS-785/01
AGAGCTTAAACCCGTTAAAAACGGGTTGATTAACTCAAGGATAATGGCTAGATACGCTTAGAAAAATATACCTTGGGTTTAAACCCAAGGCTAAGAGCTTAAACCCGTTAAAAACGGGTTGATTAACTCAAGGATAATGGATAATGGCTATATATGCTTATCAAGTATCCACTATCCAATCTCAACTCTCAACTCTCAACTATTTTTATCGCATTTTCTACTTTAGTTGAGGCTTCCTCAATTTCTTTGTTGCTGACGATGAGAGGTGGCACGAAGCGCAGGACTTTTGGGCCGGCAGGGGCAATGAGTAATCCTTCATTTAATGCTGCTTTGACGATATCAATGGAGGGAATTTCGGTTTCTTCACTGAGTACCATGCCGTTAATTAATCCCCATCCGCGTACCTCGGTAAAGAGGTGGGGATATTTGGCTGCAATGGCGCGTAAATTTTTCCGTAACTGTTCCCCTCGCGCTTGTACGTTTTGCAGGATATTTTCCTCTAATAAGGTTTTCCCTACGGTTAAGGCCGCAGCACAAGCAAAGGGGTTTCCGCCAAAGGTGCTGGCGTGATTTCCGGGCCGCAAGACATCGCAGGATTCCTTACACATCATGGCCCCGATGGGGATGCCTCCTGCTAACCCTTTGGCACTGGTAAAGACATCGGGTTCAATGCCTAAATTTTCATATCCCCAGAGTTTCCCGGTGCGGCCCATCCCTACTTGGACTTCATCGAGGATGAGTAGAATATTATTGTCATCACAAATTTTTCGGGCCCGGAGGAAGTAATCTAAATCCCCTGGACGGACTCCCCCTTCTCCTTGCAGGGGTTCGAGAATGACGGCCCCGACGCGACGGTTGCCTTCGTCTATGTCCGCGATCGCATTTTCAAGAGCTTCTATATCATTGTAGGGAACATAGGAAAACCCATCGACTAAGGGTTCAAAGCCTTTCTGATACTTCTCTTGCCCAGTTGCGGTGATGGTGGCGAGGGTGCGACCATGAAAACTGGCCTTAGCGGTGAGAATGACCGGATATTGGATATCTTGCACTTCATGGGCATATTTCCGGGCTAATTTAATGGCGGCCTCATTGGCCTCGGCCCCAGAATTACAGAAGAAAACGCGATCGGCACAGGAATTATTCACAATCCATGCGGCCAAATCCCCCTGTTCCGGAATATAGTACAAATTAGAAACATGATGCAGTTTCTGGATTTGTTGTGTCACCGTCTCAATTAAAGCCGGATGAGCATGGCCTAGGGTACAAGTGGCGATTCCTGCCACAAAATCAAGATATTCGGTTCCCTGAGTATCCCAAACGCGGCATCCCTGCCCCTTTTCTAGGGCAATGGGAAAGCGTCCGTAGGTGTTCATCACATTGGCATTAAAACGGTCTGCCTCAAAGGGGGTAGCCGTCTGTTGAGTGTTGGTATTGGGGTCTTGAAGGAGAGTTTCTGGACTCACAAGCAAACTCCTAGAGAAGATTTATTTTTTGCGAAATTCTTTAACAGTTAATGTTAAACGGTATTTTCTGAAAGTTCTACAAAAGAGCCGAGTCGTTAGAGCATGGATTTAGACCAAAAATACCAACGTCTTCGACAACAGCTATTAAGCGGCATCATCGGCTTTGTCGGGGTATTCCTCATGGGGACGCTGTGGTATGCCCTTATTGAGGGCTGGACTTGGGCTGAGGCGGCTTATATGACCACCATTACCCTGTCCACGGTAGGGTTTTCAGAAATTCGTCCCCTTAGTGAGCGATCGCGCATTTTTACCATTGGCCTAATCCTACTCAGCATTTTCACCATTGGTTACATTGCCAACCGCTTTACAGAAGCCCTAATCCAAGGCTATTTTCAAGAAAGAATCCGATTACGACAGAGAAAACGCTTGATTGATACATTAGAAAATCATTACCTTCTATGTGGCTATGGACGCACGGGACACCAAATCGCCCTAGAGTTTCAGGCGGAAGATATCCCGTTTATCATCGTGGACTCCCAACCAGATATCATTGACAATGCCCAAGAACACGGATTTATCGCCCTTCAAGGGGATGCGACACTAGATGAAAGTTTATTAAAAGCGGGCATTGAACGGGCCATTTGTTTGGTGGCGGCCTTACAATCGGATGCAGAAAATTTATATACGATTTTGTCGGCCAAATCCCTTAATCCCAACATTCGCGCTATTGCTAGGGCCAATACCGAGGAAGCAGTACAAAAATTAAAACGGGCCGGGGCCGATGGGGTAGTCTCCCCTTATATTACCGGAGGCCGACGGTTAGCGGCGGCGGCCATTCGTCCCAGGGTGATGGATTTTGTAGATGGTATTATCACAGGGACGAATCGATCGCTGTATTTAGATGAGTTTTTGTTAGATGCGGGGATTTGTCCTTGTGTAGGAAAAACCTTGAGTGAGGCCAATTTAAGGTCACAAACAGGTGCATTAGTGTTAGCCATTCGTCGAGATGATGGGACACTCATTGGGGGGCCTACGGGGGATACTCCCCTGTTACACGGAGATTTATTAATTTGTATGGGAACAGCCGATCAACTCCGTAAATTAAACCGTATGATTGGCACATTGGGGGGATATTGGTCCCGGCCTATCCGAAAAGCAAGAAATTCTTGATTTTTGGGTGATGGGTGTTGTGAATATATGCCTTAGATTAAAACCCAAGCCTAATAGCTGAAACCCGTGTTTAACGGGTTGATAGTAAAACATATAGCAAAGATAAATGATTTGTAAAAATATATTCTAAGCTAACTGGGTAGAGTGATCAGTACAAACTCAAGCAGGAGCAGTCTTTAAAAAACGAGGAAAACCGATCATTTAAATCTTAATAAACACATGGCAACGATAGAGGAGATAAACCACAATTCCCCAAAAAATTACATTAGTGATAGCAAAGAATAATGAACCATTAACCGACCCAGCCCACGGTTCAAATAAAGTTTGATATAACCAGGTATAGGTACTAGGAGCATTTTCTCCTGTGCCAATACTGGTTTGGTAGAGGACGCGGGCCAATAACCCTGACGCAACAAAAACAAAAATGGCATTTAACCCCATAATTTGTAACGGGAAACTCCAACGGCGGATTTGTCGGACTTCGATTAACTCATAAAAGAGTGCTAAAATTAACCAAGACCATCCCGCACTATACAACACATAAGAGCTAGTCCATAATTGTTTATTAATGGGGAAGACTAACCCCCATAGTAAGCCAATAATTAACCCCATTAAACCAAAGGCCACTAACCCTAAAGTGGTGCTAGTTTCCTTCGGTTGCTTTCGTAACCAGTCTCCGGTAAAATAGCCTAATAATACAGTTCCCACTGCGGGAAGGGTACTAAATAAACCTTCGGGATCATAGGTGGGTTTATAAAGATGTTGTGTGGCTAAAATAAGACGATCTAAATAGGCCGCCACATTCCCCTCTGGGGATAAATCTCCTATGCCATACCCCGGTACAGGAATTAACATCATAATTCCCCAATATCCCAATAAAATTACCGCTAACACCCCCCACAACTGCCGCTTAGAGAAAGTTAAAATTGCCATGGCAGCTAAAAAATAGGCCACTGCAATACGTTGTAAGACTCCCATAATACGAATCTCTGTAAACAGAGTCATCCAGTCATTCTCCGGAGAGGGATTAAATAAAAATTCCATGACAATAGACGACCCATTGAGGAATAACCCCAAGAGAAACAACACTACACATCGTCGTATAATGCGTAGATAAACCTGCTGTGTGGGTTGTTCTCTGTCCTGTAAATACTTGCGGAGGGAAAAGGCCATGGTGGCCCCAGAGACAAAGAGAAATGCCGGAAACACCCAGTCTGTGGGGGTAAACCCGTGCCATTTCGCATGGCGTAACGGCGGATAGACATGGGACCAACTGCCGGGATTATTGACTAAAATCATACTTGCGATCGCCAGTCCCCGGAACACATCAAGGGACATAAAACGCTTATCGAGATTGACGGCCATACGCGCTACACCAGAAAAAGCAACTAGCCCAATATATCCTCTACAACCTCCCTTCCTCAGCATCAGTACAAAATATCTAATTTGATTTTTTCTGCAACTCCATTATGATGAACATTGTATAGACTGGGGGAAACTGTCAAAATAGACCCAAGACAGCCCCAAAAACCACCCACCCAAAGTAGTGCGAAACTATAACAAGAGTTAAATGGCTACACTTTCACAAAATCCCGAAAAAGAAAAGGCTTTAAAACTGGTACTCAACCAAATCGAACGGAACTTCGGCAAAGGCGCGATCATGCGTCTTGGCGATGCCGCCCGAATGCGAGTTGAAACCATCCCCACAGGTGCATTAACCCTAGACCTGGCCCTGGCTGGAGGCATTCCCAAAGGCCGTATTATTGAAATCTACGGGCCAGAAAGTTCTGGGAAAACCACCCTAGCCCTCCATGCCCTCGCAGAAGTGCAAAAATCCGGCGGAGTTGCCGCCTTCGTGGACGCAGAACACGCCCTAGACCCCGCCTATTCCGCCGCCCTTGGGGTGGACATTGAAAACCTACTGGTAGCCCAACCGGACACCGGAGAATCCGCCCTAGAAATCGTCGATCAACTGGTACGGTCTGCCGCCGTTGATATCATTGTGATCGACTCCGTAGCCGCCTTAGTCCCCCGTGCCGAAATTGAAGGGGAAATGGGAGATACTCAAGTCGGACTACAAGCGCGGTTAATGAGTAAAGCCCTACGGAAAATTGCCGGAAATGTCGGTAAATCGGAATCTACGGTCATTTTCCTCAACCAACTCCGGCAAAAAATTGGCATCAGTTACGGCAGTCCCGAAGTCACCACCGGAGGAAACGCCCTCAAATTCTATTCCTCCGTCCGCTTAGACATTCGCCGCATTCAAACCCTGAAAAAAGGCAGCGAAGGCGAATACGGAATTCGGGCAAAAGTGAAGGTGGCGAAAAACAAAGTCGCCCCTCCCTTCCGCATTGCCGAATTTGACATTATTTTTGGTAGCGGGATTTCTGCGGTGGGCTGTATGCTGGACTTAGCTGAACAAACCGATGTGGTGATACGCAAAGGGGCATGGTACAGCTATAAAGGGGATAATATTGCCCAAGGGCGAGATAATGCCGTCAAGTATTTAGAAGAAAACCCCGAAATTGCCCAAGAAGTGGAAGCGGCAGTGCGCGAAAAACTCCAAATGGGAGTCGCTGTTCCTGCTAATTCGGTTGCCCCGTTAGAAAATGAACAAGAGACGGACGGTGAGACTAAAAACGGCAGTAGTAGTAACAGCAGTGGTTCTAATGGTCGCAGTAGTAAGCGAAAAAACAGTAGAAGTAATAAAAACGAGGAAGAATAAGGTCTCTTGGGGGTAATTTTAGGCGAGGCACTCTTTGGGGGTGTCTCGTTTGTTTCGTAAGGCTTTTAGCCAACTTGTTTAAGGTGATGGCTGACAACTGATAGCTGAATGCTTACCCATGTCATTCCTCCATCCGTTACGGATGGAGGAATGACTGATTTTTCTGTAATTTATGGCGTGGAGCGCTCAAAGAGAACAGACAAAATTCTTAGCCAAATTCTCCACTATCCCTTATCCATCATCAGACAAAGAGCCTAAAACTAGCTACGCATTTTAGGGTTTGATGGCTTAGGAAACGGAGTCCATGAAGGACAGAGACGGGTCAGCTACTTGAAGGAAGGCACGAAGCCTCTTCCTTCAAGGAGGAGGTGCTGACCCTCTTACGCTACAGTATTGCGTTGGACTGTTCCTAGAGCATCCACTAAACTGCGGACTGCCGCCATCATCGCCAACTCATTATCCAACTTATTAATCGCGGAGCCGACACCGACACCGGACGCACCCGCAGCCATGGCCATGGGGACCGTCACATCCGATAACCCGGATGCACATAATACAGGGACAGAAACCGCCTTACTAATGGCCGACGCGGCCGCTAAAGTAGGGGCTGCTTTTTCAATTAACCCCAAAGTCCCGGCGTGTTGGGGTTGGCTGCTTGTTCCCCCTTCCGTTTGAATAATATCCGCCCCTGCGTCCACTAGGGCTTCGGCTAATTCCACTTGGCGATCCAAGGTTAGAATATGAGGAACAGTGACTGATAAAGTAATCTCAGGTAATAAAGCGCGAGTTTCTTGGGTTAACGCCAAAACCTCCTCGGCTTCAAACCGTCGCCCTTGGGCATAAAAACTATCGAAATTCCCGATTTCAATTAAATCAGCCCCGGCATCTACGGCGGCCACAAATTTTTCCGGTTCAACTGCCGAAACACAAATGGGTAATGGGGTAATTTCACGGACGGCCTGGACTAATTCAGGAGAAGCGGCAATATCCACAAAAGTTGCGCCCCCGGCGGTGGCGGCCCGTACTGTGGCCGCAACACGCTGAACATCAAAATTATTGAGGCCACTAATTACCTTGAGAGCATGGTGTTGAGTCAAGGCAGGCTGAAGTTGAGGATGAATGCTCATATTTGACGTTTGACGAAAAATTTTGACAATTACAACTACATTATCGTACTTGAGTCCCACCCCCCTAGAGGGGGCGGAGAGACTGAACCGATCATTTAATTTTTGGCATCGGGGTGATTTCTTTGGGGAAAAGGGCACGGGGAAAGCAGAGTATCAGGAAACTGCATCCTGCTCATTGTAGAGAAGGAGGGTTAAACCCAGAATGATCAAGGAAACGAAGCACCCACTCGCTCCTGTCGCTCCCCCAAGAAACCCGTACACTAGAAGTATGAGGGGTTCTACAACCACTGATTAGCGGAGAGTTTAAGCCATGCCATTTCCCCCCCCTAATTTATCGAAGTTTCACAATGATGTCTTACAAAATACCCTGTTGGGCCAACTCTGTGGGACACAAAAATTGTTCCGCGATCGCTATTTAATTCTCAGACTTTTAGGCCGCGGCGGCTTCGGAGTCACCTTTTTAGCGCGAGATATTACCCTACCCGGTAAACCCTTTTGTGTCATCAAACAACTTTGCCCCCGTGTGAGTGAAAAAAAAGCCCTCGATACTGCCCGACTGCGGTTTAAACGAGAAGCTAAAATTCTCTCAGCCCTAGGGAGTCATTCCCGCATCCCCATGTTGTTGGATTATTTTGTCATTGAGGAAGACTTTTACCTAATCCAAGAATACATCCGAGGCGCGACCTTAGCCCGCCTAGTCCGTCGTCAAGGCTGTCAGTCGGAAGTCATTGTCAAACGAGTCTTACGAGAAACCCTCGAATTACTAGACTATGTTCACAATCAAGGCGTAATTCACCGGGATGTGAAACCCCAAAATATCATTCTCTCCCAAGATCGGCGACTGGTCTTAATTGACTTTGGGGCGGTGAAAGAACAATTAGCACAATTGGGGGAAAGTAGTAGCGTTAAAGGCGTAACTACCCATTTTGTGGGGACTGTAGGGTTTGCTCCTCCAGAACAATTTTCCCTGCGGCCTGTATATGCCAGTGATCTCTATGCCCTCGGAGTCACTTGTCTCTACCTCCTCACCGGGAAAGCCCCCCTTGATTTTAAAACTGATCCCCAGACTGGGAAACTCCATTGGCAAGACCGTGTGAGCCTCAGCCGTAGGTTTAGTCAAATTCTCGATAAAATGTTGCAACCCACCCTCACCGAACGTTATCAGTCCGCAGCAGAGGTATTAGAAGCCCTTGACGCAATTTCCCCCCAGAGTAATCTGTCTCAATGTATGAGTAATCCCCAACAGTCCACAGAATCTACGGAGACTCAGGAAACGCCCAAACCGGAATCTGAGCTTAAACGCACTGCCCGTTCCATTCGGGATTGGAATTCCCGTCATCGTTCCTTGCCTCGGTCTGTCTCCCCAAAGCCCAAAAAGCACCTTCGCTGGAGTTCGAGTTAAAGTCCTCGGAGTCTGGGGGAATCGACCGTCACGATTTGGCAAACTCCAGATACACTGGAGATAGTCAGCGAACAGGGGATAGGCTTGGGGGTGATCGGTTGGAAGGAGGCCCAAAAAAAACTGAGAAAGGCACGAACTCCCCAGAAGAGAGAGAACCTTCTACTCTTAATTCTGGGGAACGGGAGCGTTTCCAGCAAGAAAATCAGGGGAATACAGCCCCAGAAAAATCCGTCCAAAATCGCGGCAGTCGCTTGCTAGAGTTGGGGATTGAGCAGCAACAACGGGGAGAACGGGAAAAGTCCCTTGCTTCTTTGCAGAAAGCATTGGAGGTATATAAGCAACTGTCCGATGTGGTTGGACAAGCGACCGCGCTTTATTATCTGGGGTTGGCTTATTATGGGTTGGGCAAGTATGATCCCACGGTGGATGTGTCCCAACAAGGGCTCAATTTGGCTCAGTCTCTGACGGAGTTTCGTCTCGAAGGACAGTTATTGAGTTTGTTGGGCAATGCCTATCGTCACCGTCAGGAGTATGACGCGGCTATTGCTTGTCAGCGTAAGAGTTTAAAGGTATTTTTACAACAAAAAGACCAAACGGGGGCTATAGCTAGCTTAAATAATCTCGGTTTGGCTTATAAAGCGCAAGGCCAAACGGAGCAGGCCATTTCTTGCCAAAAACGGGCTTTAATGTTTGCCCAAGGGTTAGGGGATTTTAATACGGTGGGGCAAATTTTAAAGAATTTGGGCAATACTTGTTATGCTTTGGGTAATTATCGAGAAGCCATTACCTACTATCATCAACGGCTTGAGTTAGCTCAGGAAATGCAAGAACCCCGTGTGGCTATACAGATTTTACGCAATTTAGGTAATGCGTCTTATACTTTGGGGGATTATCCCCAAGCGATTGGGTATAGTGAGCAACGTTTAGCGTTAGCCCGACAACTCAAGGATTCTCGCGCTGAAGAACAATCGTTGGGGAGTTTAGGGGTGGCCTATGATGCGTTAGGTGATTATGAACAGGCTATTTTTTATTATGAATGTCGTTTGGAGTTAGCCCGGCAACTGTCAGACCGCCGAGTGGAACGACAAGCCCTGAGTAGTTTACGCACGGCGTGTTATGCTTTGGGCGATTATGCCAAAATTATGCAGTATCAAAGTGGTCAGGTGGGAGAAAAAGCAGGAGACAAAGAACCCCAATAAATAATGCCCCAATATAATTTCCCAATAAATAATGCCCCAATAAATAATGTCCCGAATAATGTCCCGAATAATGTCCCAATAAATAATGTCCCGAATAATGTCTGGAGCAGAAGGAATAACCAGAGGTTAACCCCAATGATGTCCCGAAAATGTCCCGAATCACGTCCGGAGCAGAGCGGAATAACCCTGTGAAGACAGAATAGCAGTGCTAATGGCGGGGGGGATCAATGATCTGCTCTTGGTTCGGTACACTGGGGAATTATCTCCCGTGAAAAAGTCTTAGTCGCTCCCCCTGTTTCCCTGCCATCGCTCTGCTAAGATGAGCAAGAGTCAATGACTGGGATACTGTGAACGTTAAACTGTCCTCAGCAAGCATTATAGGAGAAGCAAACTATGGAACCCAATGTTCAATCTGCTGACACTGGAACAACGAAAAACCAACAATCTTCCTTGAATTCTGAGCCATCTGGCGCGATTTCTCCCGTTGATCCCCCTTCAAGCGATCGCCCCTGGCAAGAATGGCTCGAACCTGTGAGTGAGTTTCTGGCTAAGTTACCCGATTATCTAGGGAAGTTTTTCTCTGACTACAAGCAGCCGCTAATTACGGTGGGGTTAATTGTTGCTGGGATTATTACGGTTAAGCTCACTTTGGCTTTGTTATCGGCGATTAATGATGTCCCTCTCCTCGCTCCCGTGTTTGAGTTGGTGGGGATTGGTTATACGGGTTGGTTTGTTTATCGCTATTTACTGCAATCCAAAACTCGCTCTGAGTTGGTGCAAGAGTTTAATTCTCTCAAGTCGGAAATTTTAGGGAATAGTGATGCAAAGCAAAGCTAGTTCCAGAGGTTAACCCTAACCCCCTAGGTTTCCCCTGAGAGACTCGGTATGAGGCGGCCTGTTGGGCCGTCTCTTATTTTTGTTCGGTTAATTCTCACTGCGTAAGGTTTGGGCGATTTGGTAGCTTTTCCCCCATTCGGACATGATTTGGGATTTTTTCAGGTTTAGCGATCGCGCGATCGC
>NZ_JAQMSD010000324.1 GCF_028330525.1 Spirulina sp. CS-785/01
AGGTGGGTAACGAGATATGGCGGTTTGGAGTCGCCCTCACCCCCCAACCCCCTCTCCCAACCTTGGGAGAGGGGGAGAAAATGTCTCTCACAAGTGTCTGAAACAACGGTGTCTCGTTCTACAATTTCTCACCTTGACAGAGTTACCTCTTAGAATCCACGTAATTTATGGCATGGAGAACTCAAATTAAATCCGCCGACTCATACAACCGTCGTAAAATCGCCAGAATTCTCTCCCCATAGTCTGGATCAGAAGACCAACGATTGGATAATTGCGTCACCAACGGGGCCACCCCTCGTTTCACAAAACGAAAGCGAGGATCAACCCTCTCCTGCACTAACGGTTCAGTGCTAGCATAAGCCTTGAGATGCTGAATATGGGCGCGAACCCCAATCTGCGCACTGGGGAAAGTAGCCGTCTGTGTTCCCCCTCCCACAGCCCCTAACTTAGCAAAATTATTCTGAGAGGCTTTAATTTCTCCCCCAAATCGTAAAAAGTTGGTCGAGAGACACATTTGTGAGAAAGCAATATCATAATTAACCCCCTCAATGGCCGCTTCCTCCCGGTATAACTTGGGCAAATCAGGAAACTGGTCTAAAGCATTCTCATGGTTAGCCTTGAGGAACATCATTAACTGCACCTCAGAGGTATGGCCATGACTCATAATCTTGTCAATACTCCCCGGACAAATCTGAGTAATCGACTTCAAGACCACGGCCCTGGCCTCATTATCCCAACCCACACTAATGGTATAATCGCGCAGTTCAATGGCCTTCACATAAACCACCCCGCGATATTCCACCAGACGCACATCGGGATTATCCCCCAATTCCACCCCTAATAAATCCACTAAATCCACAGGAATATAGGAATTATTATTAATCAGGATGCCCTGTTCTCCGTAACTCTGGCCATTAATACGAATACCAATGGCCGGATAACTTTGTTCCGGTTGTGTTGTCCCCGAAACATCCCGACTCCAAGCTTCTAACCCATCGGCAATCCCTGAAGCCATATCCCGACGACGATTGAGAATTAAATTCCGGTCCTCCGGGTTGGTGAGAAACCCCACCTCCAACAGTAACGAGGGAATGGCAATATCTCGACAAAACCCTAACCGGCCCACACCCGTGGCCGTATCCGGTCGGGACCCCCGACTGGGGAGTTGCGGGAGACGACGAATTAACGCCAACAGCACCATATCCCCATGTTGTTTCCGTTCATTATTCCCCGCAATATAAAACGCCGTTGCCCCCCTAGCACTGGGGTTAGAATAGGCATCTGCGTGGAGTTCAATGGCCACATCTTCTCCACGGGCCCGATTATTGATCCAACTAATCGTTTCCCGTAAACTGAGCGTATCCGGCACAGAAAACACCTCAAAGCCTCTCGACCGTAACTCCGGCACAACTAAATCTCGTAATAAAATCATCTGTTGTGCTTCGGTTGTTCCCCCTGCGATCGCACCAGGGTCCTGTGCCACTCCCCCTTCAATATCACCATGTCCTGCCGAGACAAAAATCCTGCCCATAGTCGCCTCCTCACAACTGAATTAACAAACCTGAAAATAGCCTAGACCATTATCGTCTTCTGTCCTGACAAATTTCAATGTATTTTCTTAGCTTAACCCGCAAAACGCCTCACCCCACAATCTGGGCTTTGGCCTAGGAGAGTTCACTTATTTGTCTATTGTCCTAGCGTTTTTGTCAAGATTGGCTAACAAACTCTAAATATTGCTGACTTAATTCTTTAACCGCCCTTTCATACAACTGTTGTCCGTGTTCCGGAGTTGCCAAAGCGGGATTAGACCCCATACGGCCATCAGGATAATGGCGGCGAAAATCTGCCGCACTATAAATGGGATGCCCCGAAGCTACCTTGTCCGTCAGAGGCGCGTGTTTAATAGCCTCCGGATAAACATACTGGGTGACAGCCACCTCACTGGGAGTCGCGTGAGACCCTTCTTGATTTCCATAAAGCTCTTTGGCCAGTTGATACACCGACCGACACATAAACCAATTGGCCACCTTACAGCGTACCTGGTCACTCCCCTCCACCTGTAAGTTCCCTAAATGATAATAGCTTTCCGCAAATGCCGCCTTGAGAGTAGCAATATTCCCCCCATGGCCATTAATAAAGAAAAAACGGCTAAATCCAGACCGCGCTAAACTGGTCAAGTAGTCTAAAATCACTTGAATGAGGGTACTAGGGCGTAAACTCATTGACCCAGGGAAGGCCGTATGGTGTAAGGCCATCCCCACCGAAATCGTCGGGGCCACTAGAGCTTGTGTCGCTTCTCCCACCCCTTGGGCAATGACTTCGGCACAAATGGCATCCGTCCCCATTAACCCGGTTGGCCCGTGTTGCTCGGTCGAACCAATGGGAATAATTAACCCTGATGTTTGACTTAAATAGGTTTCGACTTCTTGCCACGTACAAAGCTGTAATAACATAGGCAGTCTTGATATAAAAGAATGTGATCTCGTTTTTCAGTGTACCTGCTCTTTTACTACGCTAGGGGATAAGCCTCTTAGCGTCTCGTGTTTCAGCGCATAGTCTTAAAAAACCCTAGAAATATAGCGGCGCGATACACGAACTCGTCCCATGATGGTGTATATATTGCAACAGAACTCGGTGATTTTTCTTAAAGGTGGATTATGCTGTCTCTCGACATCCCTCAAACTCCCCCGGAACCAGAATTTACGAAGCGGACTCAAATCCTTGTGATTGAGGATGAAGATTTAATTCGAGAAATGGTGGTGCTTGCCCTCCAAGAGCAAGGTTATGATACCATCACTGCCCCAGATGGCCGAGTCGCTTTAAATCTTCTCCAAGAGGCACTGCGCCACTCTGAGCCGATGTATGATTTGATTATCCTAGACTTGATGCTCCCCCAGATTAACGGCTTGGATTTATGCCGTCTGCTGCGTTATCAGGGGAACACGATCCCAATTTTGATTTTAAGTGCCAAAGCCAGTGAGACAGACCGAGTGTTAGGCTTAGAGGTGGGGGCTGATGACTATTTGACGAAACCCTTTAGTATGCGAGAATTAGTGGCTCGCTGTCGCGCTTTATTACGTCGTCAAAATTTCAGTAATATTCCCCGTCCGTCGGTGTTACAGTTCCAAGATGTCACGCTGTCTCCGGAGGAATGCCGAGTTTTAGTACGCGGTGAAGAAATTAATCTCTCTCCCAAGGAGTTTCGCTTGTTAGAGTTGTTTATGAGTTATCCCCGTCGGGTGTGGTCACGGGAGCAACTGATTGATCAGGTGTGGGGGTTAGATTTCCTAGGGGATACTAAGACGGTGGATGTGCATATTCGCTGGTTACGGGAGAAGTTAGAAGAAGACCCCAGTAAGCCTCAGTATATTGTCACGGTGCGCGGGTTTGGGTATCGGTTTGGATAGTTGATAGTTGATAGTTGTTTGTTGTTTGTTGTTGGTTCTTTGTGAACAAGGGAATAGGGAATAGGGAATAGGGAATAGGGAATAGGGAATAGGGAATAGGGAATA
>NZ_JAQMSD010000325.1 GCF_028330525.1 Spirulina sp. CS-785/01
GAAATTGTAGAACGAGACACCGTTGTTTCAGACACTTGTGAGAGACATTTTCTCCCCCTCTCCCAAGGTTGGGAGAGGGGGTTGGGGGGTGAGGGCGACTCCAAACCGCCATATCTCGTTACCCACCTTGACAGGGCTGGCGATGCCCACCCTACTACTACTACTACTTAAATTAATTGTTTACGATTCTCAAAACGGAGGGCTAACCCAATGGATAAATTAATCCAGTATCGGACATTGATTAAAGAATTACTATCGCGATATGCTTCCTATAAAAAAGATAATGAAGACTGGGAGTTACAATTAATCTTTGATGAAGAACGAGATCATTATTTATGGTTTGATGTGGGTTGGAAAGGAAGCAAGCGAATTTATCATTGTGTCATTCATTTTGATATTAAAGATGGTAAAGTATGGTTACAGCAAAATTCAACTGACTTAAATCCTGCGGAAGATTTGATCGAGTTAGGAGTGGCGAGAGAGGATATTGTTTTAGGATTTCAGCCTCCTTTCAAACGTCCCTATACGAATTATGGAGTTGCTTAGATTCACAACAAAAACTATGATACAGAAAACTATCTAACAATGTAAAATAATTGATATTATGTCTTTAGAATTTACTGTACAGTACCCAGAAACCTTTCCTGATCTTTTAGGAGATACCCCAGAAGAATTTGAAGCCGAAGCAAAATGGGCGATGGCGGTGAAACTTTTTGAACTCAAACGGTTATCGTCAGGAATGGCTGCAATGTTAGTTGGGGTAGATCGCGTTACCTTTCTTCTTAAGTTAGCTGATTATGGTGTCCCCATGATTGATCTCCCTGATGCTGAACTGATGTCTGATATAAAAAATGCCTAATTCTCCAGTTATTGTTATCAATACTTCACCCTTGATTGCATTAATTGCAGCATTAGGAAGTTTAGATATTTTAGACTCTCTTTACGAGAAAGTGGTTGTCCCGTTAGCGGTTTGTGAAGAAATTTTGAAGGGCGGAAAACAAGATTTTGCAGTATCTGAATTTCAGGAAGCAAAATGGTTAAGTAAGGAAAATCAGCCGATTCAGATTTCTCAATTTTTACTCAATTCTCTGGATTTAGGAGAAGCATCAGTTATTCAAGTTGCGCTTAATCAGGAAATTAAAACGGTCTGTATTGATGAAACAGTAGGAAGAAGGGTCGCTCGTTTAAATGGGTTAAAGGTAACAGGTTCTATAGGAATTCTTCTTAAATATAAACAGCAAGAACCATCATTATCTATCCAAAAGGCTATTCAAAACATGATTAGTCACAACATCTATCTTAGTCAAAATGTAATTAATTTCGCTCTTAAAGAAGCAGGTGAGTTATGACCAAAGAATTATTACCGCCCAATGTTCCCATTCTCTTGGATGGAAAACCTGTTGAACAAATTACCGCGTTTCTGGTGGATAAGGGAGGCAATGATGACCCCCATAAATTATTAGCCAATGAGGGGAAAAGTTTTATTGGTAGTTATGTTTTAGGGATGGGGTTTACTTTTGATGATACTAACCCCAATGCAACCCCCATTGCGGAAATGCACCGCTTAATTGAGGAAAATCCGAAGAATCAAGAGTGCATTTTTCCTTATATTGGCGGTCAGGAGGTGAATAGTAGTCCCACTCATGCTTATCATCGCTATGTGATTAATTTTGGTGAAATGAGTGAGGAGGAGGCGAGAGAATATCCTGATTTAATGGCGATTGTTGAGGAGAAAGTTAAACCTCAAAGAGATAAAATTATTCAACGTGGAAAGCAAATCCACGAATATGATTACTGGAAATTTTGGGATAAACGTACAGAAACTTATGAAGCGATCGCGCAGCGCGATCGCGTTTTAGTGATTTCTCGCATTGGAAATGCTTTTGCATTTACTTTTTTACAAACAGGAATAGTTTATAGTGAGAAAATAGTTATTTTTCCATTTGAGCAAACTTCTATTTTTTGTACGTTACAATCAAGAGTTCATGAAATTTGGACACGCTTTTTTAGCACAACTTTAAAAGATGATTTGCAATACACACCGTCTAAATGCTTTGAAACCTTCCCCTTCCCAAAAAACTGGGAAACCGACCCCACCCTCGAACAAATTGGCGAAACCTACTACACCTTCCGCGCTAACCTCATGGAACGCAACAACGAAGGCTTAACCGACACCTATAACCGCTTCCACAACCCCGACGAAACCGACAGCGACATCCTCCAACTGCGTCAACTCCATGATAGTCTTGATCAAGCGGTTTTCAACGCCTATGGATGGGATGATCTCACCCCCACCTGTGACTTCCTCCTCGACTACGAAGAAGACGACGACACCAGCAACCGCAAAAAACCCTACCGCTACCGTTGGCCCGACGACTTCCAAGACGAAATCCTCGCCCGTCTTTTAGACTTAAACAAACAGCACTACGAAGAAGAAGTGCTACGGGGAGAGAAAGGGAAAAAGACCACAAAATCTCGTAAGAAAAAGAAAAAACAAGAGTCAACCAATACCCTTGACTTAGACTATAGTGCTGACCAGTAACGCGATCATAAAATAATAATGAGCGATATTTTCAGAAAAGGAAGAACAATGGAAATTACCTTAAAGCCCGAACATCAACAAATGTTACAATCATTGGTTCAACAAGGATATTACCACTCTCAAGAAGAAGCCATAGAACGTGCTTTAAACTTATTAGCGCAAGATATTCCCCAAGTCACTGAAAGTGGACTTTATGCCATTGATGAAAAAGAACCCAATGAGCCAATTTTAGCAGACTTAGCAACATCAATCCAAGAAGCAAAAGCAAGTTTTACTTTTCCAGTCTCCCAACTTTGGGATGATCTAGAAGCGGATTAAATCTCGCAATTGGAATTTTTCCATGTTTTGCGATCGCGCCCAACATTAATGACTCTTAAAAAGAAGAGACTTTATTAAACGACGAAATCGCTAACCACTAAAATCTGCAATTCAGAAACACGACTCAGCTTTTTATCATTTGTTAAGAAACTATCACAACCAGTGATAATTGCTGTTGCTATTTGTACTGCATCAGGGAGTTTTAAGTTATAACTTGCTTGTAATTGTGCAGCTTTTAGGCTAATTTTTAAATCAGTTTCTTTCAAGATGATTGACTCACGTTGAAGTAGAAAGTCAGCAAAATTTTGCTGTAATTTTTGATCTTGATTTTTGAAGGAATTGACAAAACATTCCGCCACCGTTACAGGAGAAATAATCCCTTGTAAATTTCCTTGCTCTAATCGTTCTATAACAATTTGTACGACATCGGCAAATTGGGGATGATCTTCAATAAAATAAATAATGGGAGCAGTATCAAGAAAAATTGTTTTAACTCCCTGTAAAACACTGTCTAGACTCACCTACTTACTCCCATAATGCTTGTCTTTCTCCCCACTCATTACGCTGTTGATTAACCCAATTTTGTGCATCTTGACCTTCTAATAAATCGGGAGAAATTCCTTTAAATTCTAGAAAAGAGCGATCACTTTCTTGATTTTCACAATCTTCGATATATTGAACAAGTGCATCATAATTAGATTGATCAGGTGTGTTTTTTGGAGCTTCTAATTCTTGGGCTAAGTATTGGAAAACTTTAAGTTTTTCGTTTTGATTTAGGGCATCAATTTGGCTAATAATCTGCTTTAGACTGGGACTCATGATTTCCTTGTAAAAATTATTACATAGCGTTTTCATCAGAGTTGTAAACTGACTTGTTTGGCAAAGGGAGCAGGGAATAGGGAACAGGGAACAGAAAATCAGGCATACAGTTTTTTTTACTGTTAGAGTAAAACCCCACGGGGTTTTACACCTCATTTGAAAACGCTATACTTTTAAGTAATCTAAAACCACTGGCTTGCTTGTTGCAGAACGTGCTTGTTGAACGATTTGCTCTTTTTTCCCTTGTTCACGAGCTTCCATAGTATGATAGAAAGAAAGCTAATTTCTGAGCAATCGCCCATAACTGATCACCAATCACGCAATGTCTTCCGCCGAAGTCCGCCAACATCTGATCAACAGCTTAAACCTTGACCTCATCGGACCCAACCCCGATGATCGAGACAGAAGCCAAGAAATTATCCTCAACCAAAAACCCTCCCAATGGTATCTTACCGGATTCCTTGTCCCCTACGAAGCCTCTCTAGACAATCGTTCCGATGATACCGCCAATGATGACTTTGATCCCCTCACCGACACCTCTACAGGTGAAGATAATAACAAACCTGAAACCGCGTCAGCCCGCAAAGCCTACTTTCCCTCCTCCATTGGTTTAAGTTTTTTTCTCCCCGACTCAGCCTCCCCCTTAACCCTTCACCTAGACTGGGGAGACTATTACCCCTACGAAACCCCCCCAACAGACTCCCCCCCAGAAGCAAAAGAAAGCAAACTCCAAACCCCCAATCACTGGCGACGCATTCCTAAACAGGCCATCATCCCCCTCAACTTGTCCCAAGTCCAACAAAAAAAGACCATTCCCGTCCCCAACAGTGATGGTTTAGAAATTGTGGTTTATCTCCATTCCCTCACCCCTAATACCGGATTACCTGAAAAGACTCAATCCGTCTCCGTCTTTCTGGTGAATAAGCGCAACCCCCTGAAACCAGACGAGCGAGACAGAGCTTACACCTTCCAAACTCGTCTCGCGGTTGAGAGTAAAACCCCTTTCATTCCTCGTGCGGACCGCAGTGGACAAAATAGCAGCGATCTAGATTTACGCATCGCTGATCTTCAATATCGAGAGGTGTGGGAATATGTCGTAGGACACAACGTTTCTGTAACCGCTAGGGTGGAAAATGGCAGTTGTCACCGCGTCCAAACCGCTTGGCTTCCCCTAGCAGCCGTTGAAAAAGTCGTGGCCCGGGACATCCCCAACGTGGAATTAGAAATGGAAACCTTGGCCACTGTGCCAGATTTCCCCACCCTGAAAAAAATGTTGGACAATCTCCAGGCGGCCTATCAAGAATGGATTGAACAACAACAGCAACAGATTGCCAGTTTAGATACTCCCAACCGTCGAAAAATTGCCCAGGAATTAGTCAAAAAAGCAGCAACAGTGCGGAAACGCATTCAAGACGGGATCAACGTTTTAGCGAAACCTAACGCCTTCGTTGCTTTTCAGATAGCCAACCGTGCGATCGCGCGATCGCTGCGTCAAAGACTCACCCACAACACCGAAAAAGACCCCGATACAGACATCAAACCCCCGCGCTGGCGACCCTTTCAACTGGCCTTTATTCTCACCAATCTGCGAGGAATTGTCGATCCAACCCACCGCGATCGCGAAATCGTCGATTTATTATTCTTCCCCACCGGAGGCGGAAAAACCGAAGCCTATCTAGGACTAGCCGCCTTTACCCTCATCTTACGACGCTTAGAAAACCCTAATATTACCTCAGCAGGAATGAGCGTTTTGATGCGCTACACCCTCCGTCTGTTAACCTTAGACCAGTTAGGCCGGGCTGCCACCCTCATCTGTGCTTTAGAATTAGAACGACAAAACAACCCAGAAAAACTAGGAGAATGGCCCTTTGAAATCGGCTTATGGGTGGGAATGAGTGCCACTCCTAACCGCATGGGCAAAAAAGGCGACAATAACCCCGATACGGCCCGGGCCAAAACCATCGCCTATCAAAATAACAGCAAAGGTAAACCCTCTCCCATCCCCCTAGAAAACTGTCCCTGGTGTGGAGAGAAATTTCAAGCCAACTCCTTCCACCTGCTACCCCGTCAAGATAAACCAACCTCCCTGAGAATTAACTGTATCAACCGGAAACGAGGCAAAAATCGCCAACCGCGCTGTGTTTTTCAAGGCGATAATCCCCTCCCCATCATCGCAGTAGATGAGTCCATCTACCGTCGTCTTCCCTGTTTTGTGATTGCAACCGTCGATAAATTCGCTAACCTCCCTTGGGTGGGACAAACCGGGGCTTTATTTGGGCGTGTCACCCATTACAAGGCAGGAGATGGGTTTTATGGGTCCGCAGATACCACCCCATCAGGAAAGCCCTTACAGAGCTTTCTACCCCCTCCTGATTTAATCGTACAAGATGAATTACATCTCATTTCGGGCCCCTTGGGGACAATGGTAGGACTCTATGAAACCGCGATCGAAGCCTTATGCACCCGCCAACAGCCAGACGAAACCCCCATTAAACCCAAAATTATCGCCTCCACCGCCACAGTCCGTCGTGCAGAGCAACAAATTCGGAATTTATTTTCCCGGCCCACCGTTGATGTCTTTCCCCCACAAGGGTTAAGTCGTAAAGACTCCTTCTTTGCCCAAACCGTCCCCGAAAGCGAAAAAAACGCCCGTCTGTATGTGGGAATTGCCGCCCAAGGCCGCAGTCTGAAGGTGATTTTACTGCGGGCCTATCTCGCCCTACTTGCTGCGGCCCAACAGCAATGGGAAAAGCATGGTGGAGCAAAAAATCCCCATAATCCCGCCGATCCCTACATGACCCTGTTAGGGTATTTTAATTCCCTGCGGGAACTGGGAGGCAGTCGGCGCATTGTGGAAGATGAAGTGAAAGCCCGTTTGAAAAACTATAGCCAACGGAAACGAGACCAGGAAACCAATGTTCCTTTTGCCAATCGGACCATTAGCGACGAACCCCTAGAATTAACCTCTCGCGTGCAAACCAATCAGGTATCAGAAGCAAAACGCCGTTTGTCCCTCTCCTTTGACCACAAGAATCATGTGGATGTTACTCTCGCTACCAATATGATTTCAGTGGGGTTAGATGTCACCCGCTTAGGTTTAATGGTCGTGTTAGGGCAACCGAAAACGGCAGCAGAGTATATCCAGGCCACCAGTCGGGTAGGACGAGATGATCAGCGTCCGGGGTTAGTGGTAACATTGTTGAATATTCATCGATCGCGCGATCGTTCCCATTATGAACGCTTCACCAGTTGGCATGAATCCTTTTATCGAGACGTAGAAGCCACCAGTGTTACACCGTTTTCTTCCCGGGCCCGCGATCGGGGTTTAGCCGGAGTTACCGTAGCAATAGCGCGACTCCTCCACTCCAACTTAACCCCTCCTGATGGTGCAGCAGCAATGGAAACTTATTGCTCTCAGATGGATTTTGTTGCCGATCTGATTGTCCAACGTGCCAAAAGCCAACAAAACACCCCTGGAAACCTCCATCGCCAACAAAACACCCCTGGAAACCTCCATCAATTACAAAAATTACAACAAGAAGTACAAGACTTGTTAAATGCTTGGCGGGACTTGGCCGGGGATTTAGGAAAATTGCAATATCAGCGAGAAATTAGCGGTTTTCCCCCTTTATTACGAGATTTCCTTGATCCAGAACTCGCCCAACTGTCTGCCAGAGAGAAGAAGTTTCGCGCCCAGCGCAGTTTACGGGATGTCGAACCCAGCGTCAATATCTGGGTCAAAACCCGTCGAGACCATCAACCAGATTAAAGTGAAATGGCTAAGGGAACGCAAAAAAAACAAAACAATACTCGGCCTCATGGCGAATTGCGCCAAAGTCAACTGCTCACCTCCTATGGTGCAGGTGCAATGGTCGATTTGCCCAATCAATCCATTATCATCGGCGGCCTCAATCACTGGTATGGCTATCGGGATTATCCCATAGACGAGGAACGTCTCGCCCAACGAGTTAGTGAAATTTTAGAGATCAGTTCCGTTGATCTCTATGCCCCCCCTCATGCTCAAACTGATCCCAGTCAGCCGAAAACCGGAATCGGTGCATTTGTCTTCCCAAAATGGTTTGTCGCCCAACTTGAAGAAACTTACTTCTCTCGTTCCGGAAAACGTTATCAAACACGCCCCTTAATTCCAGAAAAACGCCTGATTAAAGGGAAATATGAAGACGAAAACCGTAAAAAACATTCCGTCGTTCCCGTGCGTTTTGTCCAAGCCTGTCGTAATGGTCATATCAGCGATATTGACTGGTATATTTTTGTCAATCAGGACTGTCGCAGTAATTGCCCCGCCCAACTCTGGTTAGATGAGGGCGGGACCGGTAATGACTTTGCAGACATCTTTGTGCGTTGTAGCAAGTGTAAGCAACGCCGTCCCCTCTCTGATGCAACCATTCCAGATTTTGCAGCCTTGGGATATTGTAAGGGGGAACGTCCTTGGCTCGGAGAGGATGCCCAAGAACAGTGTCGTCACCCTGAAACGAAAAAAGCAGAACGGAATCGGTTATTGGTGCGCTCTGCTAGCAATGCTTATTTTTCCCAAGTTTTAAGCGTTATTTCCTTACCTGAATCGGATCAAGCCCTACGAGATGCCGTCAGTCGAGTTTATGAAGATTATTTGAGAGAAGCAGATCAAGACGATATTGCTTATTGTCGCCGGAAAATGTACAAGGTGACAGAGGCATTAGAGGGATTCACCGATGAGGAAGTCTGGGAGGAAGTCCAACGACGACAACAAGGAGGCGAACCGCCCAAAAAGACCATTAAACAAGCAGAAATTGAAACCCTTTTATCTGCGAATACAGTGGGGAAAGATACCCCCGACAGCGATTTTTATGCCTATGTCCGTCCTTTAAAGTCTTTACCTTCTCCCCTCACCGGAAAACTCGATAAAGTCATTCTTGTTCCCCGTTTACGGGAAGTTATCGCCCAAGTAGGGTTTACCCGCTTTGAACCAGCCCTCCCTGATATACAGGGGGAATTGCCCGATGAGGAATTGGAAATGACGGTAGGACGAGCAGCCCTTGATTTTGAACCCCGATGGGTCCCTGCTATTGAACAACGGGGAGAAGGAATCTTTTTGTCTTTTAGTGAAACTGCGATTAACGAATGGATAGAACAACCCGCAGTGAAAGAACGGGGACAATTATTAAGAAAAGGGTTTAAAGCCTGGTGTAAGCGTCGTAACCTGACTCAAGACAAGGTGGAGTTTCCTGGCTTGCCCTATATTATGCTCCATTCTCTCTCTCATTTGTTGATCACTACCGTTTCCCTAAAGTGCGGTTATTCCGCCAGTGCCATTAAAGAGCGCGTCTATGCCGGGGAAAGTGGCTACGGTATCCTTCTCTATACAGGGTCATCGGGGTCTGAGGGAACATTAGGAGGACTCATTGAAGTGGGGAAGGGGATTGAATACGATTTAATCGAGGCGTTAGACGCAGGGAGATTATGTTCTAATGATCCCTTATGCGCTCAACACCAACCGGATAATCATCAAGAGGAACGATTTTTACACGGGGCCGCTTGTCATGGCTGTTTATTGATTGCTGAAACCTCCTGCGAACGTCGCAATGAGTTTCTCGATCGCGCTTTAGTTACCCAAACGGTCGGAGACCAAGATACCGCATTTTTTCCTCAGACTGGGTGAAATACTCTCAACACACTATTGACACTAATAAAGGACTGTACTAACACTAACGCTACTGCCGTGAATGAGCAAACAATCTAACTCGACAAATCCAAAGTGCAGGCCGCGTAACCATTGTACCCTGTCACGGGAGACGGAATCCCAGAGTTGCGCGATCGCATCACCGCCATAGCGAATCAATAAATTGCATACGCCCATTCCCTGTTTGTATCCGCCTGTATTGCATACGCCCCTTCCCCGATCGCATACGCCCATTCCCTGCAAAAATGTAAAAAGAATTGCCAATCCCAACAATCAACAATGACATTTCTCAACAATAGCGATCGCCTTTTTAGGCAAACTTATTGTTTAACTTTCCCAATCCTCATATTGCAACCCATCAATTCGGCTAAATTCAGATATATTGTGAGTAACCAAGACAAAATTGTTTGCCAATGCGATCGCTGCGATTTGTAAATCATAAACCCCAATGGGCGTTCCTTTCTTGTTTAATTGAGTGCGAATCAAACCCGCAATTTCAGCAGATTTACCATCAAAATTAAGTAGATTAAATTGTTTGAAAAAACGCTTGAGTTTGGCAATATTATCTCCTGTTTTTTTGCTTCGATAGGCTCCAAAGTATAATTCAAACTTGACAATTGTACAAAGATTGATTGTTTTTGGTTCTTCCTTAGCTAATCGCCTGACAACAGCTTCATGGCTATTGTTGAGCAATTTAATACAGACATTGGTATCCAGCAAATAACTCATAGTAGAAGTTCGCGTTCTTGTTCTTGTGGTTGGGGTTCTCGTTCCAGTGGTTTTCCTTGCCAACCTCCAATAACTTCCTCAAAAAAGCCAGGTTGCCATCCTGCTTTGTCGGGGTGAATTATGACTTCAGATTCTAACACTCGTTCTAAAATTGCCATTATCTCTTCTTCCAAACTGCGATCGTTGGCTCGTGCTAGAATTTCCAGTTGCTCTATTAAGCTTGGCTTAATTTTTTCTAAAATAATTTGCGCCATCGGTTTTAATCTGTGATTCTAACTTTAATTATACATTCCTTTTCTTCTTCGGTAAGGTGGATTTGATATCTTATGCCGTTCACCCAAAATTTGTCCTAATAAAGGACTGTTTTGAATTGTATGGCATTGCTTCCGCCTCTAGGAGAATAAAGCACATAACTCGCTTCACCGGGTTTCCTCCCCACATTTCCCACTCCAATCGCTTGTCGGGGTTGAGATTGGATGGTTTCTGGGGATTGCTGACTGTCCAAGGTGGTGACAGTTGCATTGATGGTACTGGGTTCTAATTGGTACTCATACGCAAGACCGGAACGACCGCAAAATAAGTAATTCACTCCCATGCGTTGTAAACGGTCTAACATTCGCCACGGGGGAGTTTTGGGACTGAGTTCTTCGCTAACACTCACGCTACTTCCGTGAATCAGCAAACAATCTAACTCGATAAACCCAAAGTGCAGGCCGCGTAACCATTGTACCCTGTCACGGGAGACGGAATTCCAGAGTTGCGCGATCGCGTCACTGCCATAGCGTTCGCGCAATTCTACCGGATCAGTTGTCGTCCCCACCCCATACAACGCAAAACATTGTTCTTCCCACCAACCAATACACGCTTGCGGTTCGGGTTCTCCTGGTTTGGGGGAACGCAAGCGATCGATGGTTGCGTCATTATCGGGACTCAATCCTACAATATCCCCCAACACATACAACGCTTCCACCGCAGTCTGCTGCTTCACATCGGCCAACACTGCTTCATAGGCCGTTAAATTACCTTCAATTCCACTTAAAATTGCCCACATTGTTTTGATTTAATTTCCCTTTTTTATTTCTCCTTCGGAGACGCTGCACGTTGGCGACAGCCTCTCGTAAGAGAAACGACACGCGCATATTATTAAAATTAGCTAAAACTGGGACTATGACGAATTAAATTCATAAACTCTTGACGAGTTTTTGCATCTTCTGCAAACACTCCCCGCACTGCACTACTAGAAGTCCATGATCCCGGTTTCTGGACTCCTCGCATCACCATACACATATGAGTCGCTTCAATTACCACTGCAACCCCTTTGGGTTGTAACAGTCCTTGTAACGCATCCGCAATTTGTTTGGTTAAGCGTTCTTGGACTTGTAACCGTCGCCCATACATCTCACAAATTCGGGCAATTTTTGATAAACCAATTACCTTCCCATCAGGAATATATGCCACATGAGCGCGACCTAAAATTGGTAAAATATGGTGTTCACAAGAGCTAAATAAGTCGATGTCGCGGACTAAAACCATTTCATTGGTATCTTCATGAAAAACAGCCCCGTTGAGTAATTCATCTAAAGATTGGTGATAACCAGAGGTCAAAAATTTTAGGGCTTTAACAACTCGTTTTGGGGTATCTTGTAATCCTTCACGATCTGGATTTTCTCCCAGTCCTAGCAGTAAAGTCCGAACCGCTTGACGCATCTCTTCTTCAGAAACAATCGGTTGAGGTTCGGTTTCTAAAGAGGAGGGTACAGTTACGGATTTTTGTTGTGTTGAAAAAGTCATAAGTTTGGGGGTAAAAGACTAAACAATAGAAACAGAGTTTTGTAAACAACCTTCGAGTTGTTGCTGAATTTCTTGCGTGTTGAGATGACGACCAATTAACACTAATTGATTTTGGGGAGTCTCTGGCCAATCTTCAGCTTTTAAATCATATCTTCCTCCACTCAGTTGGAAAATATAACGACTTTCTGGCACATCAGAAAACCAAAGAATCCCTTTGCCGCGAAATACATTATTTGACATTTGATTTAAAACCTGCTCAAATTTATTTACATCAAAGGGGCGTTCGCTCTGAAAAGACATGGACATAAATCCATCATTTTCTAAGTGATGAGAATGGTGATGATGATGCTCATGATGCTCATGATGCTCATGATGCTCATGATGCTCATGATGCTCATGATGCTCATGATGTTCTTGTTCTTGATATTGGTCAAGTTCCGTTAATCCAACATCTAAAATAAGCGGTAAAGGAACTTCTCCGTATTGACTGCGAAGGATTCTCGCTCTATCTTTGATCGTTTGAATGTATTGCTCTAATTCCTCAACTTTTTTTTCCTTCGCTAAGTCTGTTTTATTAAGGAGAACAATATCACTCAAAGCTACCTGTTGTAAAGCGGCTTCACTATCAAAATGATCGGGCGTAAAAGTTTCTGAGTCAATCACTGCAATAATTGAATCTAAGCGCGTTAGATAGCGAAACTCAGAGCCTACAAATGTTAAAATAATCGGTAATGGGTCAGCAACTCCAGTGGTTTCAACAATCAAATAATCAACGGGTTGATCGCGCTCTAAAATATTATAAACTGCCTCTATTAATCCCTCATTAATGGTACAGCAAATACAACCGTTACTTAATTCTAACATATCTTGATCGACAGAAACAAGTAACTGAGAATCAATATTAATATCTCCAAACTCATTCACCAAGACTGCAACTTTCAAATCTTGATTGTTTTGCAAGATTTGATTGAGTAAGGTTGTTTTACCGCTTCCTAAAAACCCCGTAATAATCGTAACAGGTAGCCCACATTTGGGGATTTCAATTTGATTAGACATGATCTTTTTTTGATAAATTCCAGTAAATTTAATTCCTGTGAGAGAGATAAAAATCCTCCTTATCGTTCACAGACATGACTAGCATCTTCGGCCTTTTCAGCAAACTCTAACCCCCTGGCTAAACGCCAAGCAAAAATAGCAGGTAATCCCTTTTCTATAATAGCTGCACAAGTTTTTTGATAGTCGTATTCCACTTCTCGCAAAGTCACCGCTTGGGAGTCCGTATCATAAAGAACATAGGTTGCATTGGGTCGTCCGTGACGCGGTTCTCCTACCGAACCCACATTAATAATGCGCTTTAAGGGTGCGCTAAAAATTAACTCTTGTACTTCCTCCGTTGGTTGCTTCACCTTCACTTGCAAGGTTTCACTGTTGAGCAGTCGTGCATAGGGAATGTGAGTATGGCCGCAAAATAAAACATCCGTCTCCGTTGTTAAAACCCGTTCTAAGGCAGCAAACGCATTCATTTCCGGTAATAAATATTCGTGGTTACTGTGGGGAGAACCGTGAACAAAACAGAGATTATCTTCTTTGAGGGTTAAAGGCAGTTGCGCTAAATACTCACGGGTTTCTGGGTGAACGTTTTGGTTCGTCCATTCATGGGCCAAATGTCCCCGTCGTTCCGCAATGAGGGAGGGATAACTACATTCGCAAGCATTTAAACCTTCCACAATATCTTCATCCCAACACCCTTGAACGGTGGGAATATCTAACGAACGAATTTGTTCGACTACGGCATTAGGAAAGGGCCCGTAACCGACGAGATCACCGAGACAATAGATTTTGTCTGCTTTTTGTTGTTCGATATCCTGTAAAACTGCATCTAAGGCTTCATAATTGCCGTGAATGCAGGACATGACTGCAATTTTCATACTACTGTTACCTCCGGTTCTAGGTCGAGAGATGCTCGAATTTGTTGTTGATAATGGTGGAGTTGTTCGTCGGAGAGACAACAGTCATCGAGGGTTTGCACAATGGCTTCTCGTTGCAACTGATAGCCGCAAATTTCTAACCCACTCAACCGTTGGGGACGGCCTTGCAACCATTGGGGCCAGTCTAAGGCTGCAAATTCTTCGTTAATTTGACCTTGGACAAAATCCCCGTAAACTGCTTCCCCACTGGCAATTTCTAAGATGCCTTTGGCCCGTATCACCTCTCCGTAAGCTCCTTGAAGGAGTTCGTACCAAAAGACTGCTAAACTGGCAAAATCAAAGACTTGGCCGTTCAGTTGACTGCGGTGAACTTGGGGGGGAGAGGCGTGGAAGTCTGGGGGAAGGGGGAGGGGGTTGCCTGAGTGAGTTTGGTTGGCCCAGTTGTGCCAAGGGGTTTCTGGACTATTGGGGGGGAGAATGGCAACGCGATTCTCCTCCGGAGACGCTACGCGAACGCATTCCGTCTGTTGCAATAACGGTTCAATTCCCGCTAAATCCAAATACCAAGGCAATTCCAGATAGGTTATGCCCTCCAACGAGTCCAGAAGTTGGGCTTCTTGCCCCGGTTGCAACACCCGCAGACTCGGAAATTCGGTCCCTAGCCAGGCGGCATCAAGGGGCAGGGTTTCGGTTTTAGGACTCAAGTAACGGGCATTTTCTGGATTGTGTTGGCGGAGATGTTGAGCAATCCAATGGGTTTTTCCCACCCCTGGGGGGCCACTGACAGCAACAAGCATAGGTAAATAGAATGATAATCGTTATCATTATAGCAAAAAAATCGAGGAGTTGGGAATTTATGGGAATGAATAGCCAGATCAGGCTTTTGGGGGTAGGGGAGTCGAATGTATGCCATTAATACCGAGACTGATGAGATATGCGATCGCGGCACAGAGTACAATAGTGGCCCCAGAAGTCAGATTGAGAATATAGGACAATGCTAATCCTGCGATCGTGAAACTCAAACAAAGTCCGATTGCCAGCAGAATCATCTTTTTAAGATTCTGAACATAGAGATTGGCGATCGCAGCAGGCATAGATAATAATGCAATCAGTAAAATAACCCCCACAATCCGCATTAACATAGCAGTCGTTAACGCAATCATCACCATTAACAGGAGATAGAGGGAATCCACTGGCACATTTCTCAGTCTCGCAAAGGTATCATCAAAGGAAATCGCCAAAAACTCCTTATAAAAGGCGATTACCAGCACCACAATGAGCATATCAAGCAACAACATCATCCCAAGGTCTTGCTTAGAAACCGCCAAAATACTGCCAAACAAATAACTCCGCAAATTCGCCGTATAACCCTCCGTTAAATCCACAAAAATGACCCCAATCGCCATGCCAATCGCCCAAAGCATCCCAATCACTGTATCTCCTCGGAGTTTTGTTTTCGTTTCTACAATCCCCATACCAAGGGCTGCAAAAACACTAAACCCAATTGCTCCTAACACCGGATTAAAGCCAAAGAAAAAGCCCATCCCCACCCCTCCATAGGCTGCATGAGCAATCCCTCCAGCAATAAAAACAATGCGATTAATAACCACAAAACTGCCAATAATTCCACTAGCAATACTCGTTAAAACACCAGCAAACAGTGCATTTTGCATGAATTCTTGTTGCAATATTTCCAGTATCATTTTCTCAAGCAAGAGAATTTCGTTTAATTTGTTCAAGTTCCTGACTATGGCTGTAAAAAGACAATTGCCGATCTAAATACCCCACCGCTTTCACATCAGACGAAATAGGTTCAATATTATGGGAAACCATCACAATTGTCACGAAATCATTTAACTCTCGTAGGAGATTATAAATCCCCATTGAAGATTGGCGATCTAAACTCGCTGTCGGTTCATCTAGCAATAAAATACGGGGTTCTGTTGCTAAAGCCCTAGCAATATAAACACGCTGTAATTGTCCGCCAGATAATTCACTAACCACCGCATCACGCCAATCTAGTAAATTCACTGTTTGCAAGGCTTGTTCTACCCTTTCCTCATCGTAAACATTAAAACGAGAGAGTAAGCGACGTTTCCCCAAACGCCCCATCCTCACGACATCCCGTACAGAAATCGGGAAACTCCGATCAAACGTGGCATTTTGGGGAACATAACCGATATAACGACGACCTTGCCTTGTCTGGCGGCCTAAAATATTAACCCGTCCCTGTTGAGGAATTAGTAACCCTAACAAGACTTTGAACAAGGTCGTTTTTCCTCCTCCATTTGGGCCAATAATAGCCAAATAGTCGCGTTCATGGATAGTCAGATTGATATTTTTTAAAACTGTATGTTGTTGATATCCTGCCCAAAGTTGTTCAATTTCAATGACGACAGAAGAACTCTTTGAAATGTCCATTATCTTATCTAAAAACAGTACAATTTTGCTAAATTTTGGCGAAAATCTAACCAAAACCTCCGTTTTTTTCCAAAAACTCCCTATCCCAATTCCTGTTCCCTATTCCCTATTCCCTATTCCCTATTCCCTCCTCTCACAGTTTACTTACGGACTTTTTCAGCAAACCCTACTAAAAAGTGTTAGTCCAAAATTTGTTTAAAAGTATTGGCAACTTTACGCATATTATTCATCCAATCTTCTGCAAGGGGGTCGATCAAAACGACTTCACCCTCAATAGAATTGGCAATCGTTTGTGCATCTTCGGTGCTAAACTGAGGTTGAGCAAAAATCACTTGAATGTCTTCTGCTTCGGCTTCATTGATCAACTTGGACAGTTCCGCCGCACTGGGTTCATTACCACCGACTTCAATGGGGAGCATTTTTAAATTATAGGTGTCTGCGAAGTATCCCCACGCGGGATGAAACACCATGAAGGTTCGGGTTTCAATGTCCGTTAAGCTGGTTTCAATGGACTGATGGAGTTCCTCAATTTCGGCAACAAAGGCTTCGAGGTTATTTTTATAGGTTTGTTGGTGTTCGGGATCGAGTTGAATGAGGGTATCATAGATGGTTTGCGCTTGTTTTTTGACAAGGGGTGGAGATAGCCAAATGTGAGGGTCGGGGTTGGCTATATTTTGGTCATTCTGATGATCTTCACCATGATCCTGTCTAGTGGTCATGGGAATTTGCTCAATCCCTTGAGTCAGATCGATAACCTGCATCTCTGGGTTAATCGACTCCATACGTTCCCACAAGGCATTTTCAAAGGGAAGGTGAATACGGACGTAGGCATCGGCATCGCTCAAACTCTCCAGTTGTCGAGGTTTGGGTTCGTAGGTGGCAGGATTTGCTCCTGGCGGGAGTAAGATGTCGGTTTGGACGCGATCGCCCCCCACTCGCTCTACAAAATATTTCTGCGGTGGAATACTCACTGCGATGGTTAAAGGTTTATCGGCTTTGACGGTAGAAGTGGGAGTGGAGTCAGAAGCGGTTGAGGAGTTGGGGGGGTCCGAGATTTGACCGGAATCACAGCCAAATAGAGAGATTGTGCCTAGTGCAAAAGAGGCCATCAGCAAACGAGAATTCTTGAACATGGTTAAGTTGAGGTTCTTTTTGAACGATAATGATAATCATTATATAACTTGAGTTGTCTAAACGGCAAGAAAAGAGAGGTCTTGCCGTTTGGGGTTCAGAAGCGGAACGTGAGTCTCAATGTGCCGACTAAAACATCGGGATTGCGGATGGATTGATGTTGTCGGTCTTTCGGTGCGTCATAGACCTAATTGTTGCCGTGGTCGGAAATGCGATCGCTCAACGTCTGGGAGTCGATACAACGACCTTAGAAACCTATCGTCGAGAAGGTTTGTTCTTAGATGACCTTTCTTGCTGCGATAACAATTGTGTTTGTTGAACAATAAGATTTATGCTGTGTTGCTATATCTGCCCTAGCAATCGGTCATAATCTGCGTGCGAACCGATCCAAAACCAAATCACCGTGTCTCCTTCTACTTGACCAACTGCTCGGTAATTCTTGTTGATGCGAACAGAGAAAATTGGAAGTTCTGGATGCACTTTCTTAAAACGCAGGCTTGGATAGCTTGAGTCTTGCTGAAACTGGCGATAAGCTGCACGGGTTTGTTGTTGAACCTGCTGAGGCAAATCAGCAAACATTTTGCGAAATTGAGCGGTAGTGCGTGATTTCACAGCTTATCTGGATCGAGTTCTTGGGTTTCACCATCGTGGTACTCAGCCATTGCTGAAGCAGCCAGCTTGGCGAGAACGTCCGGAGAACGGGAGAATGAATCGTCCCAACGCCTTTCATCCTCAATTTCCTCTAAGATAATTGAGGCAATTGCGTTCTGTTCACTTTCAGTCAAGGTCTGTAACCTAGCGATCGCACGCTCAAGTAACTCCGTCATTGCTATTTCACTCAGAGCATAAACTATATCTTCTTTATTATCGCTGTTTGCAGCCAAATTGAGCAGAGTCTGAAGTTCATCCACCTGATCGAAGCATATCTAACTTGAGTTTTGCTAAACGGCAAGAAAAGAGAGGTCTTGCCGTTTGGGGTTTAAAAGCGGAACGTGAGTCTCAAAGTGCCGACTAAAACATCGGGATTGCGGGCGGATTGATTGGGGGCGGTTAACCAAATCACCCCAGGAGTTAAAAAGATATTATCTGTGACTTTATAGCGGTAAAATCCTTCGATATGCCAAGGAATGGCGTTGTCTGCAATGAGATCGGTGAAATCTTCCCCTAAATCCGTACCAAAAAACCAATTGCCTCCCGTTTGGAACGGTTGGGGGACTTGCGATCGCGTCGTATAGGGAGAAGCTCCAACCACAATCCCCCCTAAATTCCCCTCTCCCCCCAAATCAGGAAAAGCTAGGGACAGGCCATAGGTCAAGATATCCGCACTACTGCCCGTATAATCCGTCGGTCCCCCTGGAAAAATAAAGGCCGTTCCCCCAGAAGTATTGACATTACTGTAGGCCAACCAACCATTCACAGCAAACTTAGGACTCACCTCCCACAAGGCCGCCACCCCATAGGAATTCACCGATACTTCTTGGGTAGGGATCACAGGTAAATTGGCTTGGGTTGTGCCGCGATCGCTAAACAAGATGGGCAGATTGCTAAACCCAGACTGGGCCGGATGGTAACTGTGGTTATAGGTCAAGCCAAAGGAAAAATTATCACTGGGTTGAATCGTCAATTGTGCGAGGGCCGAATAGCGACCAGCAAATAATCCCCCAGCAAAGGGGTCGTCTGGCAGGGGTTGTGGGGCAGAGGCATTGTTGGCATAGGGGGCTAAATAGCCGGCACTGAAACTAATTGCATCACTGAACTGATAAGTCAGTCCTAACCCTGCTCCTGTAAAGTTATAGATATCACTGCGCTGTCCGAACACCGATAACGACCCCGTTCCCCCATTGCCATCATCCCAACTGCTGAAGGTGGTGGGGAGATAGGCTCGATGTTCGCCCCCTGTGGCCATAATCGCAACTCTAGCGCGATCTCCCAAGGAAAATTCATAGCTCAACTCGGTGATGCCAATGCTATTGTCCGCAGCTAAAGAAGCAATATCGTTAAAGGTTTGTTGCCCTTCTGGAGAAAACTGAAGTCCTCCCACATAACCCCGTAGGGGGTCAGGCCCGTACTGAAATCCCCCGTCTCCTCGGTTGGGGTGGGGGAAATTACCACTGGTTAAACGGAGGTTTAATCGGTCTGTCCCGGTGAAACTGGTGAGAAAGTCCAAACGGACGCGGTTGGCAAAGACTGTCCCTTGGTCGGGACTTTCTAGGTCGGTGGTTTGGGGGGGGGTGAATGCAGGGAGGATGGAGGGAAAGGTGGTGGTTGTTCCCGTTCCAGTTAACACATCCGTTAACGCAAAGATGGCTTCTCCTCGGAGTTTAGTGGTGGTGGAAAACTGGTGATCTTCTAAAAATGCCGTCTGCGCTTCTAGGGTATCGACTCTCGTTGAGAGGGCGGCCAGTTCGCTTTCAAATTCCTCTGCGAGTCGTCTCAGGGTGTCTAAGTCTTCTCGACGGGCAAGATTGGTGGTGGTTTCGGCTAAGAGTCGTTCTATCTGTTGCAAGCAGGCATTGAGTCCGGCAGCAAATTCGTAGCGACTGAGGGGACGGTTGCCGCGAAATGTCCCGTCGGGATAGCCCGCAATGCAATCATACCGTTGAATGAGGGTTTGCAAGGCTGTAAATGCCCAGTCTCCTGGTGAAATATCTCGTAATTCTGAGACTGTGTTGAGTTGGGACATGGGGGAGTTCGGGGCTATAGGGGCAGCGATCGCACTACTCCCTAACAACAAGGTAGAAAGTCCCACCAACCCCGATGTAGCAAGCGTTCTGAACATTTAATGTTTTCCTCACGTTGGCTAAACGACAAATTTTGATAATGATTATCATAATTACATAAAAATGGTTATGATAATCATTATTATTTTGAAGACCAGAGAATTTTCAGCAAACCATGACCTATTCCCCCCATCCAGTGAACCCAGACTGTCCCC
>NZ_JAQMSD010000326.1 GCF_028330525.1 Spirulina sp. CS-785/01
CTGTGGTCTGTAATTAAACAAAACACCAACGATGAGTGAAGGTAGTGTTACAGACGTAAAAAGCCCTTTGAAGTTTGTCGAGGCAAACCTTACAGTTTAACTGAGTGGCTGAAGAAGCCCTTACAATCATGTGCAATTACACATTTCTCATAACCCTGACCAAAATCAAACCCCTTTGAAACCTGTTCATCCGGCACAGGCCAGAAAACTCCAGGATGGGTATAAGTAGGGCTTTGTAGCTTAATGTCAAAAAAAGTCGAGTAAATAGCCTACTAGAGGTTAACCCCAAAATCCCCAAAATTCCCGTAATTTCCGTAATTCCCGTAGGGGCGCAATGCTTGCGCCCCTACATTTTCCGATTCCGAATCTAAAGGGGATCATAAGGGGGACGGGAGGGGGATCAAGGGGAGGAAAAGAAAAGGGGGGCCCTTGGCGGAGCAGCGAGATCGCTATTCGGGGAAAGCGTCGTCAAAATTGCCGCTTCCGGCTTGAGAATTGACCCGTAAAGTAGCACCATCACGAGATATCTCGTAAGTTAAAGGCATGGATCGTGCTGCTAAATTAGCTTTTCCTTCATTCACGAGGACCTGAGTGGGATACTTACTGGCAAACCCCTCTAATGCCTCAATTCGTTCTGGTGTTGCGGGATGGGTTGCACTTTCGGTGACTCCCAAGCGCTTCAGCACCTCCATCACCGTCAGACAGCCTTGGGGATTGAATCCTGCCCGGACCATATAGGTATAGCCGACTTCATCCGCTTCAAACTCTTGGTTATGATTGAGTTCTTGCCATTCTGCCAGCCTTTCTGCTTCTTTTTCCTTGTAAATTGTATCTATACGTTCGATCGCTTGGCGGATACGCCGCTCTTTATTCCCTCGCAAAATTCCCCCAATAATATTAATCCCCGTACCGATCAAGCCACCATCGCCACTAATGAGAGAGTCAGCAAGACTCCCGGCACCAGATGTTACCCATTCTCCTGTATTTAATTCTTGTAAATCCTCTCGCAAATCTTCTTCCTCTGCGGCCACTTCTTCAACCGCTTCCGCACGGAGTTGTTGCAAAATGCGTTCTTTTTCTGCATTACCGACAGCAATATGGTTTTTAGTATGGTGTGCCATTTCATGACCGACAACACAAGCGATCGCGTGAGGATCACCATCGACCTGATCCAATAAACCACTAAAGAAGGCAATAAGGTTTACATCCGTAGCAAAAGCATTCACGTTATATTCTGGAGATACATGAAGTCGCCAAGGTAAATTATCTAATTCATTGGCGCGAGCAATTCGCTCTAAAACTCGATAAAGCGCGTAGTAATCTTCAGGAAGTTCTTGTTTGGCTTGTTCAAAGAAGTCTTCTGGGGTGGTTGCTTCAGCTTGAGCCAACAGGCTTTCAGATTCAGCGATCGCGTCTTCGGATTGAAGTCCAGCCGACTCAATTGAGGTAGCACTTGCCATTCCTGCATTGACGACGAACAAAGAGAATAAAGCACTCAAAAAGTAGCGTTTTAAGTTCATGACATTTATGACATTTATAAGGTGATTCACTTGTTGCAGAAAATTTTAACACAATCACACAACACTGACAGAAATCAGGTAAAATTTTCTTCCTTGAGAGCTTCCGAAGGCAGAAGGCAGAGGGCAGTCTTAACATCAATAAAGTCTTGACATTTGCCGATTAATAGAGTAAACATATTATTTTATTTTTCGGACTGATTTTTCTTCTGTCAATGCTGGAGTCTTGAGCCAATTTTAACATTCAGGACAAATTCTTCCCGTCGGGGCGCAATGCTTGCGCCCCTACATTTTCCAACTTACTCCACTAAACCCAAACGGTTCAATGGATAAACCCGGAGTAACAATTCTCCCTCCATATTCTCACGGGGGACAACTATCCCAAACGTCTCCAAGTCGGGATAGTCGGGATTATCCCCAATCAAGTAATATTCATCAGCATCGAGGGTAATAGACGGTTGGGTGAAGTCGGGGGGGAGGTGGAGATAGTCCGCCGTGAAGGGTTCGCCATTCAATTGTATCCGACCATTGCGAATGCGGAGTTGGTCATTAGGGAGCGCGAGAATTCGACGAGTTGCAAATGTATAGGGAAATTCCACCGCTAATCCCTCTTGAGTGGTAAATATAACAATATCCCCTTGCTGAGGGGGCCGCCAACGACTGTAGGTGATGCGATCAACCCAGATATGATCGCTAGTTTGAATCGTTGGAGACATTGCACTGAGAAAATCAGAGTTAAACTGTGTAATATTGGCAGGAATAAGAGGGAGTAAAGCGACTAAAGCTATCCATAGGCTAAATTTAACCAGCCAAGGCAATTGAAACCGCTTCTGTTTCGGGTCTGGTTTGGGTTCGAGATCGAGCGTGATTTGTGTTGCTAAATGCTCCCTAAGTAAATCGTGATAAAAGCGATAACGGCCCCCCCTTTTTTGAGAATGTCCTGATGACTGGCATAGTCGAGAAAATCTTGATAATTCCAGGGCATCCGCCCCCACCGACACAGCACAAAACGCAGGGCAAAATGTTGAACTAACGCATCTCCCCCGCCAGCGAGAAAACCGATCAAAACTGCCATTCCTCCCCCAGAGACAAGAGCTTCTAGCAGCTTCACCTCCTCCCCCACCGCCCAATCCGGCACAATATACATTAAGGGAGCTAAGGGCAAGGCTAACCCCATCGTAATGAGCATTTTATTGCGCGTTTCCCAAATCCCTTGGTTGGGTTGGTCGCGCACCTTAATTTCTGCTCTCAGCCCGAATATCAGCCCGAATATCAGCCCGAATATCAGCCC
>NZ_JAQMSD010000327.1 GCF_028330525.1 Spirulina sp. CS-785/01
CGAAGTGTAACGCACCATAAACTGTACAAAGCCATCCCGTAGGGTGCGTTAACGAAGTGTAACGCACCATAAACTGTACAAAGCCATCCCGTAGGGTGCGTTAACGAAGTGTAACGCACCATAAACTGTACAAAGCCATCTCGTAGGGTGCGTTAACGAAGTGTAACGCACCATAAACTGTACAAAGCCATCCCGTAGGGTGCGTTAACGAAGTGTAACGCACCGTATGGGTTGATTGGTGCTGAGGTTAGGCTTTTGGTGTTTTCGATATAACGGTCTAGTTTTTCTTCCTGACGGATTATTTTGTGTAGTTTCGGGAAGGTGAAAAGCCTAAAACGATAATTCTTTATTGTTTATCTGTTCGTAGTAAGCTCTTGAGAGCTTAATAAAGGACAATTTTTCAATTATCTTTTTGGTTACTCAACCCGTTTTGAACGGGTTTAAGCCATTAGCCTTGGGTTTAAACCCAAGGCGTATTAGATGGGTTGGTGTGTTACCTTTTCTAATCCTTCACATTCTGTTTCAAAGGAATTTCAATGACAAACTTAGCCCCCTGTCCAGGTTCAGAATAACAGGCAATATTGCCATTGTGCTTCTCAGTGATAATCTGATAACTGATCGACATTCCCAACCCCGTCCCTTTCCCAATGGGTTTGGTGGTAAAGAAGGGGTCAAAAATACGAGTCTTGATGTCTTCAGGAATCCCTTTCCCGTTATCTTGTAAGACAATCTGCACCCGATTCTCATCTGTCAAGCGGGTGGTAATCTCAATAGAACTAGGATTCTGCTCAACTTCCTGATAACTGCGGTTTTTATCTCGTTCATCTAAGGCATCTAAGGCATTGACCAGAATATTCATGAACACTTGGTTTAACTGTCCAGGATAACAGTCCACCAAGGGTAAATCCCCGTAATTTTTGATGATTTGGGTTGCTGGTTTAGTATCTCTGGCCTTGAGTCGATTATTGAGAATCATTAACGTATTCTCAATCCCATCATGAACATTCACCTCTTTATAGTCTGCCTCGTCTAAGCGAGAGAAATTCCGCAGAGAGGCCACAATCTCCCGAATACGCTTGGCCCCCATATTCATGGAGTTGAGCATTTTCGGTAAATCTTCTTGGATAAACTCAAAGTCTAAATCTTCGAGAATCTCATCTACTTCGGGGACGGGTTCAGGATATTGTTGTTGATAGGTGTCGATAATTTCCAGTAAGTTGTCGGCGTATTCCTGAATGTGGATCAAATTTCCGTAAATAAAGTTTACTGGGTTATTGACCTCGTGGGCTACTCCAGCCACCAATTGCCCCAGACTAGACATTTTTTCGCTTTGGATGAGTTGAGACTGGGTGGCCTGTAACTCCCGTAAGGTATTTTCTAAGTCTTGGGTTTGTTGTTGGAGTTGTAGTTCGATTTCCTTGCGATCGCTAATATCCGTTATCGTTCCCACATATCCCGTAATCTCTCCTGCTTCATTTTCTACCGCTAACGCTTGGGAAATGACCCAACTCACCGACTGATCCGGTCGTTGGAAGCGGCATTCTGCCCGGAAAGGTTTGCGGGCTTGCGCACTCTTATACCATTCTTGAAACATCAATTCTCGATCTTCAGGATGCAAGGCCCGATTCCACCCTTTACCCATCGCTTCCTCTTGGGTTAACCCCCCCAATTCTCGCCAAGGCTTATTGGTATAAAGACAATCGCCCTGAGCATCGGTATAATACACCCCAATGGGCGAGGCTTCCGCCAGCAGTTGATAGCGTTTTTCGCTTTCTTTCAGTTTCGCTTCCGACTGTTTGCGTTCCGTGATATCTCTCGTTACCGTGGCATAACAGAAGGGTTTACCCGTTTGGGGATGGTTAACCACAAAAATATTAAACTCGACGGGAATGAATTTACCCGTGGCGAAGTTTTTAAAGTAACACTCCCCTTCCCAACGGCCTTTCTCTTGTAGGGTGGGTAAAATCTCGTTGTGGAGGGTGGATAAATTCTCTGGGGGGAAATAATCAAACATGGTGGTTTGTTTGATCGCTTCAGAGTTAGGTAGTCCCACCATTTGCCGTCCGGCGGAGTTCACATAAATGGCATTACCGGACATATCGGCCATGCCTACGAAGTCACTACTATTTTCGACAACTGAGACTAATTTTTGTTGTTCGGCCTCGGCTAATTTCCGTTCGGTGATGTCGGTGGCCAGTCCATCGAGGCGGATAATGTTGCCTTGGTCATCATAGATAAGCTGGGCGCGATCGCGCAACCAACGAACCCCCCCATCCGGTCGCACAACACGATACTCAGCTTCTTTGTACCCCGTTTCCATTAAAGTCTGAAAAGAAGCCCTAGCCCGTTCTTGGTCTTCGGGATGGACAATTTCTAACCAAAGATTACTATTCTCATAGAAATCTTGGACAGGCCGACCATAAACCTTTTCCGACACCGGATTCATATAGGTAATTTGCACAGTTTCCGGGTCTGCCGACCAGACCACATCCTGTAAAGAAGACAAAATATGATAAAACCGTTGCTCACTGGCCTTGAGTTCTTCAGTTCGCTGTTCGACTCTCGCTTCTAAGGTTTCGTTGAGGTGAGAGACTTCTTGCAGCGAGGCTTCTAAATGTTTACGAGCATTAATATTGGTAAAAAAGACAAATAATTCCTCTCCCGACGGATAAGCCCGCACCTCTAACCAGAGTTGAAGCGGGTCATAAAAGGCTTCAAATTTCACTGCCGTTCCGGTGTCCCTCGCCTCATGATATTTGTCATAAAACAGAGAATCCACAGCCTCCGGGAACATTTCCCAAAAGTTTTCATGGAGTAACACCTCCCGTTTTTTCCCTAACAGATGTTCTCCTTGGGGATTAATATGGGTAATACACCAATTCTCATCCAAGGCCACAAAGGCTTCGGATGTTCCCTCTAAAAAGGTACAGAACCGCCTATTCGAGGCTTCTAAGGCGGCTTCATACTCCTTTTGTGCCGTAATATCTAGAATCCAACCATCCCAGATAATCGACCCATCTTCCCGTTTTTCCGGTTTAGATATGGCTTTGACCCATTTGAGTTTCCCGGAACGAAGGATACAGCGGCCTTCCCACTCCCAAGCGTTTAGGGTTTGTGCCGATTCTTCAATGGACTGAATATGGCGTTCCATATCTTCGGGATGGGTTAACCCCAGCAGTACGGAGACATCCGCTTGCACTTCCTCGGGTTCAAGTTCATACACCTGCCGACACCCCGCCGAAATGTAGGGAATTTCATAGGACCCATCGGGGTTACGGCGAAACTGATACAAAACCCCTAGTACATTATCCGCTAGGTTTTGCAATTGAACAGTGTCGTTGAGTAAGGGGGACTCGCGGGGTTGAGGGTTAGATTTTTTCAAAGTTGGGGAGTAAGCGACGGGATAGACGACTTCTTGAGAGGGATGGCGGTCTATGGCATCATGTCCTTTTTGAAAGCTAGTGTGTAAGGCTCGTTTCATAAGTCACTTCCATAATGAAGATTGCAAATTCCCGAAGATTCAGATTAGGCAAGGAGAAAGCTACACCCGATCAAGTCAGGCAAATAGTTGGAGTCAACAACTCACCGTTGAATTGCTCCGAATTATTAAACAATCTTAAGAAGGGGTTGTGAAAAACTTGTGAACTCAATTTTCTGGCTCACAAAGAGAATTCTATGTCGGGTCTGTTCGTGGGGCTTAGAGTCTCCCGTTGAAGTGAGAATCCACCGCTTTCTGGTGGGAGATTAACTGCCTAGAGCTTCTTCAATCAAATCCCCCAATGTCACGGGATCAAACGGTTTGGTTAAAACCGCTTTGACTCCCAACTGAGCATAGCGTCTTTGTTCGGCGGCCTGCACTTTGGCGGTAAGGAAAATGACGGGAATATCTTGGGTTTGGGTGTTGTCCTGTAGCTTCGCCCAAGTGGTTGGCCCGTCTAAGTCGGGCATCATCACATCCAATAAGATAGCATCGGGGGTCTGTTGTTGGGCTATCTCTAAGCCCTCTTTCCCCGATGCGGCGGTGAGAACTTCCCAATCGTTATTTATTTCTAAACTTAATTGGGCTACAGCCCGAATGTCGGCTTCATCATCAATAATTAGGATGCGTCGTTTTCCCATAAAACCCTTCTTGATTGCCCATCAAAATGCTAGTCTAGCAAATCTTGGGGGATTGGTGGTGAATTGGGGGGTTTTCCCGAAGGCTGGGCCAGGCCCAAGGGGGGATTCCTAATTTAACAGGTAGTTTATTTTAACAGGCTGCTAATTCCGGCCAGTCCAGTAAGTAAGCAATTTGAGACCCCAAATTTAAAGCATCAAAGGGTTTAGCGATGACTCCCGCAACTCCTAGTTGGGCAAAGCGCTGTTGATCCCCGAGGCGAACTCGCTCAATAAACACGATAATGGGAGTATTGCAAGTTACGGGATGTTGTTGTAGTTGTTGAATGATCTCTTGGGGATTGACCGCTTGGGGGTCGAGGTCGAGTAAGATGACATGAGGGGGTTGTCTGCGTGCGATCGCCAGTCCCTCTTGACAAGACTCCGCTGCCCAAATTCGCCAATCTGTGGTCATTTCTAGACTCATTTGGGTAATTTCACATAAATCCCGTTCCGGTTCGATGAGTAACAGGTTTTTATCCCAAGCGTTGCTATGAGAGGGGTTTTGCACCGAAGGCCGTTGCACCGAAGACCGTTGCACCGAAGACCGTTGCACCGAAGACCGTTGCACCGAAGGCCGTTGCACCGAAGACCTAGGAAAACTTGTCCCGTTGAAAGACCCAAGTTGAGGGGAACACAGGGAACTGGGCTGAGTGGGTAAGGGGTTGGCTGTCTTGGTTAAGAGCATGGGTTTACTAAAATCAGTATTGATTTAATAAAGGTTTTAGATTGTTGAGGCTTTCTTATTCACTTAAACATTAGATTATCTTTGTGAAGAAATTGTGAAACCTAGGAAAACATTACATTTTCTTAATATTTTTGGTAAGCCAGATCACAGAAAACAGAATACCCGCAATTTACGATCGCAGATAAATGATCCCCAAGCGGATTGCCTTTTGTAGCAAAGAACACTATTAACCCTGTTTTGGCGGAAGTGGCAGAGTAAAATAAAAGGTACTGCCTTCACCAAACGAACTTTCCACCCAAATTTCTCCCTGATGTTTTCTAATGATTTCTCGACAAATGGGGAGTCCTAAACCCGTTCCCCCTTTCTCACGGGAGTCCGACGCATCAACTTGTTGAAAACGGGCAAAAATTGTTTCTAATTTATCCGCCGGAATGCCCCGGCCATGGTCAGTAACGCGAAATAAAATTCGATTTTCTTCCTCCGTCACACCAATAGAAACTTCCCCTTGAACCGGGGAAAATTTAACAGCATTACTAATCAAATTTGTCAAGGTCTGCAAAATCTGATCCGGATCAGCCCAAAGGGGTAGAGGAGCCGCCAAAGACGCTACATTGGTCACATCAATCTCCGTAAAGAGCTTCTGGGCTGCATTCACCTGTAAACAGAGCTTCACTTGAGCTTGATCGGCCATTGCTTGCATCGCTTGGGCCGCTTGAATAAGCAACTCCACCGCATCACAATGTTGGTGAACAATTTGCACCCGCCCCGACTTAATCCGTTCCAAATCAAGAATATCATTAAGAAGACGAGTGAGCCGATCTGTATTATTCACAGCAATTTTCAGCATCTGCTGGCCCTTCTCATGGAGGTTCCCTAACTGGCCCGTGGCCAATAACCCCAAAGACCCACGAATAGAAGTCAGAGGGGTTCGCAACTCGTGGCTGGCCACCGATAAAAACTCATCCTTCATCTGTTCCACTGCCTTCCGTTCCGTAATATCCACCAAAGAAATTAACAGCGCGTGGGGATTCCCTTCCCAATTAATGGACACCGATCGCATTTCCACCACACATTGAGTCCCATCCGGTCGTAACAGACTCAACTCGCTAATTTCCGTTGTGGCCCCGTGTTGGCCGCGGCCATAAAAAGGAATCCCCAATTGTTGACCCAGTAACTGCTCCTCAGATCGCCCAAAAATCCGAGTGGCCGCTTCATTAAGAAAATAAATCTCTCCCACTTGGTTACAAACCACAATCCCATAGGCATTATTCTGGATCACCCGTCGCAACTGTTCTTCACTGTCCCGCAGGGCTAATTCTGCCTTACTCCGTTCCTGAATTTCCTGCTCTAAATCTTCATTAGTGGCCTGTAACTCATTAGTCCGTTCCGCCACCATTTCTTCGAGATGGTTGAGGAGTTGGGCCTGAGACAGGGCAATTCCCACTTGGTTGGTTAGGGAGGTTAATAACTCAATCTCATCAGTTCGCCATTCCCGGTGACTGCGGCATTGATGCACCACCAAGGCCCCCCAAAATTCCTCTTGAATGAGAATTGGCACCAATAAACAAGACTGAACTGCCTCCCCTCCTGGACAAGTTTCGATTTGAGCGTCGGTGATACAGTAATCTACGGGGGTCTTTTGGGAGAGCTTTTCGGGGAGGGCTAAGACTTTACCTTGCAGGGAGCTAAAGTCCTCTAACACGGCTTCTTGGACGACTCTCCCCTGATGGTTCTCCTGATACTGCACAATGGCCACTCGATCCGCTTCTAGGGTTTTCTGCACTTCCACCACAGCAGTAGATAAGATTTCTTCGAGGTCGAGGGATTGGCGAATTTTGACGGTGAGTTCTGAGAGAAGTTGCGATCGCTGGGAAGCATATCTTAATTTATCTTCAGCCTGAATACGGGCAGTAATATCAATCCCCACGACCACTGCCGCCGTGTTCTGTTGATATTTTTGAGCCACAATTAAATAGTGACGGGATTCCTCATGAGCCCCAATTTCCACCACCTTAGTTATCACCGGACTGTCATCTTGGAAAAAGTCCTCTACAGTGTGCTGAAACTCATCCCCTAGGGCCATAAAACCCAACGGTTGTCCCACAAACTCCTCTGGCCGACGATTAAAGGCCGCCGCCAGTTGATGATTAACCCCTAAATATTCTAAATCGGGGGTTTGGCGAATCCAGGAAATAAACCCCGGCACAGCATCGAGAACCGCTTCGAGGCGTTCTTTGGCTACCCGAACGGCTTCTTCAGAGCGTTTTCGTTCGGTGATATCGTAGGCTAATCCTAAAATTTGGTAGATCGCGCCATTGGGGTTAAATAGCGGTACATAGGTGAAGATAAAGGTGCGATTCTCTTGGTTGGGGATGGGGAGGACACATTCCTGGGTTTGTAGTTGGCCGGTTTCCTGGGCCCGATGCAAGAGGAATAAATAGCGATCGGTCATTTCCGGGGGAAAGAGTTCTGTGTCAGTTTTCCCTTTCATGTTGTCTAGGGTGTTGTGGGTTAACCACAGGGCCTGGGCATTGGCGAATTGATAGCGGAGATCGGGACTGTAAATGACCACCACATCGGGAATATTGTCCACTGCTTGGCGAAAGCGTTCTTCGGAAGCAGCTAGACCTTGTTCCGCTTGCACTCGTTCGTAGATTTCCCGGCGGAGTTTTTGGTTGGCTTCCCGGAGGAGGGTGGTGCGCTGGGCGACTCGTTTTTCGAGTTCGTCGGCGAGTTTTTGTAACCCTTGTTCAGCCCGGACGCGATCGCTAATATCCCGGGCCACCCAAATCACGGTTTGATTGGGGAGGGGGGAAATACTGGCCGCAAACCAAATTTGTTGGTTCTCGAGGGCTAAATTATATTCAAAGTTAATATTGGTTTGTTGGTCGATGGCTTCTTCAATGGGCGACCAGAATTCCGGGTTACTCTCTGCCCCCACTAACTGCTGAAAGGTAGCATCAATGACTTGGTTGGGGGAGATGCCGTTCTCGGCATGGTAGCGTTGTAGGTAGTTAGTGGGCATGACTTGGATATTGTGATTATTGGGGTCAATGACTAGGACAATATCGGTCATGGCCTCGAAAATGCCGCGAATTTCTGCTTCGTTGGTGCGTAGTTTTTGTTCGATGAGTTTCCGTTGACTGATATCCCGTGCGACAATGACCACGGTATCTTCCGAGAAGGGAGAGACGCGGCCATCAAACCAGGTGGGTTGGTTGTTGAGGGTAATTTGATATTCAATATCGGTGGGTTCGTGTTGGTCGAGGGTTTGGGTAATGGCCTGGGTGAATTGTTCGGCGGTGGGGGGAGTGTAGGTTTCTTGGAGGGTTTTGCCCAGGTAATGCTGTTGGGTGGCTTGATCTTGGAGGGATTTGGTGGGGGCGATTTTCAGGCACTTTCCTTGGCGATCGCGAATGGAGACAAAATCGGTCATGGCTTGGAAAATGGCTCGCATTTCCTGCTCTGAGGCTTTGAGGGCTTCTTGGGCGTGCTTGCGCTCCGTGATATCTTCGACAAAACTAAAGGCAAATTGTAGGGTTTGCTTTTGTTTGACGGCACAGGTGGTTAGGCGGCCCCACACGACTTGGCCATTGGCGCGAAGATAGCGTTTTTCCAGTTGGTAGGTTTCTTTGTTGCCACCGCATAAGTCGGCAAATTGGCTGCGATCGCGTTCCCGATCTTCCGGGTGCGAAAACTCTAGTAAGGATTTTCCCTGTAATTGTTGGTTGTTATAACCTAAAAAATGCTGAAACGCCTGATTCGTTTCAATAATGTTCCCATCGGGCCTCGTAACGCAAATCCCCATGGCCGCTTTTTCAAAAATCGCCCGAAACCTTGCCTCGCTCTCCCGTAAGGACTCTTGCGCTTGCAGTAACCGCAGTTGGTTTTCTACCCGCATTAACACTTCGGTTTTGTGAAAGGGTTTCGGGATATAGTCCACTCCCCCCGCTTGAAAGGCTTCAATTTTGTCTTCCGGATTATCCAACGCACTAATAAAGATAATGGGAATGTGCTGCGTGACAGGGTTGGCTTTCAACTGTTTACACATTTCATAGCCGTTGATTTCGGGCATCATGATATCCAGTAAAATCAGGTCGGGCAGTTTATTATGGATGGCCGCGAGGGCAATTTGGCCGTTAATGGCCGGACGGACATCATGGCCCCGTTGACTTAATAGCTCTGTTAACAGACGAAGATTCGCAGGGGTATCGTCCACAACCAAAATATTTTTCTGCAAAGATTCTGACTGGATATTCATAATGGGTTCGTACAATTGACCGTTTCAGGGGTTATGAGGTTGAAGTCCGTTGACCTCCTTGACAGATACCATGGGAGTTTTCCGCTTACATCCTAGGATACTATTCCCAAGTTTTTCACAAGTTAGTTTTATATTGAATCATAATCAATGGATTCCCAATCCTAGTGGTATCAGGCTAGGAACAAAATTAGCTATTTTCTCCTAAGTGAAAGTACATAATCTTTGGCTGTCTTGACTATATATTAAGTATATTCCCTGATTTTTTGGAATCTACTTCCAATATCTCCGGCTAGAGTAGGGGACTAGCGAGGTAGTTCGATGCACACTGAATTCTCAGAGAGGTCATAATTGTGAATAGCCCCCAAACCTACGTAGAGTCCGAACGGCTCAATTTAGAGTCCGATGTAGAAGCGAGTATTAGCCACGAATTACGCACCCCTTTAACCTCCATTCAAGGGGCTTTGGGGTTATTATTAACAGGGAAACTCCCACTGGATACCCCCCAGGCCCAGCAACTGCTGAGTATTGCGACCAAAAACACCAGTCGTTTGCTGCGGCTAACCCACGCCATTGAACAAGACAAAGAGACCTCTGTCTCACTGATTTCTGCTCAGACTTTAGCACAGTTTCGCTTAGAGGCAGACCTGTATAATGCTTGGCACAATCAAACTCTACAATTATATTATCAACCTATTATTGCCTTAGAGTCCGATCCCTCCACTCACTTCATCCACCAACGTCTAGTGGGAGTGGAAGGATTATTGCGTTGGTTTCATCCCGATTTGGGTTGCATCTCCCCCACGGAGTTTATTCCCCTCGCCGAAAAAACCGGATTGATTCATGAGTTGGGGGTATGGGGCATTGAAACCGCTTGTCGGCAACTCGCCCAATGGCAACAGGTGTCTCAAACGCCCTTGTTTCTCAGTATGAATTTATCCCCCTCTCAGCTACTGCGGCCTGAGTTGAGCCAACAAGTTATCCAGATTTGTGACAAGACTGGGATTGCCCCAAGTCATTTACAGATGGAAATTACCGAAAGTCTCTTGTTAGAGAATTCTCAAGTGGTTATGAAAACCCTAGAACAGTTAAAACAACTGGGAATTGGTATCTATTTAGACGATTTTGGGACAGGATATTCGTCTTTAGCCCGTTTAAACGATTTAGCAGTCGATGTCTTGAAAATAGACCGTTCTTTTGTGGCTCAGACCCAATGGCGGATGATTGAAGGGATTTTACAGTTAGCCAAGAGTTTGGGCTTAAAAACCATTATTGAAGGCATAGAAACGAAAGCGGAGTTACAACAGGTTCAATCTATCGGCGGGAGTTGGGTGCAAGGGTATTATTACTCACGGCCTCTGCCCCATGAAGCAATGACCCTCTATTGTCGGGACTTTTCTCAAACCCATAAGGCGATAACCCGCTATTGTCGGGATTTTTCTCAGTGTATATCGCAGTAAACACTTTCGTATTTGTAAAGAAAAAAATGTATTTTTTAATACATTGTAAAAAAAATTTTTTGACTGTAACTGAACCGATAAATAAGTTGACAAAGATGAAGGCTGAAATATGAAACGATTATAAAGAAAGAAGCGTTTAGTAATATTAAGCCTTCCTTCCCAAGATTTTCACATTGTTCCGTTAGATTAAAATGCAGAATCGAGAGACAGCAAGTTTTAGCTTCTGCTAGCCGGTTCTGAGTCTATCGTCAGTTGTCCACCATAAATTCAGTCAAAAAGCCCCATGCAAACCTTAAACCCTGTCAAAAGTTGCCCTATCAACCCTCCTTCTATGGGGGATTTGCCTAGTTTTGCCAGTTCTCCCAATTCTCCTAGTCCAGCAGTCAAACCCATGATTAAAGTTGCGAGTGAGGTCGTCATGTTAAGCCATAAAATTAAACTGGTTGAACAGCTTTATGAAATTTACTCTGAAAGTATGCTGTCCGGGCAAATTGCTGACCGGGATTTTGAGTTGGTGCAATGGCTGCAAAATATTGTGGACAGAAATCAGGAACATAGAGAAATGGTTCGGCGAATTCTCTACGCAGTAAAAGTTCACCGGATCGAAGTGCTAGGTGCGGAAGCTCAAGTGCCTTGTTATAGTGTGGCTTAGTCTCCTGCGTCGCGGTGGAGACTAAAACCCAATATTAGAGTCTGAATACTGACCTGATAGGTATCGGAGGGGTTTGTTGTGTTTAGAGACGGGTTCTTTTAAGGGCGACTGCGGATAATGCGGTTGAGGATGCGAGTCATTAATTCAGGCTCGGTGACAGGTTTACTGATGTAGTCATCCGCCCCAACTTGATAGATACGATGAATGGTTTCGCGATCGCGGTTGGTGGAAAGAAATAAAATAGGGACATGATGCCAAGTGGGATCGCTTCGTACCACTTGGCATAATTCAATGCCGTTAATGTAGGGCATTTCCACATCCAAGATAATTAAATTGGGCCGATATTGTTCTAAGGTTTCCCAAAATAAACGAGGATCAGCCAAAGTATGGAGTTCTATCCCCCAAGGAGTCACAAAGTCCTCTAACCGGGTGAGAATTAACGGATCATCATCCACGGCCAAGAGCATCATGGCCGGGGGATGATACCGTTGCCAGAGCGAACAGGCCGTTTGTAACACCTGAGTCGAGTCGAGGGGTTTGGCCAGGAGTGCATCTCCTCCTAAGCGAGCGATCGCAATGCGATTATTAAACGTAAACCCCTCCCCCGTCACTAACACAGGTAACTGGGGACAATATTCAGCTAAATCCCGCAGAAAAATTAACCCCTCATTGGCAGGGTGGGGAAACGCCACATTGAGTAAAATTAAATCCGGAGACGGGTTTTGGGGCGACTCATAACCCGGCCAAGCAATCCGTTTAATCGCCTCCTCAATCTGCCCCACTTGTTCCACTTGCACATTCCACCGTTCCCCCTCCTCCTGTAACGACGACAACAGCGACATATCCTCATCAACACACAATAAACGTAGAGAAGACTGAACCGGAATTAACGGTGGGAGAGAAGGGGCCTCAACCCCATCCTCCTTATTCTCTTGAAACGGCGGATGTTCAATCACCTCCCGCAGTTGCATCACCCAAGTTTTCAACTCGTGAACCTCCGCCTGGGTAGAATTTTGCTTATCAATCAACCAATGTTCCACCTCACGGGCCCATTTTGATCCCTGCTCTAACCCATACATTCCCAATGATCCAGCTAATTTATGGGCTTGTTTTTCCGCTTTTTCCCGCAATTCCGGCGAAAGCGACTGCTCTTCTAAAGCTGCAATAGCCTCCTCAATAGGTCCCAAACGCTGTAAAATCGGAGCTTGAAACTGATCCCACATCTGAGCCACCGCCGCCAACGTTTTTTCCTGTTTGGCTTGTTTATCCTGTTCTTGTTGGACTTCTGCTGCTTCTGACAACTGTTCCGATTCTGGAGAGGACTGTTTTGGTGGAGCATTCGGAGACGCGGGAATCGCTTTTAACCGATACCCCAACCCATACACCGTCTCAATTAACTGCTTTGCCCCCACCGCCTTTAACTTCCGTCGCAACCCCTTAATATGCGCCCGAATGGTATCCTCACTAGGGGGATCATCAAAAGACCATAAATGCTCTAAAATGGCATTCTTGCTAAACACTCGCTTAGGATTGCGTAAAAATAACTCCAACAAGTTATATTCCTTGGGCGACAAGGATAAGGGTTGGTCTTGCCAATAGACCTCACAGGTACTGGGATTAAACTGTAAATCCCCCCATTCTAAAACGGGCGAACCCGACTCCCCCTGTCGTCGTAATAACGCCCGAATGCGGGCTAATAACTCAGGAATCGTGCAAGGTTTCACCACATAATCATCTGCCCCCGCATCCAGTCCGGCCACCTTATCTTCGCTGCGGTCTTTGGCCGTTAACAGGAGAATGGGATTATTAAAATTATCGTGACGCAGTTGGCGACAGAGATCAATACCGTTTTGTTTCGGTAAACTGACATCCAGGAGAATTAAATCATAGGAAAAAATGGCCGCATAATCCTGCCCCGCTTCCCCATCATAGGCAATATCAATAATATACCCTTGTTCGGTCAGCGCGTTGCCAATCGTTTGAGCCAATATTTTGTCATCTTCGACTAGCAAAAGTCTCATAGGCAGCAGGCAGTTGAGAGTTAATGGAGAGCAATTCGGGGAGAGACACCGGGTTTCTTTAGTTCATGGTCAGGGAAAAGCAATTCGGGGGAGGGAAACCCGGTTTCTCTGTCTCAAACCCCATCCCCATCATGATTAAACTGCTGTCAATAAGACATCCGCTTGATGGGGTTTTAGGGTAAACACAGAATCTTGAGGATGGACGGGGATGAGAACAACAAATTCTGTTCCCTGATTCGGCTTAGACTTGCAGTATAACTGTCCTTGATGCCGTTCAACTACAATTTGGTAACTAATTGATAAGCCTAACCCTGTCCCTTTGCCGACGGGTTTGGTGGTGAAGAAGGGATCAAAGAGTTGATTTTTCTTATTTTCTGGGATGCCAACCCCATTATCTCGAATGCGAATTTCTACGGTATCGCGCTGGAGGGGAGAGTTTGCTCCTTTGATCAAACGGGTATCAATGTCAATTTGCGGGGAAAACCCTGGGTTGGTTTCTAACTGTTCTTCTAATGCGTCAATGGCATTACTCAGCAAGTTCATGAAGACTTGGTTCACTTGACCTGCGTAACAGGCAATTTTCGGCAGGTCTTGATAGTTTTTCTGGATGGTAATGCCGGGTCGTCCATCTTTCGCTTTGAGACGGTTATGGAGAATCTTTAAGGTGGAATCAATGCCCTCGTAGAGGTGAACGGGTTTCATTTCCGCTTCGTCGTGTCTAGAGAAGTTACGCAAGGAGAGGACGATTTCACAAATGCGTTCGACTCCCATATTCATGGACTGGAGAAGTTTGGGGCAGTCTGCTTTGACGAATTCTATATCTAAGTCTAGGAGGGCTTCTTGTAAGGTGGATGAGGGGGTAATGCACTCTTGTTCATACAGATCAATGATTTTTAATAAATCCTGGGTATATTCCTGAAGATAGCTGAGGTTGCCATAGATGAAGTTGACGGGGTTATTGATTTCGTGAGCCAGACCAGCCACCATTTGTCCAAGACTGGACATTTTTTCGCTTTGGATGAGTTGAGATTGGGTGTTTTGTAGTTCGCGCAGGGTTTGTTCGAGTTGCTGGTTTTGTTGGAGGAGTTGTACTTGGGAGTGACGCAGTTCGAGGGTGCGCTGTTCAACTCGTTGTTCTAAGTCTTCGTTGAGATGTTTGAGGTTTTGTTGAGCTTGTTTGCGTTCGTTGACTTCGTTTTCTAAAACGTGGTTAATGAGGATCAGTTGATTGGCACTGGGGAGGGAGAGGAGTTGAGACATTTTAGGAATTAGCTGGACGAGGGTGGCCACTCCTAAACTAGCTGTGAGAAGATTGACTCCAGTGCTGATCAGGGGAGAAACTCTCCAGAGAGGGGTGACAACATGGAGGAAGTGATTGAGTCCTAATGTGATGGCAAAACTCACCGACAGTAGGGTTAACCAGTTACTCGGCACATTACGCCGTTTGCTGACTTGGTACAGCAGCAACATGGGCAAGCTGAAGAAAATCCCCACTAAGGTGATCTCTGACAACCAAGAGAATAAGACGATTGAGTGTGTTATCTGTTCTGTCCACATTGTCCTTCGTTCCTTAATAAAGTTAAAAGTTAAAACTTAAATAATGCCACCTGAGCCATGGGCGATGACGTGACATTGACACTCCTGACATCCTTTAATCACTCTCTTACATCTCCCTGATCATCAAACTTTTCATGCTGTACTTTTTGCCTTCTCGGTTTGGCTGCTAATAGCTTGCTGACCTAGCTTGTGCCATTGTTGGGTTACTGTCTTTAGAGTGAGCAGTATAAGAAAGACTAGAGAGCTACCGAAATAATTAACTAATAAATTAGATTTGTGGGATTACTTTCTAACTTATGCACCAGTTGTGAAAATGCCGTGAATGCCAGTGCTAAATTTGGTATAACCCATTACCTTACCGTGTAAATTTTCATTGAGTAATATTAACAAAACCTTAAACAAAAATAAAATCAAAAGAATTTTCACCGTAAAAATTCACAAAAGACAGCGTTTCAGTAATTTCTTTTAGGAGTTTATGAGCAGGGACTCACTGTGTCGTCATTTCTAGTCATTTATCAAGGTAAATTGTCAAAAAACAGGCTTAAAATGCCAAGGAATATCTGCATTTTGTGGGTTGACAGATTGCCCCGGAATGGGCTTACGTCCTGAACTAATTTGATGAATCCACCAAAAATCATTGGTTTGGACGTTGACAAATTGGGCTTCTTCTAGCCATTTTTCTAGTTTTCCACTGGCGTACTCTTGAATATAGGGTTCTTCAAAAATTTCGGTTAACCAAGTCATTTGATGGAGTGTTGTTTGGTGGCCATCGAGGATCACCAGTTGTCCCCCAGGGGTGAGGAGACGGAAGGCTTCTGCGAGAATGTGGGGGGCGATGGAGACGGGGATTTCATGGAATAATAAAGCGGCAGTGACGACATCAAAGGAGGCATCGGGGAAGCCTGTGGCCTCTGCTTTGGCGTGTCTCCATGTAATTTTCATGTTTTGTTGTTGGGCTTTATACTCCCCCATAAAGAGCATATAGGGGGATAAATCAAGGCCAATGACTTCTGCGTGGGGGAAGGCTTGTTTGAGGCGTAGGGTGGTTGAACCTGTGCCACATCCTAAGTCTAGGATACGTCGGGGGACTCCGCCAATTGGAGCTAGGGCAGCTTGGCGCACCCAGTCTTCATTGGGAGGGAGAAAGTATTGGGTAATGGGATCATAGCTGACGGCTGCTTCTGGGGTGAGGTAGCCGCCTGGGATGCCGTGAAAGTTTTGTTTATAGTAGGCTGGATAGACGAGTTGGGGGTTGGCGATGCGATCGCATTCCCGTTCCCAATCGACACTTTCTGCAAAACGCTGTAACTTTTCTTCATCAATCCACGTGCGAACAATCGGTTTAAGGAATTGTTCCCAAAGTGTATCCTGACCTTTCCCCATAATTTATGACTTCTGCTCCATCACCTTAAAGAATTGTAACAAAGTTTGGTTGTTTGGGAATAGGGAACAGTAACCAGTAACCAGTAACCAGTAACCAGTAAACAGTAGTTACTCTCCATCTCCCCTATCTTCCCCATCTCCCCAACTCCCCCAACTCCCCCATCTCCCGACCCCTAATTCGGTCAACATCACCCCAGAAATCTCGCC
>NZ_JAQMSD010000328.1 GCF_028330525.1 Spirulina sp. CS-785/01
CAATTCACCACCAATAATCAAACCTATTGGTTGTATGCAGGTCGATACCAAGACGGGGCAGTGCTGTTTTGGGTTTCCCGTCCTGACTTCGTTCAACCTCAACCGATTGAAGCTGAAGAAATCAACGCCCAATTCATTGAACAAATTGAACAAAACGGAAACAATCGCCCCAGTTTTTATATTAAAACATTTGAAAAGTATAAAGCGATCTTTTCTAGTGCAACCTACAAAGAAGCAAAACTCTGGCTTCTTGAGGATGAATACGAACGATTTGAACAGAGATTTAATGCAGAAAAAGTGGCATGATCAAAAGCGATTCTCATTCTGAGACACTTTGCGATCGCACTCCTTCCCTTTTCTAAAAGTGCGTTCACGAAGTGTCCCGTAGAGAATCGCGTTTTCTTGGGATTTTCACGCCTGTGCAGGCTATCCACTACAATAGAGAGGGCTTTCTCACTTGGTGTCATTATTCTATGTTGGCGAAACGAATTTTACCCTGTTTGGATGTTAATGCTGGGCGTGTTGTGAAGGGCATTAACTTTGTTAATCTGCAAGATGCGGGCGATCCGGTGGAGTTGGCGAAGGCGTACAATGAAGCCGGGGCCGACGAGTTGGTGTTTCTTGATATTACGGCGACTCACGAAGACCGGGATATTATTTTAGATGTGGTCTATCGCACGGCAGAACAGGTGTTTATCCCTTTGACAGTCGGGGGTGGGGTGAATTCCTTAGAAACAATTAAGAATTTGTTACGTGCGGGGGCAGATAAAGTCAGTGTTAACTCAGCCGCCGTGCGGAATCCTGATTTTATTAATGAAGCCAGCGATCGCTTTGGATGTCAATGCATTGTCGTTGCTGTGGATGCCAAACGGCGCGAAACTGGCCCTGGGTGGGAAGTGTATGTGCGCGGAGGCCGGGAAAATACGGGACTGGATGCCCTAGAGTGGGTGCGAGAAGTGGCCCGACGAGGGGCCGGAGAAATTTTGCTCACCAGTATGGACGCAGACGGGACTCAGGCCGGCTATGATCTAGAATTGACAAGCGCGATCGCAGATGCAGTAGAAATCCCCGTCATCGCCTCGGGCGGAGCAGGAAACACCCACCACATCTACGAAGCCTTCTCCCAAGGCAAAGCCGAAGCAGCCCTCTTGGCCTCCCTCCTCCACTACGGCCAACTCAGCATCAGCGAAATTAAAGACTATCTCCAACAGCAACATATCCCCGTGCGCTCTGCGTAGAAATACTGAGAGAATTCTTCCACTTTTATTAAATTTCTTTTCGCTTTCTCTCATAAATGTGTATTAGAATAAAGGAAATGTTACAAAACGTAAGATATGTTACTGCCTATTTTAATTTTCGACATAGCGTTAGTGGCATGGTCGCTGCATTTAATGCAGGAAGCCTTCCAAAAACAAGAGTTCTCTCTCATGTTGGCCGGAACCCTCGTGTCCCTCTCCGCCGCCGCTTTACTCGTCGTTTACTTTTTAATGAATAACTGTATAACCTATCTCACTCAAGTGGGAACTCCCTATACCTATTAAGGCAGAACAGATCAGTCTCTCTCGGAACGCTCAGAAGTGCTGCAAGCTCATCACAAGCGGATTTTCGCAAAATCCCCAAAATTTCTCCAAGTTGCCCTTGACAAGGCAGTACCAGATAGAGATAATGATAAATGCGCTTTTCGGGGCTATAGCTCAGTTGGTAGAGTACCTCAATGGCATTGAGGGGGTCAGCGGTTCGAGTCCGCTTAGCTCCATATTAATTAGAAGCCGCCATAAAAGCGACAACAAACAGTTTAGGGAAAGCAGTTTAGGGAAAGCTTTTAAGCCTTGCCCGTCTAGTCCAGTGCTAGTTGAGTTTGAGGCCCGTTCACTTGTCACTCCGGAGACCTAAAACTGTGTGTGATTAGAATTCCCTATTTTCACCAGTCTCGATACTGTTAACCGTCCCGAATCAGGCTAAAATAAAAAATTGACAACACCAAGATAAACATTACTGAATTACTGGTAACAGTTACTGATTACTGATTACTGTTTACTGATTACTGATTACTGAAAAAACATGGGCAGCACCTTCGGACACCTTTTTCGCATCACCACCTTCGGAGAATCTCACGGAGGGGGAGTTGGTGTAGTCATTGATGGGTGTCCCCCTCAAGTCGAAATTTCTGCCCCAGAAATCCAAAAAGACCTAGATCGCCGTCGGCCCGGCCAGAGTAAGATTACCACCCCCCGTAAAGAGGCCGATCAATGTGAAATCCTCTCCGGAGTCTTTGAAGGGAAAACCTTGGGGACCTCCCTGGCCATCCTCGTCCGTAACAAAGACCCTCGGCCCCAAGATTATCAAGAAATGAAAGTGAAATATCGGCCCTCCCATGCCGATGCCACCTACGATGCTAAATATGGGATTCGCAACTGGCAAGGAGGAGGCCGATCTTCAGCACGGGAAACTATTGGGCGAGTGGCTGGGGGTGCGATCGCTAAAAAAATCCTCCAGCAAGTCGCCGGAATTGAAATCGTCGCCTACGTCAAACGCATCCAAACCTTAGAAGGACTCGTCGATCCCCACACCGTCACCCTCGAACAAGTCGAAAGCAACATCGTCCGTTGTCCGGATGCCGAATGCGCCCAACGAATGATAGAAAAAATTGACCAAGCCCGACGGGAGAAAAACTCCCTTGGTGGGGTCGTCGAATGCGTCGCCCGTAAGGTTCCCCCCGGCCTCGGCGAACCCGTCTTCGACAAACTCGAAGCCGACCTCGCCAAAGGGATCATGTCCCTCCCCGCCACCAAAGGCTTTGAATTCGGTTCAGGCTTTGCGGGAACCACCCTCACCGGAAAAGAACATAATGACGAATTTTACATCAATGAACAAGGTAACATTCGCACCAGCACCAACCACTCCGGTGGCATCCAAGGGGGAATCAGTAATGGAGAACCCATCATTATGAGAGCCGCCTTTAAACCAACTGCTACCATAGGACAAGAACAAAAAACTGTCACTAGCGCAGGAGAAGAAACCACCTTAGCCGCCCGAGGACGACATGATCCCTGTGTCCTCCCCAGAGCCGTGCCAATGGTGGAAGCTATGGTAGCTCTGGTCTTATGTGATCATCTCCTGCGTAATCAGGGTCAATGTGCAGTCTTAAAGCCTTGAGTTCCCAATGGAAACTAACTCTCAATTCACCGTAAAATTTTGGGGCGTGCGAGGCAGCATTCCCTCCCCCGGCGAAGAAACCGTCAACTACGGGGGCAACACCTCCTGTGTGGAAATGCACATCGGAGGCAAACACCTCATCTTTGATGGAGGAACCGGGCTACGCGCATTAGGCAAAAGCCTCCAAGCCGAAGCCTCCCCCCACCATGCCTTTGTCTTCTTCACCCATTATCACTGGGATCACATCCAAGGCGTTCCCTTTTTCTTCCCCACCTTCAACGAAGAAGACTGTTTTTACATTCATGGACAAGTCCCCCCGGACGAAGAAATGATGCAAATGGAGGAACATTTTAATCATCGGGTTCTTCATGTGAACTCCCCAGTCCCCGTGGCCGACATTCGAGCCCAAATGAAGTTCCATGATATTGTCTGTGGGGAAACCTTCCAACTCGATGACATCACCATCGAAACCGCCCCCCTCAACCACCCGAACGGCGCAATGGGGTATCGCGTCACCTGGCAAGACCACACTGCCGTCTATTGTACCGATACGGAGCATTTCCCCGATCGCCTCGATGAAAACGTCCTGCACTTAGCTCGCAATGCCGATATCTTCATCTACGATGCCATGTACACCGATGAAGAATATCATAACTCCAAATCCCCCAAAGTGGGCTGGGGTCACTCAACCTGGCAAGAAGGGGTGAAAATTGCCGATGCTGCCGGAGTCCGGCAACTGGTCATCTTCCACCACGAACCCAACCACACCGACGAAATTCTCGATGGCATTGCCGAACAAGTGAAAGAAGCTAGGCCGGGGAGTGTCTTGGCCAAAGAAGGCATGGAACTCTCAGCCATCCCCGAATAGTCCAGTTAACCCGTTGAAGTTCCGTCTCTCCCATATCTCTTGGTGGAAATAGGACAGGACTGGCTACGGGAAAAAATTTATTACCACAAATTACAATAATTGTCAAGATATTTAAACCATTGACAATTAAATTTTGTCGCAGTGATCCTTTATTTTCTCAGAAAGGCGGCCAGAATTCTGATAAAATCTTATAGAAACTTTATGATTCTTGCTTAACATTTAAATGAAACTACTGGTGGTCGGTGCAACAGGCACATTGGGCAGACAAATCGTGCGTCAAGCTCTTGATGAAGGTCATCAGGTTTACTGCTTAGTGAGAAAGCCCAGAAAAGCGACCTTTCTGAAAGAATGGGGGGCGGAACTCATTGAAGGTGATCTTTGTGACGCAGAAACGCTTTCCCCTGCCCTATCGGGAATAGAAACCGTTATTGATGCCGCCACAGCCCGGGCCACCGACTCCCTGAGTATTCGCCAAGTGGATTGGGACGGGAAAGTGAACCTCATTCAAGCAGCCAAGGCCGAAGGAGTCCAACGCTATATCTTCTTCTCGATTCTCAATGCAGAAGAATTCCCCCATGTTCCCTTAATGGAAATTAAGCATTGTACAGAACGCTTCCTGAAAGAATCGGGACTCAATTACACCATACTGCGGCCTTGTGGCTTTATGCAGGGACTAATTGGCCAATATGCCATCCCCATTTTAGATAATCAGGTGGTGTGGGTGACAGGGTTTGGGACTCCTGTGGCCTATATGGACACCATTGACATTGCCAAATTTGCCGTTCGCGCTTTAACCGTCCCCGAAACCGAAAACAAAACCTTTCCCGTGGTGGGGACCCGCGCCTGGGGAGCATACGAAATTATACGTTTATGTGAACGATTATCGGGAAAAACCGCTAAAACCGCTAAACTAGAATTACCCGTTTTACGCTTCGTCCGTCGAGTCGCACGTTTCTTCCAATGGGGGTGGAATATCGCCGATCGCTTGGCCTTTGCCGAAGTCATCGCAGGAAGTAAAACCCTAGATGCGGACATGGATGAAGTTTATCCCGTCTTTGGCCTCGATCCCAAAGACACGACCACCTTGGAAGAATATCTCCAAGAATATTTCAGCCGCATTATGAAAAAGCTGAAAGAAATCGGTTACGAAAAAGAAAAACAACGGAAAAAAAAGACAAAATCGTAAGTCAACCCCCACACTTCACGATTCCCTTGTATCTTTAACTTGACCTTTGATCGTTCGTTGATTATCACCTAAAGAGTTGTCGTGCCGAAAATAGGCATTATTTATAACGATATAAAACCCATTGCTTGCCGGGTGGCGCAAGAACTAGAAGCAACCTTGACCAAAAAAGGATGTGAGGTGGTTATCACCTCCAGTATTGGTGGCATTTTAGGCTATGCTCAACCGGAGCATCCCACCCGGACTCCCATTGAAAAAGTCGTCCCCGATGAATTTGATGACAGTATTGACATCGGCATTGTTTTGGGGGGAGATGGCACCGTGTTGGCGGCCTTTCGTCAGGTTGCTCCTTGCCAAGTCCCCCTATTAACCGTCAATACGGGCCACATGGGGTTTCTTACGGAAACTTATCTCAATAATCTTTCGACGGCCATTGACCGTATTTTGGCCGGGGATTACCAAGTGGAAACCCGTTCCATGTTAACCGTGCAAGTGTTTCGGGAAGATCAATGTCTCTGGGAAGCCTTAGCACTGAATGAGATGGTCTTGCATCGAGAACCCCTCACCAGTATGTGTCATTTTGAAATCCAAATTGGCCATCATGCTCCTGTAGATATTGCAGCAGATGGGGTGATTTTGTCCACACCGACGGGTTCAACGGCCTATTCCCTGAGTGCTGGGGGACCAGTGGTGACACCGGAAGTTCCCGTTTTACAGTTAATTCCCATTTGTCCTCATTCTTTGGCTTCTAGGGCGTTAGTTTTTTCGGAAGATTCACCCGTGACCATTTTCCCGGCTCATCCCACTTCCATGGTGATGGTGGTGGATGGGAATGGCGGTTGTGCGGTGCAGCCCCAAGATTATGTGAGAGTGACAAAATCTCCCTATTCGGCGCATTTTATCCGGCTACAACGCCAAGAATTTTTCCGCATTTTACGGGAAAAACTGGGTTGGGGGTTGCCCCATATTGCCAAACCCACTTCGGTGGAGTTGCCCTAATGGAGGGGGTCATGTACAGTTTATCGAGATTTCCTGTCAGTCCTTAATCTTGAGTCAGGATTGGGTGGGTGGAATTGTTTAAAAGAGGGTGTTATCAATAGAGAATACCTCATACTGTGTTCGCCAATTGACTTATGAGTCCTGTTACCACGGAACGTTCAACTTGTGTCTTGCTGGTGAAACCAGAGGAAAAAATGAGCCAGTCTCTCTGTCATGATGTGCAGGAGTCTGGCTATGAGGCCGTGATCACAACGGAGTTGGTCAAAGGGTTGGGGTTGATGAAGACGTTAACCCCGGCCATGGTGGTGATTGATCAAACACAAACTGGGGAGGCCGGGTTTAAGTTTTGTCGTCAGTTGCGGAGTGCGCGGTATCGACTGCCCATTTTGATGGTGATGGCCCAGGAAACGGTGGACGATCGCGTGGCCTGTTTGGAAGCGGGAGCAGACGATTATTTACTCAAGCCCTATCGCTCTGAGATGTTTTTAGATTTGCTACAGTTGTATTTACAACCCTCGACTCCCACTTCGGAGCAGTTGCGCTTTGGCAATTTAATTTTAGATTTAACCACCCGGCGGGCTATTCGGAATAATCGGGAGTTTGATTTAACGGCCAAGGAGTTTGAGTTGTTGCGCTATTTGATGCAGCATCCCCGTGAGGTGGTGACTCGTGAACAGATTTTAGAGAATGTGTGGGGGTATGATTTTATGGGAGAATCGAATGTGATTGAGGTGTATATTCGGTATCTCCGTTTAAAAATTGAAGATGAGGGGGAAAAACGGTTAATTCAAACCGTGCGGGGTGTTGGTTATGTGTTACGCGAACCATAAGCATTGGGGTGGGTATGAATAGATATTTGTCCCTTGTATTATTGACCAGTTTGTTGTTGTTGGGGTGTTCCTCTGCACGGAATCAACCGGACTCCCCTTCTGTCTCGGCAACACAAGTCTCACAAGCGCAGGAGTTACCTGTGACCGCAACAGCACAGATGGGGGGAGAGACGATTGAATTAGAGGTGGCCAAGACTCGGCAACAACAGGCGTTAGGCTTGATGTTTCGGGAGGAAATCTCCGATAATCGTGGGATGTTGTTTCCTTTTGATCCGCCCCGCCAAGTGGGGTTTTGGATGAAAAATGTTGAAGTGCCGTTGGATATGGTGTTTTTACGGGATGGGGTAATTCTGGAGATTGCGGCCAATGTTCCTCCTTGTCATCGTGAACCTTGTCCGAGTTATGGGCCTAATGAACCCATTGATCAGGTGATTGAGTTACGGGGAGGCCGGGCCGAAGAATTGGGGTTGGAGACGGGCGATCGCATTACCGTAGAATTTTCTCCCTAAAATACTTCTTTGAACCCCTACCAAAACGGCCAAAAATGTGTACAGTATGTAACGCACTTGTGAGGAATTACTCAAGGTCAATGGGTTAACATTAAGGGTAGTGGCCGAGGTCTTAAAAAAATAGGCCACAGGATAGACTAACTGAGAGGACAATTTGTATTATTCTTCTGAATAACACAAATTTTGAAGAATAATGTCAGTTAGACGTTATTGAGTCATTATTATTGAGTCATCAGTTTTGCTCCTCGCTTTGAGTCAACTCTGATCGAGAGTGAATTCGCTAATTCAAGTTTGATGTTTCCCGATTTATTGGTGTGAGTGAAAAGGAAGCACAACCGATCAGGCCACAGAAATCAAGCAAGAAAACAAGAGCAAGAAAACAAAAGACCCCTCCATGATTGACAGTTGAGTGCGGGTTGTTTAAAGGTGATGCGACTTCAGCATCACTCAAGGTGGGATTATTGTCCTCATTTGTGCCATTGCGGTGGACAGATGACGGTCTGGCCCCTCTGAAATGACTCCGCTCGTTGAAAGCTAGACATTGATTGACATTGTTCAATTTTTGTTGACTTAGAAAGGGACGAGCGTGCAGACTCAGCCATAAATCCTGTAAAAAGGTAGGCTACCTTGAGAGGGTCATCACACCCAAGTGTAAACGCC
>NZ_JAQMSD010000329.1 GCF_028330525.1 Spirulina sp. CS-785/01
GGTTGGGAAGCCTTCATTTGCTCAAATAACTAGGTCAAAAAACGGGGTCAAAAAACGGGATGGAATGAGATTTAAAAGTTAGTGGAAATGGCTTGGACGGGGCAAGTGGGGATACATTGTTCGCAGACCACACAGCGCGATCGCGTGAATTGCAGTTGGAAGGTTTTCGGGTCTAAGGTTAAGGCTTGGGTGGGACAAACCCCCGTACAGAGGCCACAATCAACACAGGTGTCTTCATTGATTGTAATTTCTTGACTGGCCAGTGACACATTAATATCTTGCGATCGCATCCAATCTAACGCCGCATCCAACTCATCAATATCCCCCAACAACTCCACCACTAGCTTCCCCACTTGATTGGGGGCTACTTGGGCGCGAATAATATTGGTGGCCACATTAAAATCCTTGGCCAAACGATAGGCGATCGGCATTTGAATAGTTCGTTTGGGAAAGGTAAGAGTGACTCGCTTTTTCATAAATTCGCCTCCTCGCTTGCATACCTTGATCGAACAGGCAACCGTCCGAGACTGGCAACAAACTTGTTACATTAAGTTAAAGATGTAATCCAGCCATTAAGACCAACCCCGATGACAGAACACCCTGAAACCTCCTCTGGACTTCCGCGTTCACTCCGTAATTTTATTATTGCGGGGGTTGCTGTTATTTTAGCGATTGCCCTCTTTATTGGGTTAAATACCGAAACCGGAGAAGCGAATTTAGAAGTACAAGCTGAACAAGCCACACCTCTAGAGGTCGCCCTAGACAACTCGAAGCCTACTTTTTTGGAGTTTTACGCCAATTGGTGTACCAGTTGCCAAGCCATGGCCCAAGAATTGCAAACCCTGAAAAACGAATACGGAGAATCGGTCAACTTCGTGATGCTTAATGTGGATAATACCAAATGGTTGCCCGAAATCCTACAGTATCGCGTGGATGGCATTCCCCATTTTGTCTATCTCGATGGGGACGGAAAAGCGATCGCGCAAACCATCGGCGAACAACCGAAATCAGTCCTCGAAGCCGATTTACAAGCCCTCATCGCCGAAAAACCCCTCCCCTACGCCAACGCCACAGGCCAAACCTCAGCCTTTCAAGCGAAAGTCAAACCCAAAAACGATGATCCGCGCAATCATGGGGGATAGCACACACCCCACTCACAACCTAACGAAAAACCGTTAAGCCTCAACCACTTGCGCCACTCTCTCCCGCACCACCTTGGCAGGGGGAGCAGTGGCTGGTACATTTCCCTTGAGGAACTCCGGATTAAAGCGATAACCCACATTACGCACCGTTTGAATAATACTCGGTTGTCGGGGGTGCGTCTCCAACTTCTTCCGTAAAGACAACACATGAGTATCAATCGTGCGAGGATTATCAATAGCATCGGGCCAGGCCCGACGTAACAACTCCGAACGACTCAACGGCTTTCCCTCCGCTTGCGCCAACACATAGAGCAAACTAAACTCTTGAGGAGTCAACTCAATAAACTCCCCATTCAAATGCACTCGACGCTGTACTAAATCAATCCGTAGCGCGTCATAATCGAGATATAACGGCGCATTCGCTACCCGTAACCGTCGCAGTAAGGCTTCCACCCGAGCTAAAAACTCTTGCATCCCAAACGGTTTACTTAAATAATCATCCGCACCTGCTTTAAACCCAGCCACAATATCACTTTGATTCGTTCGTCCCGATAACATCAAAATCAACGATTGTCGCTGCTGATAAAGCCACTCACAAAGTTCTAACCCATCCCCATCAGTGAGATCGGAATCGAGAACCACTAAATTCGGTTGACGAACCGACAAAATCGCCTTGGCTTGTTGAAGATTGGCAGCGAGTTGAATACAGTACCCCGCTTGCTGTAAATGCCAACCCAAGAGCGATCGCAAGTGAGGATTCCCTTGAATAATCAGAATCTGGACTAAACCCACGTTAGCTTTTTCCCCTTGCAATGAGTGGCTTTTAATCTAGCACGCCCAAATGTCAAGATGTTGTAACACTTGCTACTGAGGTTGACCCCAGTTTTCGGTCATGCTAGGGCTGTGATCTAACTCCTTGCCCCACCCAAATTGTTAAACTATGTTTAAAATAAGGAAAAAAAATTCTGGGTTTTCGTCATAAGGAGAGAAAGAGAGAACTAAAAACGAATTCTCATCTCTTGATCCCCAGCCTTGATGCGCCAAGGTGGTCGTCAACCCCCACAAGAAACATCGTTTTTTCTCGTCAAAATTAACACTGTTTTTGACCGTTTTTCCTGTCGCGTTCTGTTTCTAATCATGCTAACTGACACACACTCAATCCGCTACTACCAGCGACTGACCGACGCATTGGTAGAATTATGGAATAGGGGCAATCGTTTGACCGAAATGCAGATTTATATGGAAGGCTACATTGCGAGCTTACATCATACCCAAGCCCTCGAACCCCATAAAATTCATCGTTTAGAGGAAGAAGTATTCCGCTTTTTGCGCGATCCCTCAAATTTTGAATTAGCCACCCCCCAACCCGAAACAGAACGAGATTATTTTTAATCCGGGTGGGTGAACATTTTCTTTGTCCCCTGAACAGCAAGCCCCCATGAGGTTCAACTTCATGGGGGTTTTAGTGATATCAGCAGTCAGCTATCAGTTGTCAACCCGTTGAATGCTTACCCATTCTTGGTCACAAATTAACCCATTGTTAACTCAAAGTTTCAAGGGAGTTTGAAAAGATCAAGAAAAATAGAACTGGCCACCGTATATTCTGCGCTTAATCCCCAGAAGCATTGGCTCAGGATAGCCAGTCCACAGCCTCAACACTGTTGAACCTCCATGAGTTCCCTGAAATTGCCACCCCACCGTCCAGCCCCCCAATCCCGTCAGTCCATTCCCTTGACTACCCTGTGTCAAGAACGAGTGATACAGAGCTTCTTAGCCTTAGCTGCGGCAATTCCTGTCTTAATTTCCGTGACGATTTTAGGGATTTTTCTCTACGAAGCCTTTTTTTTCTTTCAAGATGTCTCCTTCTGGCAATTTTTCACCGATACAGAATGGACCCCCTCTTTTTCTTCCCGAAAAGTAGGCATCGGAGTGTTAGCCAGTGCCACCCTGATGATTGCCCTCATTGCCACCCTTTTTGCCATTCCCTTTGGAGTCCTAGCGGCCATTTATCTCCATGAATACGCCCCTCCCCTCCTGCGTCGTATCCTCAAACCCACCTTAGAAGCCCTCTCCGGGATTCCCACCATTGTGTATGGCTATTTTGCCCTCTTATTCGTCACCCCCCTCTTACAAGACGGTTTTGCTAGGTTAGGCAACCTCCCTCTCATTGGCGGGATGATGCCGGAATTAGACGGATTTAATGCTTTGAGTGCCGGATTGATGACAGGGGTTCTCATTGCGCCTATTATTTCCTCCATTAGCGAAGATGCGATCGCCAACGTCCCCCAACAACTCCGAGAAGGAGGCTATGCCCTCGGCTTCACCAAACGGGAATTAATCTGGCGCATCCTCCTCCCCACCGCCTTTCCAGGGATTATCGCCGCCATCACCCTCGCCGCCTCCCGGGCCCTAGGCGAAACCATGATTGCTGCGATCGCAGCCGGCCAAAACCCCCAACTCACCCTCAACCCCTTCATCACCGTCGAAAGCATGACCGCCTTTATCATCCAAGTCAGTTTAGGCGATGTCCCCGCCGACTCCTTTATTTTCCATGCCATCTTCACCGTCGGCTTTGTCCTCTTTTTAATCACCCTCTCCCTCAACTGGTTAGGTCATTGGCTCGTCCGTCGCCATCAACAAATTATGACCGGAATGGCCATTCCCACCGCCGAAATCTCCGCCACCGAACTGGAACAACCCGCCCCTCCTCCCCCCTCCGTCTCCCTCCCCAAACTCGCGCCTAACCGCCCTGATCAACACTTTGAGCAATCCTTAAACCGACGGGATAGCCGCGATCGCCTTTTTGTCGCCTTCACCTTCCTCGCCGCCCTCCTAGGCATCATCATGTTTGCCACTCTCCTCTTAACCATCCTGCAACAAGGACTCCCCAGCCTCGATTGGCAATTCTTAACCCGTTTTCCCTCCCGTCGCCCCGAAGATGCCGGAATCTTTGCCGGACTCATGGGAACACTCTGGCTACTGGGCTTAACCGCCCTCTTTGCCTTTCCCATTGGCATCGGGGCCGCCATTTACCTCGAAGAATACCTCCCGAAAAATTACGCCAGTTACCTCCTCGAAATCCATCTCGACAACCTCGCCGCCATTCCCTCCATCATCTATGGCCTCCTCGGCCTCGCCATTTTTGCCCGCACTTTGAGATTCATCACCGGAGGGGCCAGTTTACTCTCCGCCGCCCTCGTCTTAACCGTCATTGTCCTCCCCCTCGTCATCATCACCACCCGGGCCGCCCTTCGTTCCGTCTCTGATACCCAACGACAAGCCGGGTATGGCGTAGGTATGACCCGTTGGCAGGTCATTTATCATGTGATTTTACCCACCGCCCTTCCCCGTATCCTCACCGGAATGTTACTCACCTTATCCCGGGCCATTGGTGAAACTGCCCCCCTCATCGCCATCGGGGCCGCCGCCTTTGTTCCCGTCGCCCCGGCCTTGTCTCTCGAAGGGTTACAGGGAGGCTTTACCACCCTCACCACACAGATTTTTTATTGGGTCTCGCGGCCAAAGGTGGAATTTCATAACCTCGCGGCAGCGACCATTTTAGTTTTAGGGGGCATCGTTTTAGGCATGAATATTCTTGCCGTCTTGTTACGGGATTTTTATCGTTCACATCAGAAAAAGGTTTTATGACTACACAATCCGTATGGGGGTCTCCCAGCAATCCCCAGCCCCAACCGTCTATCTTTTCCTTAGAGAATGTCGGCGTAACCTACCACGGAACACCTGCCATCCAAGGGGTGACAATGGACATTTATCAAAACCAAATTACCGGCTTTATTGGGCCGTCGGGGTGCGGGAAAAGTTCTCTGTTGCGTTGTTTTAACCGCTTAAATTCCCTCATTCCTGACACCCAAGTGATGGGGAGGATTACTTTTCATGGCCAAGAATTAAAACAGATGAATCCGGTGTCCCTCCGTCGTCGCATTGGTATGGTTTTTCAACGACCTAATCCTTTTCCTAAGTCGATTTACCACAATATTGCTGTGGGGTTGCGGGTGAATCACTACAACGGCAATATTGATGAACGGGTTGAACAGTCTCTGGCCGCTGTGGGGTTGTGGGAGGAGGTGAAGAATAAACTGCACCACAATGCTTTAGAATTATCAGGTGGACAACAACAGAGACTCTGTATTGCTCGAACTTTGGCCTTGAATCCAGAAGTGATTTTAATGGATGAACCCACGTCATCTCTTGATCCCATTTCTGCGGGGCGAATTGATGATCTGTTGATGGCCATGAAACGGCATTACACCATTATCATTGTCACCCATAATCTTAAACAGGCTGCCTTAATTAGCGATCGCGTGGCCTTTTTTAATGTCGAAACCATCCCCAACCGCAACCATGTCGGTCGTCTCGTCGAATATGCCCCCACCCTTGATATCTTTGTCCATCCCAGTCAACCCGCCACTTGGGAATATGTCATTCCGGGGTCTCGCTATGCTGGATAAGCCATGCTGGATAAGGAATGCTGGATAAAACCTCCGGGCTGAGAGTCTCTCTCAGTCCAAGGCAACCGCAACACTCAACCCAGTGAGGAAAGCCTTTTTTTCACCGAATTGCATCGTTGGCCACAATTTGGCCAAACTTCTTATCAGCGAAAATCGCCTTTTAAGGCTAAAATTTAAATATTTTACCCCAATCAATACGAATTTAAATATTTTAAATAAATGCTTTTTTAAAGAAACCATAACAGTGTAAAGTAAAAATATTTCTCATTTACTTTCCCTTCCTTAAAATACCCAAACCTTTTCTTTACCTCACTTTAACCTATCATTAACGTTGTTTTATTTGACAAAATAAACCAAATTACAGTAACTATAAAAAGGCTTCCCTTTTTTGCAAAAAGCAAACGGAAGCCCAACCTGAACGACTGTCCAAAGAAGACCCTATATCAAGAACTGACCAGAGGATTGTATGACATTACGCAGATTACCCATTCGCTTATTTTCGTTAGGTCTGGCACTGGCACTGGCTGCCTGTACCAGTTCCGCCCCCACAGGAGAAGAAGACACCGCCGCTTCTGACTCCGGAGACGGTGGCGAAGCCCAACTAGAAGGAGACGTACAAATTGATGGGTCAAGTACCGTCTTCCCCATCTCCGAAGCCATGGCCGAAGAATTCATGGCCGACAACCGAGGAGCAAGAGTCACCGTCGGCGTTTCCGGTTCTGGGGGTGGGTTCAAGAAATTCTGTGCGGGTGAAACCGACATCTCCAACGCCTCACGCCCCATCAAAGAAACAGAAATTGAACTTTGCGCCGAAAACGGCATCGAATACGTAGAAATTCCCGTCGCCTATGACGGAATTTCCGTCATCGTCAACGATGAAAACGACTGGGCCGAATGTCTTGCCCCCGACCAATTAGGGATGATGTGGGAACCCGATGCAGAAGGAGAAGTCAACAACTGGAATCAAGTCAAAGACGACTATCCCGACCAAGAATTAAGTCTCTACGGGCCTGGGGTGGACTCCGGGACCTATGACTACTTCACCGAAGCCGTTGTCGGTGAAGATGGAGAAAGTCGCGGTGACTACACCGCCAGTGAAGACGACAACGTGATCGTCCAAGGGGTACAGTCCGACGAAGGGGGACTCGGTTTCTTAGGGTTTGCCTACTTCGACGAAAACCGCGACACCCTGAAAGCCGTCTCCGTAGAAAACTCCGCAGGCGAATGTATCCCCCCCAGTCGGGGCAGCATCGCAGATGGGACCTACAACCCCTTATCTCGCCCCATCTTCTTCTACGTGAAGAAAGACTCCCTCGAAAACAACCCCGTTGTTGCCGCCTTTGCCGAGTATCAAATTTCTGCGGACAACAAAGACCTAATCACCGAAGTCGGCTACATTCCCTTACCGGAAGAAATCGTGGACAAAGCGATCGCTCGCCTTGAGGACGGCACAACCGGAAGTATCTTTGAAGGGGGAACATCCATCGGCGTAAAACTGGGTGAAAAACTCTAATTAAAACCCCGTCAATGAAATAGGTTTTGGGACAAATTCCCAGCCTATTTTTTCCCCACAGCCCAAGCTGAGAACGTTTTTAACCCATACGCTTCCTCATCTTGGGTTCTTTTTAACTCTCGTAACAGCAAGTGATACCAACCAAGTACCAAACAAGATAGATGGCCGTTGACCTACCTTCTGCAAACTCAGCCCTCTGGCAACCCAATCGGAAGCGGAGTAAAAGAGTTCAATTTATAGTTAAATCCATATTCGCACTGTTTGCCATTGTCTCCATTGCCACCACAGCAGGCATTGTCCTCACACTCATCTATGAGACGATCGCATTTTTCGGAGAAGTCTCCATCATTGACTATCTCACCGATACCAAATGGACTCCTTTGTTCCAAAGTCAAAAATTCGGCATTATTGTCCTGATCAGTGCCACCTTCTTAACCTCTGGCATTGCCATCATAGTCGCCCTCCCCCTGGGCCTCTTATCCGCCATTTGCTTGAGTGAATACGCCAGCCCAGAAGTCCGGAAAGTCCTCAAACCCATCCTCGAAATCTTGGCCGGAGTCCCCAGTGTCGTTTATGGGTACTTTGCCCTCCTGTTTGTCACTCCCCTCCTACAAAGTTTATTCGCTTGGTTTGCAACCTTTCCCGTGATCGGTCTCGCAGTCCCCGAATTAGAAGGCTTTAACGCCCTCAGTGCCGGAATTGTACTAGGGATTATGATCACCCCCTTAGTGGCCTCCTTGAGTGAAGATGCCATTTACTCCGTCCCCCAAAGTTTACGGGATGGGTCCTATGCCCTAGGGGCAACGAAGCGAGAAACCGTGACACGGGTGGTCTTACCCGCCGCCTTATCCGGAATTGTATCTTCCGTGATTTTGGCAATTTCCCGGGCCATTGGAGAGACAATGACCGTCACCTTAGCCGCCGGACAAAATCCCCGTCTCGGCTTAAACCCCTTTGTCCCCGTGATGACCATGACTGCCTTTATTGTGCAGGTGAGTTTAGGAGACACCCCGGCAGGTTCTCTCGCCTACAAAACCATTTACGCCGTAGGGATGACCCTATTCCTCCTCACCTTAGTCCTCAACCTCTTTAGTTTTTGGTTCGTCCGTCGTTTCCGAGAAAAATACGAGTAAATCGATCTACCTGTTTTGTCCAAATTAGCCTAACGCTGCCGTAGTTTATGACCACTCCAGACTCCCAAACTTTTAACAAGGATCAAAGCACCCAAGAGCAATACTTTACACCCAATTTATCCGGACGCTATAAATGGGACACGGTTTTTGCTAGCTTCACTTGGTTAGCTGTAGGTCTCTCAGTTGTAATCTTAGCCGTCCTACTGATCAGTGTGGTATGGGACGGTTTTCCCCGTCTAGCCTCAGACTTTTGGGGCTTTTTAACTAACTTCCCTTCCCGGAAACCAGAACAAGCAGGGCTACTCTCTGCCCTCGTTGGCACCGTTTGGGTAATGATCACCGTGGCCATTTTTGCCTTCCCCATTGGCGTAGGGGCCGGGGTGTATCTAGAGGAATTTGCCACGGATAACTGGTTCACCAAACTGATCGAAGTCAATATTAATAACCTTGCCGGAGTTCCTTCGATTATTTATGGGTTATTGGGTTTACAGTTATTTGTGCGTTTCCTAGAACCCATGACGGGAGGACGGAGTATTCTGTCCGGTGCGCTAACCCTCGCTTTGTTAATTCTTCCTATCATTATTGTCGGGACAAGGGAAGCTCTACGGGCCGTTCCCGATAGTATCCGTCAAGCCGGGTTTGCCCTCGGTGCAACCCGTTGGCAAGTCATTTGGGATCAAGTCTTCCCTATTGCTATTCCAGGGATTCTCACCGGAACAATTTTGGCTCTCTCCCGCGCCATCGGGGAAACCGCACCCTTGATTACCATTGGGGCATTAACCTTTATTTCCTTCCTCCCGGAAAATTTACAGTCCCAGTTTACTGTCCTCCCCATTCAAATTTATAACTGGGTTTCTCGCCCACAAGCAGGATTCCATACTAATGCCGCCGCAGGGATCATTATCTTGATGGTGGTTCTCTTGGCTATGAATGGCTTGGCCATTTTCCTCCGCAATAAATTCCAGAAACGGGGCTAATTCTAGGTTCTGGATTATTAGTTTTTTGTTTTTTGTTGTTTATTTGCATTAATTACACATTGAAAAGGTAAAACCATGACTCAAGTGTCATCTTCAACTGAATTAGTTACCGAAGCCGTCCTCCGGGCCCAAGGGGTAAAGGTTTACTACGGAACCAACTTGGCCGTCCGGGATGTGACGTTAGATATTCCCTTTAATAAAGTGGTGGCGTTTATTGGCCCTTCGGGGTGCGGTAAAAGTACCATTTTGCGCTGCTTTAATCGGATGAATGATTTGGTAGCCAGTGCTAGGGTAGAAGGGAAAATTACCTTCCACGGGCGGGATTTATACGCCAGTAATATTGATCCCGTGGAAACCCGGCGACGGATTGGTATGGTGTTCCAAAAGCCTAACCCTTTTCCTAAGTCAATTTTTGAAAATATTGCCTTTGGGGCCCGGATTAATGGGTATAAGGGGGATATGAATGAATTAGTAGAAGACTCCCTGCGTCGGGCGGCACTTTGGGACGAAGTGAAGGATCAACTACAAGAGAGTGGTTTAGCCTTGTCTGGGGGGCAACAACAACGGTTATGTATTGCCCGGGCCATTGCCATTGCCCCAGAAGTGATCCTCATGGACGAGCCTTGTTCTGCTCTTGACCCTATTTCAACTTTAAAGGTAGAGGAATTGATTCAAGAGTTAAAACAGCAATACACAATTGTTATTGTCACCCACAATATGCAGCAAGCGTCACGGGTGTCTGATTTAACAGCGTTTTACAATGCAGAGGCCACCGAAGGGGGAAATAAGGTCGGTTATTTAGTGGAATACGATCGCACGGAAGTCATTTTCCAAAACCCCACCCAACAAGCCACCCAAGAATACGTCAGTGGACGATTTGGCTAAACCAACATACAAAACAGGAAAAAGGGCGTTATAGAGCGTCCTTTTTTTGTTTTTTGTTGGTTGTTGGTGAAAAAGGGAATAGGGAATAGGGAATAGGGAACAGGAACAGGAACAGGAACAGTAATTAATTAACAACTATCAACTCGTCATTGCACCCAAATATAACTCACCCACCTTCGGATCATCGAGTAACTCTTGGCCTGGGCCTTCAAAACGATCGCACCCTGACTCTAAAACATAACCGCGATCGGCCATAGCCAAGGCTTTCTTCGCATTTTGTTCCACCAACATAATCGCCACCCCCGACTCATTAACTGCCTTAATCTGATCTAACACCGTCGTCACCAACATGGGGGATAAAGCCGCCGACGGTTCATCCAACACCAACAACTCCGGTTCTAACATCAACGCCCGTCCCATAGCCAACATCTGCCGTTCTCCCCCCGATAATGTACCCGCCTTTTGTTGGCGACGCTCTTTGAGACGGGGGAACATTGTATAAATCTTCTCTTTCAGGGAACGCAGCGAAGAATGGAGAATAAACGCCCCCATCTCCAAATTTTCCTCAATAGAGAGAGAGGGGAACACATTAGACAACTGGGGAACATAACACATCCCCCGTTGCACAATATGATTCGACTTTAGCCCCCCAATATTTTCCCCCTTAAAGGTAATCGTCCCCTGACGGGGAGTGAGTAAGCCAAAAATCGCCTTTGCCAACGTAGATTTTCCTGCCCCATTAGGGCCAATAACTGCCACCAACTCACCAGGATACACCTGGAAATTCACCCCTTGGAGAATATCCAAGTCTTTAATATAACCCGCATACACCTCCTGAACATCGAGAAGCGGAGTAGCAGCAGCAGAACCTTTCACATCAGATATGGGGGGGACAGAAGACATAAATTAATCGCCCAATTAAGGAACACTTCCTCTGCAATGATACCCTGTTGGGTTAGTCCCATGAAGTCACCCCTGTGACCGTGGGGCAAAAAAAAGCGCGATTTCTGGTTTCATCGTTAGCTGTTCACGAACCGCTATGAACCCTTTAGGCATTTCGTACAAGGCAAACTATTGCCCTGTACAATCTGCAAGATAATACACAACGGCATTCAGCACACCAATAGACCAAGCATGGATACTCAATTAATACAACTGACCTTGAATGGCATCGCAGTAGGCAGTATTATTGCCCTCGCAGCAGTAGGACTCACCCTCACCTATGGTGTATTGCGTTTAGCCAACTTTGCCCACGGGGATTTTATGACCGTTGGCGCTTACTTGTCCTTTTTAGCCAATAGCTTGGGCATCAATATTTGGCTCTCCATTCTCTTAGGGATGGCCGCTACCGTCGCCTTTAGCATTTTAGGTGAAAAAATCATCTGGTCGCCCATGCGGAATGTTCGCGCTAGTTCCACCACTTTAATCATCCTCTCCATTGGCTTAGGCATTTTTCTGCGTAATGGCGTAATTTTAATTTGGGGGGGGAGTAACCAAAACTATAATGTCCCCGTCATGTCGGCCTTAGAGATTGGGGGATTAAGAATTGCCTACTATCAACTCCTCGCCATTGCCTTCGCCATTCTCGCCATTTTAGGCTTACACCTCCTGTTACAATACTCCAAAATCGGTAAAGCCATGCGGGCCGTGGCAGATAACGTGGACTTAGCAAGAGTAACCGGGATTAATGTAGAAGGAGTCGCTAATTGGACTTGGGCGATCGCAGGGGCTTTAACCGCCCTCGGTGGGGGAATGTATGGTCTCATCACCGCCGTCCGCCCCAATATGGGCTGGTTTCTCATTTTACCCATGTTTGCGTCCATTATTTTAGGGGGCATCGGCAATCCCTACGGGGCAATTGTAGGAGCGTTTGTCATTGGTATTGCCCAAGAAGTGAGTACCTATTTTCTCCCCACCGAATATAAACTCGGTGTAGCACTGGTGATCATGGCCTTAGTGTTATTAGTTCGCCCCCAAGGGATTTTTCGCGGCACGTTGTAATTGGGTTCAAGAATCAATAAGCACGTTGGTTAGCAAAAAGAGGCAATGAATTTAAAGCAAGTCGTCCCCTTGGGATTTGGTGTCGTGTTTGGAGTGGGGATCATTACCACCCTCTTGTCAGAAGTCTCAACCAATCAACTGTTTGAGGCTAATCAGTGGGTGAGTCATACCTATGAAGTCAAAAACCAATTAACGACTCTAGAAGAAGCCGTTACAAACGCCTTAACGGGAGAGCGAGGTTATCTGTTGTCAGGAAACCAGAAACTATTACAACCTTATCAAAACGCGAAAGAGGAGGTTAATCTCCTACTCCCTCAACTCAAGGAAGAAGTGGCGGATAATCCCACCCAATTGGACAATATAGCCCAGTTAGAAACCCTCCTACCCCGCTATTTTAATCAGTTAGAACAAAGCATTGAGCGACGGCAAAGAACCGTTAACGCGGAAACTCAGTCCTCATTGTACTTTTCCCAAGACGTTGCTCAATTAGCAGAGGACATCCGTTCCCAAATCCAAACCATGTTACAAATTGAGGAGGATTTATTAGAGGAACAACAAGCGGAAGCCCGACGGATTCGCGTCTTCGTGAGATTCGTCTCTTGGGGGGGCTTGCTGGTAGTGCTTGTGGTGGGTGCGGTGCTGGTTTGGTGGATTAATCAATTTGTGGTGCAATCCATTAATGATCGGGTTAATGCCATTGTCTCCTCTTCGAGTCAAATCGCCGCCATCATTGAACAGCAAGAACGCACCCTCAGTCAACAAGCGGCCTCGGTGAATGAAACCACCACGACTATGGATGAATTAAGCTCATCCTCGCAACAGTCCTCTAAACAAGCAGAATCAGCCTCCCAAGCGGCACAACAGGCGTTAAATTTAGCCGAAGAAGGCAATCAAGCCGTTTCCGAGACAGTCCATAGCATGGAAGAATTACGAGAACGGGTGGAGGCCATTGCCGAGCAAATTGTCCGTCTCAGTGAACAAACGGCCCAGATTGGCAATATTTCCCAATTGGTGAGCGATATTGCCAATCGCACCAATATGTTAGCCCTCAATGCAGCAGTAGAGGCGGTGCGGGCCGGGGAAAGTGGCCAAGGATTCTCGGTGGTGGCCACTGAAATTCGCAAATTGGCGGATCAGAGCAAACAATCGGCAGAGCGCATTAATAGCTTAGTGCAACAAGTCCAAACCTCGATTAATTCCACGGTGATGGTGACGGAAACGGGAACAAAAACCGTGGAGTCGGGGATGCAAGTCACCCAAAAAACCACAGAAGCCTTTGAGGGGGTGACAGACGCGGTGAATAATGTTGTTTTGAGTAATCAACAGATCGTCCTGAACATTAAACAACAGGCTGTTGCCGTACAACAAGTGTTAGAGGCGATGAACCAAATTAACACCGGGGCTAGCGAATCTGCCCAGGGAATTAGCCAAACCCAACAGGGAACACAACAACTCAACCAAGCGGCTAAAGCGATTCAAGCCTTGATTTCTTCTACCTCCTCGTGAGGTATTGCAGTTTCATTCCTTCACTGAATTAAAACTTACATTATGGTTGGATATCTCATTTCACTGATTATTTTTACAGGTACATTTACCCTGTTTAGTCTGGGGTTAAACCTGCAATGGGGGTTTACCGGGTTAATTAATTTTGGCCATGTGGGCTTTTTGGCCATTGGGGCCTATACTACGGTACTCTTAACGGGGGATTTTCATGTCCCTTTAATTGTCGCGTCTCTCATTGGGGGAGGATTGGCGGCTATTTTGGGGTTATTAATTGGTTTTACGACTCTACGCTTGCGAGAAGATTATTTGGCTATTGTCACCATTGGGGTTTCTGAATTAATCCGTCTCATTGCGTTAAATGAAGAATGGCTGACCAATGGACCGAATGGGGTGTATGGGTTTCCCCTTCCCCTTGAGGATTTTTCCCCCAATCTCCTCAGTAAAATGGTCATGGTGGTGATTTTGACGGGGCTGTTAGTCTTGGCCTACTGGCGGATGTGGCGATGGTTGTTACTGCGGTTACGGGGAAAGGAGCAAGGACAACTTTTGCAAAATGCTGGCTTGGTTGCGGGGTATGTCCTCACGTTGATGTCGTTGTTGTATGGGGTTGGGGTTGCTGCTAAAAATATGAAGGAGGCGGAAACTTTCTCACCTCCAATTTTAGGGCTTTTCTTGGCGGTGTCTTTAATTATTGTGGTGGGGGGGTATATTGTGTTGGCCCGGTGGCTGTTTCCCCGTCTCCAGAATTGGCATTATGGGGCAAATTTGGTGTCGGTGTTGGGGGTTTCGGGGTTTGGGTTGTGGCTGTATGGGGCTGGTATTAGGGGCATTTTTGATTATGATTACCGAGTGGGGTTAATGCTCATTTTACTGCTGACGTTGGCGTTAGTGTATTGGCGGTTAGAGTGGTTGGTGCAGTCGCCTTGGGGCCGGATTTTGAAGTCGATTCGGGAAGATGAGGAGGTGGCTAAGGCGTTAGGGAAGAATGTGTTTTGGTATAAGTTACAGTCTTTGATGTTGGGGGGTGCGATCGCAGGAATTGCTGGCTCGTTTTATGCCTGGCAACTCACGTTTATTAATCCCGATGGCTTTAAACCTCTCGTTACGTTCCAAGCCTGGACTATTGTTATGTTAGGAGGGGCAGGGAATAATATTGGCACGTTGTTAGGGGCGACGATTTTCTGGGGTTATACGACGATCACCCGGTTTATCCTCAAAGATATTATTCCCCTGGATGATGCGCGGTTAGGGGCGTTTCGTTTAATGATTATTGGTTTAATTCTGGTGGTGCTGATGTTAACCCGGCCTCAAGGGATTTTAGGGAAGAAAGAGGAGTTAACTTTGGGACGTTAGATAGTTGATAATTGATTACTGTTACCTTGTTCACAAATCACCTATCAATAGTGGGCAAGATGCCCACAGTCCAAAGATGATACGATTTAGGAGTGGGAGCGTCTCGCTCCCTATTTTTTATTAAGCATAATCATCCGGATTTCATAAAACTAGGCATAAGAAACCCGGTTTCTAGGCCAACCAACAACCAACACCACTTAAAAAGGGTTATCTAGGGAAAAACTAGATAACCCAAAATTTATTGTTTTCTGATATTTGGCTTTTAAAGGACTAAATTAAACCCTCAACCCTTACGCCATTGCACCAACGGGAGTTAAACGATGAGGGAGATGCGTTGCGTTGGGTTCACTGGGAACTTCACTAGGGGTAAACTTTTTATGATCCGCAGTTGCCGTATCTTTCTCTAAGGGGTCATCTGTCGCTTCTGACGGCCCCGTTTCCTGGGGGTCTCCATCTTCGCTGACTTGTAACTCTTTACAAGAAATGGTGTCTGAGAGAATGGCACTGGCCATCATTCCCGTATGAATCTCTAGGAGACCTGCTGGTAGGGTTTCAAAGACTAAACGCTGTCCAGGAAAAACAACCCGTTCAAAATACCAGTTGGGGATATTGGTGATGCGAGCAATTTGAATTTGACTGGTTGCGTTGACATAGCAGCAGAGGATAGGATTGCTGGCGTTATTCGGGATGGGATCGAAAATCTGTGCCATAACTAAAGAGGAAGTTTGCTTATACAAAGTTTACTATTACGTTTTTTAACGTAACATTGACTAATCTCCAAATGCTGTAAACAAGACTACCAATCTTCTTGTTTTGCAGGGAATGCAGAAACTTGCCTGCAAAAAAGTATGATTTTTTACGAAATAATTAAAGATTTCGTTAAATTCACAGAGAATGATATCTCAATGGGCGAATTTAACGGAAAAGCCTCCAACAGAAGCAAAAATCCTTCAAGTTAAGCGGTTTCTGAGCCAATATAGTTGGGGAGCAACGGGATGAGGAATTTTTGGAGGGAAGTCTAGGTAAACCTGTTTCCCCAGAAAGATTGATAGTTAGCGGATGATGGCGTTAAAGTTAAGTTATGTGAACTATTCTGAGAACTTATACCGCCGTTGCATCCTGTCTCGCTGACCCCTTTGAGAGAAATATCCCTCTGTCAGAGGATTACAGCGTTTTAGGTTATCCCGTTACACTAATGAGCAACATCAATCCAGTCTCTATAAAAAAAATTAACAATGAAACCTGTAGATAAAATCCTCTATGTTCGTCTTCCCTGTAACCCCATTTTTCCCATTGGGGTGGTGTATTTAGCGGATCACCTTCACAAGGTCTTTCCTGAGCTAGAACAGCGCATTTTCGACCTAGGGACTGTTCCCCCTTTGGAGTTTGGACAAGCTCTAGACCGTGCCATAGATGACTTTCAGCCCACCTTACTGGTCTTTTCCTGGCGTGATATTCAAATTTATGCTCCAGTGGGAGGGAGAGGAGGCAACCCCCTACAAAATGCCTTTGAATTGTACTACGGGAAAAACCCACTCATTCGCCTACGGGGGGCAATTGGGGGGTTAAAGGTGGCCACGGCCTACTATGGGGAATTGTGGCGCAACCGGGGCTTAATTCAACGAGGCTTGAAACGCGCTAGCCGCTACAATGACAAGGTGAGAGCCGTTGTGGGTGGGGGTGCAGTGAGTGTGTTTTATGAGCAGATGCAGAACCTCCTGCCGAAGGGGTCTATTATTTCTGTGGGAGAGGGTGAACCGTTGTTGGAGAAGCTCTTACGGGGGGAAGATATTCACAGTGAACGGTGTTATGTGGTTGGGGAAACGCAACCGCGCGATCGCATGATCCACGAAGCCCCCACCTCCATGGAAAAAACCGCCTGTAACTACGACTATATTCACAGCATCTGGCCCGAATTCCCCTACTATCTCCAAGAAAGCGACTTTTATATTGGAGTCCAAACCAAACGGGGATGTCCCCACAACTGTTGTTACTGCATTTACACCGTCGTCGAAGGGAAACAAGTCCGCATCAACCCCGCAGACGAAGTGGTGAAAGAAATGCGACAACTCTACGATCGCGGTATTCGTAACTTTTGGTTTACCGATGCCCAATTTATTCCCGCCAAGAAATATATTGATGATGTGGTGGAATTGCTGCAAAAAATCTATGATTCCGGGATGCAGGATATTCACTGGGCCTCCTATATTCGGGCCGACAACCTCACCCCGCAACTCTGTGATCTGATGGTGAAAACCGGGATGAATTATTTTGAGATCGGCATTACCAGTGGGTCCCAGGAGTTAGTGCGGAAAATGCGTATGGGCTATAATCTCAAAACCGTCCTGCAAAACTGCCGAGACTTAAAAACCGCCGGATTTAATGATCTTGTTTCCGTCAATTACTCGTTTAATGTCATTGATGAAACCTTTGACACCATTCGGCAAACTATCGCCTATCATCGGGCATTAGAAGACATCTTCGGGGTGGATAAGGTGGAACCCGCGATCTTTTTCATTGGGTTACAACCCCATACCCACCTAGAGGGATATGCGTTAAAAAATGAGGTTTTAAACCCGGACTATAATCCCATGAGTCTCATGCCTTGGACAGCCCGTAAGTTATTATGGAATCCTGAGCCTTTAGGGTCATTTTTCGGAGAAGTTTGCCTAGAAGCCTGGCAACAAAACCCCAATGATTTTGGCCGCGAGGTGATGAAGATTCTGGAAAACCGTTTAGGTCGCGCTCCCTTAGAAGATGCCCTGAATGCTCCTATGGCGGAAAAAGCGGGGAATTTAAGGAAGGAAATGGCGGCGGTGAAGTAAACCAGAAACCGAGAAGATCAGAAACCGGGTTTTTGTACAAAATTGCTCTTTTTTGCCCATAATTGAGAGGAGAAACCGGGTTTCTAGACCATGGGTTAGTCAACACCGAGAAGATAAGAAACCGGGTTTCTGTACAAAAGGTCTAAGTTTTCCCGATAATGGGAAGGAGAAACCCGGTTTCTGAATCCTGATTACTGGTAACAGATTACTGATTACTGGTAACAGATTACTGGTTACTGATTACTGATTACTGATTACTGTTATCCATGCTCCAAGGATCGATTTTACAAAAACTAGCCAAAGCCCATCAACAGGGCAACACTGCCTTAAATTTGGGTGTATATTATAAAAATACTTTAATTTCTCTGTGTCATGCCCTCGAAGATTTTATTTTAGAATCCGAGAGTCAACCCATTGTGATTGCGGCCTTTCAACAAGGGAAATGGTATTTACAAGAAGCGGAGCGTTATGGGGAATTAGCCCAAAACTCCTCTGATATTGCTATTATGGCGACGTTGGGGGCAGGATTTTCGGAGCATTCCACCACTAATTATGAGAATAATTATGAGAATGTGACGTTAGTGAATTTACCTGAAGATGACCCGGTGGCGCAAGAATGGCATTTGATGATCTTGTCGCCGAAATACACAGCGATGGTTCTTTGTCAAGAGTTATCCCTGGAAGATTATGGTCCGTCTGGACAACCGGAAAACGACTTGGAGCGTAAGTTTTACGGGTTTTGGACCTTTGAACCTGCGTTAGTGCGGGAAACGGTGGAACTGGCGATCGCGCATCTCCAAGCCTATGATCCTACCCTAGGCGAAAAGCTCTCTGGACAAGTGGAGCGCATGATAGCCGAGTTTGGCCATTGTCAACGGGATGATTTAAATGCAGTCGTGTCCAAAGTCGTGGGGTATTTACAGGACGGCCATTCTGATCGTGAGAAGGGAGCAACTGGGGTGTTTACTTCTGCGTTGCAGGATAACTTAATGTCCAACGAGATGCAAGCCTTTCTCCGCATGGCCCAATTAATTGATCAAGCCGATGCCACTAATCCTAACGCAGCGTCGGAAGTTGCGTCCTTATCTGAGGCCATGGGACAAATTTTAGATTTACCGGCCTGGCAGATTAAACGGTTACGGTTAGCAGGGTTATTGCACCGTCTGGCCCCTCTCAAGGGGGCAACCGAGATGACTCCCCTCAAGTCCAAACCTCAACAGGAGATGCTAGCACAACAAGGCTTATTGCCCAAGGCTTCGGTGTTGCGAGTCATGCCTCAATTACAGGCGATCGCTAAGATTATCACCCATCAAAGTGAACAATGGGATGGCTCAGGACAACCAGAAGGCTTATCCTATGATGACATTCCCCTAGAATCCCGTATTATTGCCTTAATCAGTGAATTTCAGCAACAAGTCACCCAATACCAAAGCCAACAACAGGATAACCCCTTGGCTCAAGCCTTAGCCCACTGTGAAGCAGAAGCCGGGAAACGGTTTGACCCCAAATTAGTGGAAAGTTTAACCTTATTGGTGATGGGATTACAACAGGGAATGAGTATTGAGTTTAGTCAGCCTAAAATTGCCTCTGGGATTTGGTTATTGGATGAAACCGAACAAGAGATGGAACAATTAGTAACAAGCCAAGAGTAATTATTTTAGTTTGAGCAATGGGATCATGGATATTGAAGCAATTCGTCAAGGAAAAGAAAAAGAGCTTGCGGGCATTGATTTAGAAGATGAAACCCTAGCAGGATGCTCATTAGAGCGCGTTAACTGTGCCGGAGCGAATTTAGTCGGCACTGATTTTTCCCACTGTAACCTACAGGGAGCAAGGTTTGACGGGGCGAATTTATTGGGGGCTGTATTCAAACGCGCCGACTTACGGGGGAATTTCCTCGGTGCAAATTTAATGCAAAGTGATCTCAGTGAGGCCGACTTACGAGGGAGCAATTTGCGTGGCAGTAATTTGATGGGGGCGAAGTTAACCAAAGCCTCCTTCGCAGGGGCGTTTTTGAGTGGCGCGAATTTAAGCGGAGTCAACCTGCAAGGGGTTGATCTCCGAGGGGCCGACTTACGGGGAGCAAATTTAAATAATGCCAACTTAAAAGGGGCAAATTTGGCGCAAGCGGACTTACATGGGGCAAATTTAAGTGATACCAGTTTAGAGGAATGTGATTTACGGGGGGCGAATTTAGCCGGAGCAAGTTTAGTGGGGGCGAATTTGCTTTGTGCGGAGTTAGCGGGGACGAATTTGGAGGGGGCAAATTTAGACCGCGCTTGTGTTGTAGGGACGGAGATGGAGCGAGTGTAACTCCTCTGGTTGGCTGTGTTCTACAATAGACGAAATTGACTATTACAGTAGATTTAACAGGGGGCGAGCAGAAATCTTCAAGAAAAGTCAAACCCCTCCCGAATGGTGTTTAACTATAATCAATGGTTTAAAAGCAAAGCCTATCGCCAGCAACTTTGCCAAGACCTTGGCGGCCAATTTAATGACAATGCAACCAAAGAAGTTTCCTCTAGAGGAGGGGGAAGTTCTTTTGACAAAACTGATTTTGATGGGTCTCTCCAACTACAAGACCTATTCCGCAAATGGAGAAAATTGTTGCAACCCGCAACCTATACAAAACTGGGTCACTACTGGAAGAAATTTCAAGGGGGTCGCCAAATGAAAGTGCTGGAAAGATGGAAAAGTATTGATGACCCACAAATGCAAAAAGTGTTTGATGATCCCGAAATTGCCGAACTCTCAAAACAATTATTTGGAGAGATTTTGAAACCCCAAGGTTAATTAACCTTGGTGGAATAACAGGCCAAATTTGTAAGTATTGAAGCTAAAGTCCAGGCATAAATGGGATATCCGTCGTCCCCATATCCACCCCCAACTGAGAATTTATGATACAGTTGAACCGCATTTTAATGACTCGGTTTGCGAACGAATAGACCTTTTCAGTCTTCGCTTATAAGTGATTTTGGTCTATTTGCGATCGCTCTGAAAAGCTCGATAATACTCCAGATCATCATACAAATGACAGTGAGTCACAATTTCCTTTAACATCTGTAAAGAAAATTGTTTTTCTTTGCAATATTGTCCCCAATTCTCCCGAATGCTCTTATAGGCCGCACGCAAATTATAAGAAGGAATGGCGGTGGTAATGTGATGGGGAATGTGAACATTAATATCATGGCAGAGCAGTTCAACCCATGCTGGATATTCGCAATGAACAGTTCCCTCTAACTGCGCTTTCACGTCCTGCCACTCTGTATGAGGAACAAAGGGAATTTCAGGATCAGTATGATGTACGAGGGTAAAGGTACTCATCCAGAAATGAAAGACCAACCAAGGGATGAGCCAAAATTTCACAAATCCCCACCATCCGGTTGCAAGGATCAGAATTGGAAACGCGATCGCAACACTCATAAGGGTGACTAAAACTGAAAACTTGACCTGATTGCGATTTTTGCCCTTGAGTTGTTGCCAATTAAAATGGATAAAAAACCAATGGGCAATGGAAGCTAACCACCAAAACCATCCTCGCGTCACTTGATAACCCCATTGCAACGGACGGGGAAAGGTCTCGTAATCCTCCGGCTTAAAAGGAGTCCACGCATTGTCAATATCTATGTTATTGGTATGTTGGTGATGCTGGTTGTGGAAAATGCGCCAACTATGAAACGGATACAACAGGGGAAGAAACGCTAGATGTCCGACCCAATTGTTCACCCACTTACGCTTGGCAAAAGAACGATGGCCGCAGTCGTGACCAATCACAAACCAACCTGTAAGCGCAGTCCCGGTGAAAAACCACGAGAGGGGCAAAAAATACCAAGGCAAAAGCGCGATCGCAAAATATCCAACCGCCACAGCAATCACACTCATCGTAACTTGTAACCATGCCTTGCGCCGATCTTGCTGAAACACTTCTTTGGGTAACGTTTTAACAATATCTCGCAAGCGTAACTCTGTAATTTCTGACGAAATCAGCGAAGGGTTCGAGGGAATTTTGGTTGCTGTCATAATTTAGAGAATGAACGGTCGTGGAAACTGTCACGTTTGCGCTTATCGGTCAGTTGGCTTGCGCAGATGAATATTTGACTCGAAGTTACAAACCGACAAGCGCAAGATACCAACCTACCACAAGTTCGACCGTTAATGGTGAGGAATATTCTTGTTTAATCGCCAACATTCAGGGTTAAAATAAGACCTAAACCGCTTACTACCAAGGGATAAACAATATCAGAATGCTTCCCTCTTTTCCAAGATTTTCTGTATTAAACTAGGATTTTTTAACCTAACGGTATAACTTACAGTAAAATAACCTTAGATCAAGTCTCAATCGCTTATGACTTCCCAAGAACCCACAGAAGCTAACCAAACTCCCAAACCAGAAACCGAAAACAACCCAGAAACCGAAAACAACCCAGAAACCCCGTCTTTTGGATTTAATCAGTATGCTGAAAAAATCAATGGGCGTTTTGCGATGATCGGTTTTTTAATCTTAATTCTTCTGGAAATTATCACCAATCAAGACCTCTTTACGTGGTTAGGATTAAGATAAACAGTAACCCCGTAAAACGAATCTTCTGTTCTGTGTATTTCCTCTAAACAAGAGACATTTTGGGGGTCATATTTAACCCTCAAGAGAGATCAACGTTCACTCATTACCGAGTCAGGAACAGGAACAGAGGATAAATTTAATCTAGTTTTTAACTGTTGCGTCCGTAATAACTCCGTAAAAGTCAACACAGAACGCCCTTCTAGCTTGGCAATAGCTTCAATGCCATTCAGGAGGGCTTCTGCCGCTTCTGGGCTATTGTAGCCCCGTCTGAGCGCGACTTTGATCGCCGCTTCATCCGCCTCAATTTCCCGTTTGGGACTGCGAAAACTGCGCCAGAGTTGCCGAAAGGCCAGACCTGTTAACCCTCCAGCCACTAACACCCCAACAGCATCCCCTTGGGTAATTTCGACTATTGTTCCTAATGTCCCCACTAGGGTAGCCCCTTGGTATAAGTCCGGTTGAAACCATTTAATTTCAATCAGCCAAGACACTTCTCGTAAGAGGATTAAATCACGATGCGATCGCCGCAATTCTCGCCATAAATCAAAATTAATATAAATCGGACGGCTATTCCGCTTCCAAGGAACAGGAAACGGCGTTTCAATCACCTTAGTTTGTTGGGGTTTATGCTGTATCTTCGTCAACATTCGCCCCGACGCTGGCATTAAATCCCGAAGTCTCTGAATTTCTGCATCTGGATTCATTTTTTTTTGTTGTTGGTTGTTGGTTGTTGGTTGTTGGTTGTTGGTTGTTGGTTGTTGGTTGTTGGTTGTTGGTTGTTGGTCAAAAAGGGAACAGGGAACTCCGGAACAGTAAACAGTAAACAGTAAAC
>NZ_JAQMSD010000330.1 GCF_028330525.1 Spirulina sp. CS-785/01
CACCGTTGTTTCAGACACTTGTGAGAGACATTTTCTCCCCCTCTCCCAAGGTTGGGAGAGGGGGTTGGGGGGTGAGGGCGACTCCAAACCGCCATATCTCGTTACCCACCTTGACAGGGCTGGGTGGGCATTGCCCACCCACACTTATTGCATTATTGGATGTTGTAAGTGAACTCTTGATTACTTTGTACCGAGACGATTCATCTTAAAACCATATACATAGATATCCGCAAAAGCATAGCGTTTTTCCTTATCACGCCATTGAGCTAAACCAATATCACTTAACAAGTCAGAAAATTTGTCAAATTCCGAGATCACCTCCTGTGCATTATCCCGCCATAACTTCTTAATCTCCTCACATTCAGGTAAAGCATTAACCCCCTCTAAAGAATTAAAAAAGTCACCTAAATCGGGATATTCTTGTTTAATTGCGTCACAGCGTTCTTCTGAGGCTTTTTCTAAGCCAACTTCTAACGACTTACTACGCAGTAAACGATCTTTTGGAGCTTGAATAGAACTTTTTTCCTTATAGGTTAACTCTTGTTCTTTCGCTCCTCTTAACAAGGCACTCAAGCTCCGAGGAAAGGTTGTGCCACTAGAATCTGTTAAACGTTCATAAACCCACCGCGATACATATTTTGCCTTATAACCTTTTCTGCGGCGACTTCCCCATAAGAATTCTAACGCACGTTCTACCATTTCTTCCTTAGCGTGATTAATATCCTCGATAGGACATAAACGATCTACTAATTCCTTAAATTTAGGGGAGCGTATGGCTTGACGAAGCGATAAGCGAAGAAAATCTATTCTTGTCCACTGAAGCGAAATATCACGTCCATTAAAATGACTTTTATTATCAAAATTAAGACGCTCCCAAATATCTTCTCTAAGAAATATTTTAAAGCGAATGAATTTCAGTTTCCGTGCATCACAAGCCTGAATCAGTTGAAATAGTCCTCGTAAAGCCTCATTTCTCAATTCTCGTTCCTTCGGAAAATCTTCATCTAAATCATCATAAAGAAACCATAATACTGTATTTTTCTCCTGTTGTGTGTCATCCAGTAAATCTAAAACATCAGGTGCAAGTAACTTGAAATCTGGATTTGTGGATAATTCAATGAGTTTTTGTGTATGCTTGGCTTGCCATTTTTTCGCTCTTGCTAAGTCTTTAAGAATGTCTCTGATGTCTCTAAAATTTTCAGTTTTTCTACTAATTCTAGGAAGAAAGTTTAACTGTTTTGATTGGAACACTTTAAGTAATAAATACAAACGCCAGAAAGATTCCCATGTCCCACCTTTATCTTTTAATTTTTGATGAATCACTTCAAACTCATTACGAGTTGGTCGGGTATTATTAAACCTTCCATGGCCTGATACAAATTGGACATTCTCTAAACGACCAGATGCTAATTTACGAGCATCCTTTTCATGGTTCAGCAAGAGCCAATAAAGTGCTGTTTTACCAGTTCCTTTTCGTCCTCTTATTAAGCAAGTCGTTTCATCTAAGAATTTTTCAAAATCGGCAGTTTTTTGGAAAAGCAATCCATGATTTTCAATATCTGGATCAGAAGCATTTAATGGTGAAAAATCAAGACTTTCTATGATTTCCCAACGTTTATCTTGATCTTGTAAAGTGGCTTCAATTTGCAATTCATTTGTCTCAGTATCAATTAAATTAGCAATGCGATTATAGTAATCTAAAAAAGTGTGAACAGGATAAGAATCAGCTAATGCAATAGGTTGCACATAAGGAATCATTAATGGTTCGGTTTCTCCCTCTTGTACAGTTTCATCGTCCTGAGTTAGCTCTTGTTGTAATACTCGCTCTATTTCCAAGACTTTACTTTTATCATTTAAATCAGGGACTGGTGAAAAAACAAAATTAATTTGTAACTTGTCAAGAGAGAGCAAAGATTCTAACAGTATTTTTACCCCTTCTTTATTTTGCTCATTGGGAAATAAGAAAATCAGAACTTCATTAGCAGCCTGAAGCATAGAAAAAGCACCCCATTCATTAATCCCAGTGCGCGAATCCACTAAAATAATGTCAGGATTTAACTGCTCTTGTATTTCTTGTTTAAAAACAGACCACAAGGACTGTCCATCTTCTGTTTCACTGGCAGCACGAAGATCATCCACTTTAGAGATATAATCTAAACTTAAAATACCAGCAGGCACAACAAAAAGTCTTCCAGTTGCATCTGGTATATTGACACTACTAAAAATTTCCGTAATACTAATATTAGGTTTTACGTTTTTAGGTAGATAAGCCCGTTCATAAAAATAATCAACAATGCCATAATGAGGGTGTTTATCTAATTGAAATGCTGTTCTTAAACTAGGTGCTTCTAAATCTAAATCAACAACAATAACTTTACGACCCCGCATTGCTAAAATATATGCCACATGAGTTAAAGCCGTTGTGCGTCCGACTCCTCCTTTATAAGAGTAAAAAGTCACTGTTCGCGGTGGAGTGGATTGATTATAATCGGCATCAGGCATTGAAGCATTTTGTGGATTAGAAGCCCACAAAGCTAAATCCTGCCAAGTTTTGACGTTTCGTCCATTGGTAGAAGGCGGACGGGACAAGTTCAAAGAATTGGCTTCTTCAATTGTATATAGCTCCATAAATCCCGGAGATACTGAAAATTTTTGTAAAAAATCCTCTATCTCTTGCTGACGCTCTGTAATAGAGAGGGCTTTAAAATGATCACTAATGACTGTTAAATTCACTAATCCATTAGTAGAAACATCAAAATTAGCCCATTCCTGTGAGTTTTGGGGATTTACATATTTTTCTGATAGTTTTTGTACAAGTTCGGTTTGCCAATCCTGTTTCATTTTTATATCTTTTTTACTTATATGATATTTTGGTTATATTTTTGAAAACGCTATAGTTGACGAGCCTGTTTTTGTGACCAGCCTTTGAGACCTTCATAAGCTGATAGCCACTCTTTATACTTTTCATCCGAAGGCTCGTTACAAGAGTAGCGCATATCAATAAAATGTTGATTAGGATGTTGCACGGTACTAATCTATTTCATAACCTGTGGAAATTTTTGAACGCGAGAATATAGTCGGTTATGCCGTTTAATGGCATCAAGCAAGCTATGACCTGGATTAGTTATAGTGTGACCCGGAGAATTAGAATCTGTTTTCCATTCTCGATTTGCATTTTTAGGTAGAGAGGCAACTATCATAGCTTTGATAAGACATTCAACTGTAATGCCCGCAAAGTGCATAGCAGCTACTTTTCTTGCAGAAGAATGTAACAATTCAGTATCTTTATGACGCTCCAAGAAAGCTGTGTGGTAATCTTCCATAATCAGGGCTGTAATAGGAGTTTTTTGAGACTTTTAACTCAACTACCGAAATGACTCTCGCGTAACCATAATTATAATGAATATAAAAGGGGTGGCCCTTGGCCACCCCTTATAACATCAAGCTAAAAAAGACTTAGATGTTCGCTAAAACCGTTTGCACTGTTTCCGCGAACATTCCTTCAACTTGATGGACAATGGGTAAACTATCCACCACCATCCCCGTACATAACAGCATCATGTAGAAGATGGAATACTTAAACGTTGCTTTCGCCAACTGCTTATCTTTAGGCATTTGACGTAACTGCCAGGCTTTAGCTAAGAAAATTCCCCCTAATACCGTTGCTACAGCACCATACAACAGGCCAGAAGTTCCCAAGGGGATGAGTAGAAAGGTACAAGGCACAACTAATAAGGTATAAAGCCAAATCTGCTCTACTGTGTTTTCCTCCCCTTTGATGACAGGTAACATCGGTACATTGACCTGAGCATAGTCATCGCGGATCATGAGAGCTAATGCCCAGAAATGGGGCGGAGTCCAGAGGAAAATAATTAGGAATAATAACCAAGCGGCCCAACTGAGATCGCCTGTTACGGCAGCCCAACCTACAAGGGGGGGAATAGACCCCGCAGCCCCGCCAATGACGATGTTTTGGGTGCTGTGGCGTTTGAGAAAGTGGGTATAGATGACCATGTAAAAGGCAATGCCGGACATGGCTAAAAAGGCACTTAACAGGTTGATAAAGACTGCAAAGAGGGTAAAGGATAAAACACCGAGAATGATGGCAAAAATGAGCGCGTGGGACACTTGCACCCGGCCAGAGGGGATGGGCCGTTTGCGGGTGCGGAGCATTTCGTAATCAATGTCTTGGTCGTAAATACAGTTGAGGGTTTGGGCGGAGGCGGCGGCTAATGTTCCTCCTAAGAGGGTGATCAGCAGTTGCAGGGGATCAACTTGTCCCTCGGCTGCTAACCACATGGCCGCGGCGGTGGTAATGAGTAGAAGTGGGATAATTCTGGGTTTGGTCAGTTGACAATAACTTTTTATGACCCCGAAAAAGTTTTCGTGTTTCGGGGAAAAACTTGTCCCAATCATTATGTTTATGTCCTTAGGCAATGTGCAAAATTTGGGTGAGTGAGGAAAGTTATCCCCTCTAACCCTCTGGGGGTGAGGGGAGTGTTGGCTTTTCCCTTTGTTTTAATGAGGGGGGAAAATATGATCTGTATCCTCTTTAACTCTCGGTTTTGAGAGAGGGGGTGAGGGTGTCGTCTGGGGTGGCGGCGTTGTCGCGGAAGGCTAGGACGGTGTAAACCACTAATACCCCAAATAATGCTGCACCAATGGCTTGGTGAGAAACGGTTAAGGGTTCAACTTGTAGATGAAAGCGGAAGGTTGCCACCCCTAATAAGATTTGTAGGACGACTAACCACCCTGCGGCGTTGGCTAGTTGGCGCAAGGCCGGGTGTAAGGCTGCGGTGCGCCAAGAGAAGAAGACGACTAGGAGGGTGGCGACGGTGGCAGGTAAGACACCGATGAGGTGGCTATTCATTACGGTACAGAGTTGGGAGAGGTTGAGACATTGGTGTAATGCCCAACGAGACCCGACTAGGGCCCCTAAGAGACTTTGCAGATAAATTAATAAGGCGGCGGTGAAGCCGAACCAGGGGAGTTTGTTGGCGACTCCTGTCCCTTGATAGGGGGTGAGGGTTGTTCCCATGACTAGGAGGACACAGAAAAAGAGTAGGGCTGTGCCAAGATGGGCGGTGACGATATCAAATCGTAACATTTCGGTGACGGTGAGGCCGCCTAATACGCCTTGAAAGACGATGAGAAAGAGTGCCAATAGGGAGGCATAGGGCAACCACCGGGGGAGTTTTTGCCGCCACCAGAGGGAGAGACCAACCAGTGTCATGGCACTTAACCCAATTAAAGCGGCATCTAGGCGATGAAACCATTCTAGGAAGACTTGTAGGTTCATTTGTTGGGTTGGCACAAGTTGACCGTAACATAAGGGCCAGTCGGGGCAAGCTAACCCGGCATTCATGACGCGGGTGGCACTCCCGACGGCCATGAGGAGTAGGGTTGCGATCGCAATTTTCCAGATCAACCGCCGCACATACATTTGTGCTTTGTCTGGTGTGATCGAATTCTTGTTAACTGTCGAATTCTGAAAGACTGAATCTGCCATTTTGTTGTTTGTTATTGGTTGTTTGTTGCTTGTTGTTTGTGAAAAAAGGGAACAGGGAATAGGGGGAGAGGAGGAAGATGGGGGAAAACAAGGATTGATGAATTACCCATTACCCATTACCCATTACCCATTAAATTTGCGTGAGGACGTATAACAGGACAAACAAAATAATCCAGATAATATCGACGAAATGCCAGTAAATCTCGGCCATCTCAACGCCCGTATGCTTCTCAGCGTTATAGTGGTTAGTGCGGCGCGATCGCCACATTACCCCAAAAATTAACAACACACCGACCAAAACGTGCAACCCGTGAAACCCCGTCATCACATAAAAACAATTGGAGAACACATTGGTCGTTAGGCCATACCCCAAGGTGAGATACTCATAAACCTGGCCCCCCAGAAATACAATTCCCATCAAGGCCGTGGCCAGATACCACACCCGCAACCCATTAACATCACCCTTTTTAATGGCACTATCGCCCCGGTGAATGACAAAACTACTGGACACCAGAATAATGGTATTAATGGCCGGAAGCAGTAACTCTACTTCTGTACTTTCCGGTGGCCAAGTCTCCGTAGAAGCCCGATAGACCAAATAAGCCGCAAATAAGCCCCCAAACATCAAGGACTCAGAAAATAAAAACGTCAGCAGTCCCAGAACCCGATAATCTCCATGTTCCTCATGGCCGGCGGCTTCTGTATGACTTGGTTTTGCACCATTACCCGTTTCTTCAAATGTTCCTTGTATCGTCATCGTTCAATCTCTCTACTTCAAACTGTTCTGGATGTTTTAGAGTGTGTTACCCCCTCTTGCGTTGTGGGAAAAGAGAAGGTAATGTCTAGCTTTCAACGAGCGGAGTAAGCGTGATCATTCAAAATCTTTAGGGTAGAGGGTAAGACCAGGGAACGGGGAATAGAGGAGAGAGGAGAGAGGAGAGAGGAGAGAGGAGAGAGGAGAGAGGATTTTTAACTCACTTCTCACTTCTTTTCCCATTAGCAATTCCCCATTACCCATTACCCCTCACCTAACGCACTTCTTGGCCAACTTCCTCTAACATTTCTTCCACCGTGGCCTCCGTCTCCAGACTTTGGGTATCAATCCCATAGTCATAGGGGCCAGCCCAAATAATGGGTTCTTCATCGAAGTTTTCAATGGCCGGGGGCGAGGTGGTTTGCCATTCTAAGGTTAAGGAATGCCAAGGGTTACGGCCTGCGGGTTTTCCTTTCGCCCAACACCAGATCATATTGATCAAGAAGGGCAACACAGAGAAACCCAGTAACATTGATCCGTAGGTGCAAATTTGGTTTAATGCTTCAAATTGAGCATCGTACATGGCGATACGTCGGGGCATTCCTTGCATCCCTAATTGGTGCATGGGGAGGAAGGTTAAATTGGTCCCAATGAAGGTGAGGACAAAGTGAATACGGCCCCAAGTTTCGTTGTACATCCGTCCGGTAATTTTGGGAAACCAGTGATACACGGCGGCATAAATCCCAAATACCGATCCCCCAAAGAGAACGTAGTGGAAGTGGGCGACCACATAGTAAGTGTCGTGGACGTGGATATCAAAGGGGGCGGTCCCCAAGGTGACACCACTCAGTCCACCGAAGACGAACATGGCCAATAATCCTACGGCAAAGAGTAGGGGGGTGGTAAAGCGGATTTTTCCGCCCCAGAGGGTGGCTACCCAGCTAAAGATTTTTACTCCGGTGGGGACTGCCACAATGAGGGTGGAGATGGTGAAAAACATCCGCATCCAAGCGGGGGTCCCACTGGTGAACATATGGTGAACCCAGACGAATAAGCCCACAATACAGATAGCTAAACTGGAGTAGGCAATGGCTTTATAGCCAAAAATCGGCTTGCGGGCATGGGTGGTGACAATTTCGGACATGATGCCGAAAATGGGCAAGATCATCAGATACACTGCCGGGTGGGAATAAAACCAGAATAAGTGCTGATACACCACGACGCTACCGCCCATTTCGGGGCGAAAGAAGCCCGTTCCGAAGTTAATGTCAAAGAGGAGTAATACTAAGCCTATGGCGAGGACAGGGGTGGAAAAGAGAGCCAAAATGGAGGTGGCAATCATGGCCCAACAAAAGAGGGGCAGTTCATCCCAGGTCATGTTGGGGGTTTTCAGTTTAAAGATGGTGATCAGGAAGTTGACTGACCCCAAAATGGAGGAGGTCCCGACTAAAACAATGGAGAGAATCCAAAAGGATTGTCCAATGTTATTGGTGACGAGACTTAATGGGGGATAGGCGGTCCAACCGGACTGGGCCCCGCCAAAGAATAAACTGGCGATTAATAATGCTCCTGCTGGGGGGTTTAGCCAAAAGGCGATCGCGTTTAAATTCGGAAACGCCATATCTTTGGCCCCAATCATCAGGGGGACTAAATAATTGCCAAATCCCCCAATGGCCGCTGGGACGATCCAGAAAAAGATCATCATTGTGCCATGATTGGTCAAAAGGGCGTTATACATATTGGGATCCAGTAGATCCGAGTCGGGGGTGTAGAGTTCGGCCCGCATGAATAACGCCATTACTCCTGCTATCAGGTAGAAGGCGAAGGAGGTAACTAGGTATTGAATGCCGATCACTTTATGATCGGTGTTGTACCAAAAGTAGTGATACCAGTTCCATTTCTCTGGATGCTTCCCGTTACGCTCTAGGGAATGATCCATGGTTAAATCTGCTTGTGCCATATTGTGAAAAAAATTGCGATCGCTTAACAACAAATCCGCCTATTACTGCAAGGCTTTCAGACTCTCGGCATCAATGCCCAAGTCTTTCACGTAAGGTTTCATAAACTCCCCATCGTCAACGGGTTGGGAAGTGGCCGCCACAGTTTGCTCAAAATCCGGCGATCGGGCAATTTTGTTATCTTCTACCCACTGGGCGTATTCTTCTTGAGTGTGAATCACGATATTCGTCCGCATTGCCCCATGATAGGCTCCACACAACTCCGCACAGACCACCGGATAAGTCCCGGTTTCCGTTGCGGTAAAGCGTAATTGGGTGGTTTCTCCAGGGATGGCATCTTGTTTAATGCGAAATTGCGGCAACCAGAAGGAGTGAATCACATCCTCGGCTTCAATATTTAATTTAATATCTTCATTCACCGGGATATGTAATTCTCCCGCCGTAATGCCACTATCGGGATAGTTAAACAACCACGCATATTGAATGCCCTTGACATTCACTTCTAAGTCCGGCAAGGTTTTGGCTGTGTCTGGGTTGCCGCCAATGCCGTAGCGGTTAATGATACTATTCCCCTGAGCCAGTAATAAGGGGTTAATATCACTGCGCGATGCGCTGGCTAATTCAACGATAGACTCTGCCGGGTTACTGGCAACGGCTTTTTTCACGTTATCAAAGCCCCCCATTTCGCTGTAAAGTTGGACACTATAGATTCCTAAACCAATCACAATAAAGGCCGGAATCGCAGTCCAAAAGACTTCGAGGGGGAAATTTCCCTTAATATGAGGACTGTCGGTTTCATCTCCCTTCCGACGACGAAATTTGATTAAGGCGAAGACAATTGCCCCTTCGACTAATAAAAATAGGGCTGTACCAATTGTCACCATCAAATCAAACAGATTGTCAACTAGGGGGGCTTGTTTAGAAATTTGTTCGGGAAGTAGGCCATTATTTTGACCATACCAAACACTAATTCCAGCCACCAGCAATCCGACGGTCAGAGTGATCAGTGAACTAGGGACTGTTTCTTTTTCTTGTGCCATTGATATTTTCTCATATTCCTCTAGGTGACTCCCTCCCTCGCCTTTAAACGAGGGCTTCCCAATCTTACGACTGAGAGTTTCCTGTACTACGCCACTTATCTAGATACACAGCAGCTACCATGTATCCCCGATAGCCCGACTTTACAGGCAATTTCTTCCCCCGCAAGTCCTGCGGGACTATAAGTATCTAGGAGATTTTGTTGACTTGGTAGGAATAAACTTTTATTTCGGTTCTATCCGCTTGAGCGTCAACGTTTCGTATTTTAACGCTTTTATTGCTAGACGGGGCAATTCTCGAAAGTCTAAAAAAATCTTGAGACTATTAGGCAGAAGTGATATTTTGTTTACTTTTTTTTAAGGTTTTCAAGGCTAAAATCTTAATTTTTTGTTTGAGAAGGGCAAGTTTTCTGGATACCATGCCATTTGTTAAATATTATTACAATTGTTGAGACAGTCCTTCAAATTGTACTAGGTTACATAGTTCAGCTAATTTTCCAGAAGCATGGGGAGATAGAGGAGCGTCAAGTTAGACAACAGTGCAATAAACCATTTCTCCTCCATCTCCCCCATCTCCTCCATCTCCCATTTCTGGTTAATTGTAAACGTGCGCTGCTTTGAGCATATGATAGGTAATCAGAAGCTGAGTTAAGGCTAAAGGATAACTCTGGAGGGTTTCCCCGGTTGTTCCGGTGATTTTCCCGATGTCTTGATTGCCTTCTAAGCTGCAAAATTTGCCTAAATACGGCACATCATTACATAATAAGCGTTCTAACGTCCGAACCTGCTCGATAGTGGCGTGACCGTCAATTTCTAACACATCGACGGGTTTCCCCATATCCCGATCTAATCCTAGACGAATAGCTGATCCGAGATCATTCCCTCCCGAATGGAGAATTTCGGTTAAGTCGGGGTGGGGAATGGTGGGACGCAGGACTAAACGTACATTGAGTAAGAGGTCATCTTGGCCAGACCCTTCTTCGGGAGGATAAAAAGTCACGATGACATCGGCCCATTGTCGTTGAGGCCGGATAAAGTCTTCGGAGTCGGGTTCACGTTTCTGGAGTTGTTCCCGGACTTGTTCGGGAGTGTACCCTCGTTTGCTGGTGTCTCGTTTAATTTTCCAAGATTCTCGTAATTTTTCTGGGGGGGCCAGATAGACTTTCACATCATAACTATCTTGCATTCCCCGTGTGGCATACCCTAATAATCCTTCGACGATGACAAAGCGACTGGGTTTGATGTATTCGGGGGGGTCAAATTCTCCGGTATCGTGATTATAGATGGGTTTGAGGATGGGTTGTCCGGTGCGTAGGAGGCTGAGATGTTGTTGAATGATATCGAGATAGTTGCAATCGGGGTGTAAGGCAGAAATCCCGATTTCAGCCCGTTGTTTCCGGTCATAGCGATGATAGTCGTCGGTGCAAATTACGGTGACTTCTGATTTTCCTAAAACTTTGGCGATTCCTCGTGTTAAGGTGGTTTTGCCCGCAGCACTATCACCGACAATACCAAGAATAATCGGGCGTTGACTCATAATGATGTTCTCCTTCTTTGGGTAGTGTTTTATTTTAAAGGGGACTGTTCTGTGAGTCACAGCAAATGCGACAATTCTTATTTTTTTGTGAAGGGGGAATGGGCAGAGACGGTTCTATCCTCTAAAATTGGGCAGATTCTCCCGGACGCAACGAGAGGGGAAAAATGGCGAAGAATTCTGTCACATCCTAGAAGAAAGTGCCTATAATTGATGCCATACACAAAACTTCACAATATTTAGAGCAATTATGAGCTATAAAAACCGCCAATTTTTACCTGCGCTGCTTGGGAGTAGTCTCTTGGGACTTGCCGCTTTGATGGGGGGGACGACTTTGGCACAAGCAGAGTCTTCCGATCCCTCGGTTCAATCTCCGGACACTCTGTTAATTGCTCAGGATGCTCCCGGTAACATTGTTGAGGTTGCTTCAGGGAGTGATGATTTTGAGACGTTGGTGCAAGCGGTTTCGACTGCGGGTTTAGCGGATACACTGTCTGGGGATGGCCCGTTTACGGTGTTTGCTCCGACGGATGAAGCGTTTGCGAATCTGCCGGATGGGGTGTTGGAAGCTTTGTTAGAACCGGAAAACCGGGAGTTGTTGGTGGATATTCTCACCTATCATGTGGTCCCTGGGGAAGTGATGGCGGAGGATTTGGAAACTGGAGGAGTGACGACTTTGGGCGATCGCGGTTTAGCGGTCCGAGTCGAACCTGATGGGGTCATCATTAATAATGGTAGCGTGGTGCAAGCGGATATCCCTGCTGAGAATGGGGTGATTCATGGGGTGAATCGCGTATTTATCCCGGAAGATTTAAAGGATGAGGTGGCCAGTCTGGCCACTCCGATTCGCGGCCTTTGGTAAGCGACTCAGGGCAGGAAAATCCTGCCCTTTTCCAGAGATTAGTGATTAGAAGTCCGTAAGCGGGATTTCTGCGAGATTGGCCGCAATTCCGGTTTGGGATAAGACGGAGGGATCATGGGTGAGACTGCGAATTGTGCCGACAATGCCCATTAGACTCCCGTTAACATGGTAAACGGGTGAGGCATGGAGCAAACAGACTTGATAGTCTTGGTTGGGGGTGGGACAACGTAAACGAAGGTTAATGTAGGGACATTGCTTTTGCATGAGTTGTTGGAATTGCTGTTGATAGCGGGGTTGATCTGCCGGGTGAAGGGAGTCTAACATGGGCTTGTGGAGGGTATCGGCAATGGGGGACCCCGTTAATTCAGTCCATGCTTGATTTAAGAATTCAAATTTCCCCAAAGCATCCAGTTCAAAGACCACTTCATCTAACTGGTTGAGTAGGGTACAGTATTGATAGGCTTGTTGAGAGAGCTTTTGCTGATGCTTGTCTCGTTCGATGGCATATTGGAGGGAGTGGATCAGTTGTTGACTACCTACGGTGCTTTTGACTAAATAATCTTGCGCTCCAGCACGGAGGGTTTGTTGGGCCACTGTTTCATCGGTTAAATGGGTGAAGACTACCACCGGGACGTTATAATTTCGGAGTTGCGCTACGGTGTTGACTCCTTGACTGTCGGGTAAGGTTAAATTGGTGAGGATAATATCACAGGAGTGCTGCTGGAGGTGTTCGAGGGAGGTTTGCAAGCGATCGCACCTAGTCAGCTTAATCTTAACCGGATTTTCTCGTTCAACGGCTTGAAATAAATCAGCCACTAATTCTGCTTCATCTTGATCACTTTCGATCAAGAGAAGATTGACCACTGTTTGAGTGAGAGTATTGGAGGATGTGGAAGAAAGCATAGTGAAAAAGAACGGTCTGAGGATGGTTAGTTGAAGCAGCCCACAAAGTTGTCAATCAGCGTTATTCTAACCCTAGGAGAACGGGATGAGACTCATCTCAGGTCAAAATTGCCCAAATCTCTCCAAGAATTTTCTTGAGGATGTATGGTGATATAGCAGTCAACGGTCAACGGTAAACAGTAATCTGTCATATCAGTGTTTAATCATGAGGTTTCTCAACGTTGAGTCTGCTTGAAGGTATCCCCGTAATGCGATATCTAAGAAAGGGGGGTATGTTCTCTCTTATTGCTCATTCTCCTCATTTTATCCTTAGAGAAATTCAGCTTCAGCAAGCTATAATCTGTTGGAGTGTTGATGTCATCTCGGTGTAACAGGATTTAAGTCCCCTTCTTTCACATAACTTAACAGTAGAGAGAGCAGACTACACTCTCTTAAAAGGAGTAAAAGCAGGATAGAATCAATGGGAGGATGAACAAATTTTCTCTTTCAATGGTCTTATTCCCTCAGTTCCAGACACAGAGAACACAGAGAGGGGAAGATGGGGGAGATGGGGAAGATGGGGGAGATG
>NZ_JAQMSD010000331.1 GCF_028330525.1 Spirulina sp. CS-785/01
GTTTTTTGGACAGGCTCGTACTTTGTGGCTAGTTGCGGAGGGGTGACAATTGAGACATTAAAACAGTATGTCGAGAATCAAACTGCCCCCTGATTCATCCCATCGCCGGAGGCGAGGGTCTTCTCAGGGTTAAAGATAAAACCTGCACTGTCCTACCAATAAGGTGGGACAGTGCTTTCTTTTTGCTCAATGGTGCAACCAGTCTAGGCGCGATACCGGGGAAAGGTCGGTAAGTCTAACCCGGCCAGGGATTGACGCTTTTTGAGGGTTTTTTTCGGGGGTGGGGTGGTTTTCTCTACGGGGGGGTTAGCCGTCGGTTTTACCGCCGGAGGGGAGGGGTTTAATTGTTTGCGGGGATGGGAAAAGGAGGGTAAGGAGACGTTTTTGTATTTCCCTGGGGGGGCGGATTGACCCATGACGGGTTCAGGAGAGGGGGATGGCTCATCCTGTGGGGGGTCTGGGGTGTAGTCTGGAGCAGTATCGGGACTGTCTTGGGGATACTGCTCTGGCGGGGTCTCCAGACTGGAGGGTTGAGCATAGTCTGGGATGTTGTTTTGGGGGTTTTCCAGACTGGAGGGTTGAGAATAGTCTGGGGTGTCGTCGGGGGTGGGTTGGGGAGACGGTGGGGGGGTTGTGGGCTGTTGTTCCATTAAGCGAGAGACCCAACTGGGGGGTTCTCCTAGTCCTGACTGTTGATTCCGAAATTGTAAGGACCAGGGTTGAATGGGTTGTCGTTTGTCCCCTGGGTTGGGTTGTACGGGTTTGGCTTTGGGGGGTTCAGCTTTGGGAGGGGTTTGGGGTTGCGGTTGTGGGGTGGGGGTTGCGTGAAGGCTGGAGGGGTCGCTTTTTAAGACTTCATCGGCGGGGGTTAAATAGCGATCCAGTACGGCTTTAAACTGTTGGGTGTGGTGTTGTTGTCGGGTTAAGCGATCGCGCAATTCCTGAGAATTATCCGCCGCTTGAGACAACAGTTGCACCTGGTCTTGATACCGTTGATGGGCGAGGGCGCATTCTCGTTCCAGTTGCACAATCTGGGTTTGGGCGGTTTCTAACTGTTTGGTGAGGGTTTCGATCAACTGATGTTGACGTTGCGCCACCTGGTGAGAGGCTTCTAATTCTTGAAACAGTAAACCAATCTGGGCCTGTGCGTCTTGGAGTTCTTGGGACTCTCCGGACGCGACTCCCCCTTGGGTTTGAGTCCGTCTGCGTTGGGCGGCTTCTTCTTGTAACTTATTGAGAGCTTGTTCTAGGGTTGCCACTTTACGCAACAATTCCCGATTCCGTTGGCGGAGAGTCCGCGCCAACCCAAACCAGTCCGCCTCTTGAATAGAGGAAGTCCCAAAGAGTTCCTCCATCTGTTCCGGGGTTTCGGGGATGGGTTTCGCCCCTTCGGGATTGGGCGATGAAGAATAGTCCTCACTCGCAGAGGAAAACCAAGGATGTTCGGGCGGTTGGGGTTGGTTGGGGTTGTCTGCTTCGCTCATAGGTTAGGTTTACGCTTGGCGATAATGGATAAGGACACACGGGTGGGGTTCAAGGTTAGGCGAGGAAGTTGGAAGACTTTGACCGCCAACTATTGGGGTTTATTTTAACGTTAGATTAGATTGGAGGAAACTCGATGAAGACGGGACATTATTTTAGCAGGTATGGAATGGTTGCGGGTCAGTGAGTTAGAGGATTGGCGGTTGCCTCCGGATACGTTACATTTATGGCTGGTGGATCGTCGGGAATGGGAGACCGAGGAGGCTCGGTTTTGGGGGATTTTATCGGATTTGGAGAGGAGACGGGCGAATCGGTTTTTACAAAAGCGCGATCGCAGGGCCTTTATCCTCGGACGGGGATTACTCCGCCTTTTCCTCAGCCATTACCTCCACCACCCCCCCCAAACCCTCACCTTTACCTACAGTGACCAAGGGAAACCCGCCCTAGTCTCCTCTCCCCTCCAGTTTAACCTGTCCCACTCCGGAGAGTTTGCCCTCTACGGATTCACCCGCCAAACCCCCCTAGGCGTTGATCTCGAAAAAATCCGCCCCCTCCCCCATCTCAAACTCGCCCAACGGTTTTTTCAACCCCAAGAATATCAAGCCTTATCCCGCTTACCCCCCAGAGACCAAGAATTGGCATTTTTCCGCATCTGGACCCGCAAAGAAGCCTATCTCAAAGCCACGGGAGAAGGCATAGCCGCCTTAAACACCGTCCAAGTCTCCGTCACTCCGGAACATCCCCCCTCCCTCCTGCGCCTGGATGCCCAATCAACAGATACCTCGGCTTGGGTGTTGGGGGATTTACCCCCCCTATCCGGTTATGTCGGGGCTTTCGCGCTCATGGAGTCTCTGGCTTACTGGACCTTTACTCTTTCTCCAACAAAAAAAATTTGGGGTGGGGGGTGACACCCCTCCCCCAATTTGTTATATTAAATCTAGTAGATGCACCCTGATGATTGGGGGGGTCACTTTTTAATAAAGGTGGCTCTCTTTTTTTTTGTCTATTTTTGAGATATAGCGTTTTTCAGTTTAGGGTGCAGGACGGCTTGCACCATCCCCTTCCCCGAACAACCGCCCAAACAAGTTACAATCAATAAAGAATTGTAATGTAAGAAAACGTAACAAAATCCGTGTTGGACTCGCCCCATTATCCCTGTCACTTTGATTCCATTGATGCCGCCCTAGCCGACTATAAAGCAGGCCGGCCCATCGTTGTCGTGGACGACGAACACCGGGAAAACGAAGGCGACTTAATTTGTGCTGCCCAGTTTGCCACCCCGGATATGATTAATTTTATGGCAGTGGAAGCAAGGGGGTTAATCTGTCTGGCCATGACAGGGGAACGTTTGGATCAACTGGATCTGCCCCTGATGGTGACAAAAAACACCGATCCCAACCAAACGGCCTTCACCGTCAGCATTGATGCGGCCCCTCGTTGGGGAGTCACCACAGGCATTTCCGCCGATGATCGGGCCAAAACCATTCAAGTGGCCATCAACCCCACCGCGACACCGGAAGATTTACGACGACCTGGGCATATTTTCCCCCTGCGGGCAAAAACAGGGGGAGTCCTCAAACGGGCAGGCCATACGGAAGCGGCCGTGGATTTATCCCGCTTATCGGGATTGTATCCTGCTGGGGTCATTTGCGAAATTCAAAACCCCGATGGGTCGATGGCCCGCTTGCCAGAATTGGATAAGTATGCCCAGAAACACGATCTGAAACTGATTACCATTGCCGATTTAATCAGTTATCGCCTCGAACACGATCGCTTTGTCTATCGAGAAGCCGTGAGTCGCTTCCCCAGCCAGTTTGGGGAGTTTACCCTCTATGCCTATCGCAATGTCTTGGATAATTCCGAACATATTGCCATTGTCAAGGGGGATTTAAAGGAATTTCCAGATAATCCCGTCATGGTGCGGATGCACTCGGAATGTTTAACTGGGGATGCGTTGGGATCATTACGCTGTGACTGTCGGATGCAGTTACAGACAGCCTTAAAAATGATTGATAATCATGGGTTAGGGGTTGTGGTGTATTTGCGTCAGGAAGGCCGGGGAATTGGTTTAGTCAATAAATTAAAAGCCTATTCCCTACAAGATATGGGGTTAGATACCGTAGAAGCCAATGAACGGTTAGGGTTTCCGGCCGATTTACGGGAATATGGCATGGGGGCGCAAATGTTGAATGATTTAGGGGTGAATAAAATTCGCCTGATCACCAATAATCCCCGCAAAATTGCAGGATTGAAGGGGTATGGGTTAGAAATTGCCGACCGTGTTCCCCTGTTAATTGAAGCTACCGATTATAATTCGGAATATTTAGCCACCAAAGCGGAAAAATTGGGTCATCTCCTGTTGCAAACTTATTTAATTACCGTTGGGGTGCAATGGGATGAGACGGTGCAAACGGTGAAACAACGGTATGAGTTATTAGAACAGTTGCGGGAGTTGTCAGAGTCGGAGAATTTAGTGTTACAGGAAGAAGCGAGGCCAGTTGCGATCGCGCTTTTCAGCAAACCCAGTTTAGTCATTCATTTAGGTTTTGATCAAGCCAATTTAGCCAGTCCTGACTGGTACAAAGATCAAAATCATCCGTATAGTGAGGCCATTACGCGCATTCTGGACACCCTCACCACTTGGCCTCAAGTAAACCGTTTAGAGTTTCTCCTGTCCCAAGGTCATGATCCCATGACGACATTACGAGTGCATTTATCTCGAACCCATTATCCCTTAGATAAAAAACCATCTTCCGTTGCCTCTCATTGGGAAACCCAAACCATTTATAGTTTTGTCCGATAACAACCCCAATCCCCCGTAGGGTGCGTTAACGAAGTGTAACGCACCAATCAATAAGATAAATCCTAGAATATGGCCAATCTTGAGGATGTTTACATAATCCATGGCGAACTGGATTATCATGAATATAATCACAATGCAAGGCATAATCTCGCTCATTCCGGATTAAATGTTCCCAAAAACGACGTTGCCAGAGATTCTTTTCGTTTCGCTTTTTTCGGGATTGAGATATTTCTCGATTAATGCCTAATTCTTGTCCATAATGTTTGGTGACATAGGTTTTAATTAATCGCAATCTCACGGAGAAGTCAAAATCATTTGGGGGTAAAGTCCACAAACAATGGAAATGATCGGGTAATAAAATAAACGCATCTATCGAAAATGGATATTTTTCTCTGACTTTTTCAATTGCCTCTCGGAGTGCTTTTCTGCCCATGGGCCAACAAAGCCAAGAGATTCTTTGATACGTGACTTGGGTGATAAAGTAGGTTGCTCCCGCAAGATAAGGTCTTCTATAATTCGGCATTGAGCTTTTATGCGGTTGGAAATGCTGTAATATAGCATTGTTTGGGTGGGTTGGGGTGCGTTACGCTGTCGCGCTTCACGGCCTACGACCTACGACCAATCATTCCTACTGTATGCCAAAACTATGAAAACTAACGCCTTTTCTCTTTTGTTGTCTTTGGTGGTTTTGGGAAGTTCGGCTTTGCCGGGAGTTACCCAAGGTGCAGAGATTCGCCGCAGTTATGAGCAGGTGCTTGAGGGTTTTCCTACAATGCTTGAACAAGCGGAGGAAAGTGGGAATCGTAAGGCGGTGTCTCAAGCTCTTTATTCGGCAGCGATCGCATATCAGTATTTTGGAGAATTTGAAAAGGCTCTCCCTCTCTATGAGGAGGCGTTGCAGATAGCGAGGGAGGTGAATGATCTGGCTTGGGAACGCAGTATTTTACATAGTTTCAGCAGTTTAAAATCGAAGTTAGGCGATCTGCATGGGATTAATTTTCTGGAGGAACAATTAGCCCAAGCTCGTACTCCAGAACGGCGTAAAATGTTGCTTCATGTGCTGGGGTATTCTTACACGACGGACTTAAATTCTGTGCGAGCGTTGGAGGTTTGGCAAGAGTATTTAACGCTGGTTGATCCCCGTGAAGCTCCCCAAGACTATCTGGCGGCGGTTTATTCTCTGGCTTCGGTGTATCAAATTAATCGACAGTTTGGCAAGGGGATTGCGGTGATAGAGGAGGCGATTCCGGTTATTCAAAATAGTGAGATTCGTGAGCAAGTTTCTGGTCTCCATCTGATGTTAGGGATTATCCGCTATCAACGCCGCCAACCGGAGGCGGCTTTGGTTGATCTGCAAAATGCGGTTGCTCTGGCTTCGGATAATTACCAAAAAGTGGCTTATTTGGAGGCGGTGGCGGAATTCTATAATGCTGAACAGGAGTATGAAAAAGCTCTTGCGGTGCAGCAGCAACGGTGGGAATTGGTTCAGGAGTTTGAGGCGTTGAATCAAGGGATGGTTTTGGATGACTTGAGTGCGTCCTATTTTGGGTTGGGGGATTTGGCGCAAGCCTTGGAGTGGCAAAAACAAGCCTTGGCGAAGTATAAGGCGGAGAATCATTCTCTTGCGGTGGCTTCGGAGAGGGTGGGGTATCTGTTGTGGCGTATGGGCCGGGCAAAGCAGGCTGAACCTTATCTGAGAGAAGCGATTGAGGCGTATGAGCAAGACCGACAAGCGAGTTTACAGAATACTAATATTTTACCGATGAGCCGCGATCGCCTCAATCAAATTCAATTTGAAAGTTCGGTTGATGCCTATCGACTCTTGCAACGAGTTTTGATTGAGCAAAATCGGTTTCAGGATGCGCTAGAAGTCTCTGAACAAGGACGAACGAAGGCTTTAACGGAGTTGATGGTGTCTCGCTTTGCGTTAAACCCAGAGGAGGTTCAAGCAACGGCGTTAAGTTGGTCGGAAATGCAGCAAATTGCTCAACGGGAGAAAACGACGTTGGTGCAATATACGATTGTGTATGAGTATGGTCGTCTCTACCGTTATAACTTTTTTCCTAAGCCGCCTCCGCCTTCCCAAGAGCTTTTAATTTGGGTGGTTCACCCGGATGGGACGATGGATTTTCGCCAAGTGACGGTGGAGCAACCGATTGAGGAGTTGGTGAAAGAGGCCCGTCAGGGGATTTATTTGGCGAGTCGTCGTCCTAATGCAGAGGTTGCTCCGCTTCAAGCGTTACACGGGGTTCTCATTGAACCGATCGCAGATTTATTACCTACTGATCCCAATGCAACGGTGACTTTTATTCCCCAAGATATGCTGTTTCTTGTTCCTTTTCCGGCTTTACTGGATGCTCAGGGAACGGCTTTTATTGAACAGCATACGCCGATTACTGTTCCGTCGATACAAGTTCTCGGTTTAGCACGACAGGTGCGCGAGATGCTGACTCCCCAGGAGGAGATGTTGATTGTGGGGAATCCAACGATGCCGACGGTTTCGTTGATTCCTGGACAACCTCCGGAGCAGTTGGAAACGCTATCGGGGGCGGAAAAAGAGGCAAATGCGATCGCGCAACTCCTCAACACCCAACCCCTTTTAGGTTCAGATGCGACGAAACCCCAAGTGAAGCAACGGATGGAGGAGGCCAAGTATATTCATTTTGCCACCCACGGGTTACTGGATGAGTTTTCGGGGTATTTAAGTGCTTTGGCTTTTGCTCCGACTGCAAATGATAATGGTTTGTTGTCCACTAGAGAGGTGTTTCAGTTGGACTTAAATGCTGAGTTAGCGGTATTGAGTGCCTGTGATACGGGACGGGGATCAAAGACGTTATTTGGGGATGGGGTTGTGGGGTTTTCTCGCTCTTTTATTGGGGCCGGTGTTCCTAGTTTGGTGGTTTCGTTATGGGCGATTCCCGATCAACCAACGGCAACGTTAATGGTGGAATTTTATCAGAATTTAGAGCAAGGCCAGAATAAGGCGCAGGCTTTACGAGAAGCGATGTTAACCACGCGCCAACAATATCCTAGTCCGAGGGATTGGGCTGCATTTACATTAATGGGAGTGGCGGAGTAAGTCATTTCGTTGAATTTTTTAAAGCAATTTCATAGGCTTGTTTCAAAATAGAAAAACTTCTAGAATTTCCTCCTGTATCTGGATAAAACTGTTTGGCTTCTTTGCGATAAGCCTGTTTTACTGTATCAAGGTAAAATTCAACAAAATAAACTTTCTGCCACGCTGTTATGCGTTGTACACATCTTCGCTGACTTTGAGTATAAGCATTTTGGAAGTCAAGATAAATGAGAGCAGAAGCACTGTCGAATTGTGCTTTAGTCACTCTAAATAACTTTATAAACGATCGCACCGTCCGAATCACGATTATAAGACCGAATTAAATCTTCTCGTTCCATTTCTAATAATAGGGGTTTAACTCGTTCTGGAGATAATTCCGTCATCACTACAATATCCGAAACTGTAAACTCTGACTGTTGTTTCCCAGCTTTCAAAATTTGTACTTTAGCATTGGGTAAAGAGGCTTGGGGAGTAGAGTCCAATTGTAACCCTTTTTCTTGTGCCTTATCTCTTGCTTTTTTGACCGCTAGAGAATTTTCGATCGCTACTCCAAAGATGAAAAAACCATACAAGGTATCCGACGGATCTTCCCCGATGACATCTTCAGCAGAAATGAGTAGCATCATGGCTATAAAAGCCAGCAGAGATGCGGTATAACGTAAGGTGTAGAGATATCCCCCAAACGGGACAAAGAACGTGAGAATCGCGGTTATCCAGATTTTTTTCTTGGCCTGCTTCTGGATTTTTTGTAAGGTTTGTTCAGTGTCAGACATGATCAGTTCAATCCAAGTATGCGGAACAGTAGGGTTATTTCCTAGGATACTCGGAAAAATTAAGGACGGTGTTCAATTTAGTCTTTTTTCACACTTTCTCCCCTAGATCGGTTTGCTATCCTGATGGAGTTGGTACAATCATGTTTAACTGATAAGACCTGACGGATAGACGCATGAGTGATACGGTTCTCGATGTTCGCAATTTACAAGTTCAGTTTTCCTTGGAAGACCAAACGCAACCTTTAGTTGCAGTGGATGAGATTAGTTTTCAGTTACAACGAGGGGAAACCCTGGGAATCGTGGGAGAATCCGGTTCGGGGAAGTCAGTGACTGCGTTAGCATTGATGGGGTTGGTCCCGCAACCGGGGAAGGTTGCAGGGGGGGAGATTTGGTTTACTCCGGAGAGGGGGGAAGATGCGGTGGACTTGCGATCGCTCCATGAAGAAAAACGACGCAAGTTCCGAGGGGGACGGGTGGCAATGATTTTCCAAGAACCTATGTCCTCTCTCAACCCAGTGTATAATATCGGGTTTCAGCTAACTGAGGCGATTCGCTTACATCAAAATGTCTCTCCTCCCGAAGCAAGACGAAAAGCGATTTTATCCTTACAAGAAGTCCGTCTTTTATCCAGTGATGAGGAGTTACGAGAAAAGGCAGTCCAGGAATTAGAGGGAAACCCCACAGAACGGGAAATTATTCGCCACATTAACGAACAAAAACGGGCCATGTTGAAACGCTATCCCCACGAGTTATCTGGGGGACAGTTGCAACGGGTGATGATTGCCATGGCGATTTCTTGTAATCCGACGCTGTTAATTGCTGATGAACCGACTACAGCGTTAGATGTGACGGTACAGGCCACCATTTTACAGTTACTCAATGACCTCTGTAAGGCGCGAGAAATGTCCTTAATTTTCATTACCCATGATTTAGGGGTCATTGCGGAAATTGCTGATCAAGTGGCGGTGATGTACAAGGGAGAAATTGTTGAGACAGGGAGTTTAGAGAAACTTTTTGCTCATCCTGAACATCCCTACACAAAAGGTTTATTAGCTTGTCGGCCTCGCTTAGACCAAAAATTAGCTATTCTCCCCACGATTGAAGACTTTATGGAATTTAAAACCACGGAAAGCGGGGAGGAAGTGGTGCAAGAAAAAGTAGCTGTTCAAACTACAGCGAAGGAGTCTTTAGATCGCAATGTAGAAAAGAATAAAGTATTACTTTCGGTGGAAAAATTAAGTGTGGGGTTTCCCATTAAGGGAGTTTTAGGTTTTACCCAACGGTATTTTATGGCCGTGAATGACATTTCTTTCGAGGTTTACGAAGGGGAAACGTTGGGATTGGTGGGTGAGTCGGGGTGTGGAAAGTCCACGTTAGCAAGGACGTTGTTACGCTTAACTCCAGAGTTACATGGCAAAATTAAGTTTGATGGGAAACAAATTACTCAACTGTCGAAGACTCGTTTGCAACGCTTGAGACGGGAGATGCAAATTGTCTTTCAAAACCCTTATAATTCTCTCAATCCTCGTTTGAGTGTCGGCAAAACCATTACTGAACCGTTACGGGTGCATAATATGGGAATAAGTGAGAAAAAGCGGAAGGAACGCGCTGCTTATTTGTTAGAAAAAGTTGGCTTAAATGCCGATGCGATGAAACGCTATCCCCACGAGTTTTCCGGAGGTCAACGACAACGGGTTTGTATTGCTCGCGCTTTAGCGTTAAATCCTCGCTTTATTATTTGTGATGAATCGGTATCGGCATTAGATGTTTCGGTACAAGCGCAGGTGTTAAATTTATTGAAGGAATTGCAAGGGGAATTTGGCCTCACTTATATTTTTATTTCCCATGATTTAAGTGTGGTTCAATTTATGAGCGATCGCATCATGGTTATGAACCAAGGAAAAATCGAAGAAATCGACAGTGCCGCCGAAATTTATCACAACCCCAAAACCGATTATACTCGTCAACTCATTGAATCGATCCCCACGGGAGAATTAGTGCAGTAAATCGTCAAGATGTTACAATAGTTAAAGACGGAGGTTTCAACCAATTGTAAATTGTCAGAAGAATTGATTTAGGAAAGAAGAAAAGAGACTGTTAGTGAGTGAAGTAGTGATGGATGCTTCTGATTGGGTGAAGCAAAGCATAACCCAACAAAACGTTAAATCGACCCAAAAATAAATTGACCCAAAAATAAATTGACCCAAAAACCACCGATAAAATGACTCAAACCATAAATCCCTCTCTCACCTTAGACGACTTCCTGAAGCGGCCAGAAACCAAACCGGCCTCAGAATATCTTAACGGAAAAATTATTCAAAAACCCATGCCACAAGGAGAACATAGTTTACTACAAGGGGAATTATGCGAAACAATTAATAAAGTGACTAGAACGCAAAAAATTGCGAGAGCATTCCCCGAATTACGCTGTACCTTTGGAGGACGTTCCCTTGTCCCCGATATTACTGTATTTTACTGGGACAGAATCCCCGTCACTCCTCAAGGCAAAATTGCCAATCGCTTTGAAATTTATCCCGATTGGTCAATTGAAATTTTATCTCCCGATCAAGGGATGATGCAAGTGTTAGATAAATTATTACATTGTTCTCAACAAGGAACAAAACTAGGTTGGTTAATTAATCCTGAAGAAGAAAGTATTGCGGTAATTGGTGAAAACCAACGGATTGATTTATTTCGAGGAGAAAATACACTCCCTGTATTAGAGGGAATTGAGTTAGAGTTAAGCGTTGCAGAAATTGTCAGTTGGTTAAACCTTTGATTGTGGATTTTATTGTATATTTTGTCAGTATTCAGGTTGACTAGACGATCCCCCTCTTATCCGTCTTAAAAAAGGGGGAAGCCAAATGATTATTGCATTAACCCGTTTTTAACGGGTTTCAGCTATTAGCCTTGGGTTTTAACCCAAGGATTACTAATGATTATTATATTATCTGAAATCCGCTTGATTTCTATTAAATCAATTTATTGTAAGCCCTTTAGGGCTTACTACGAACTGATAAGGATTAACCGGATGTCATATCAACCCGTTTTTAACGGGTTTCAGCTATTAGCCTTGGGTTTTAACCCAAAAATTACTAATGTTCATTCAAGAATTGACGGATTTTTTGGATATTAAACGTTTGCAATAACTGCTCTAATTCATCCACAAAGGTTTTATACTGATCATCTAAAATGGCAAGACGTTTTAATTCAGATTTCAGACCACTCATTTGTCCCTTTTCTGCATATTCTCTCAAGGTTTCTAACTCGGAGGGAGGAGGGATAGTTAGGGTATCGTTTGCAACAACTAAAGTATCCTTTACTACCAAGTTTTCATTTTCATAAATCCAATCAAAATTGAGATATTTTTGTAGCATTTGATAGAGATTATCAGCTTCTACGGGTTTCGCTAAGAAATCATCTCCTCCTGCATCGAGACTTTTTTGTTGATCTGCTTCAAATACACTGGCCGAAGACACAATAATTAAAGTATTTTTTAAATCGGGATGTTGTCGGATTAATTCTAAAAATCTCCAACCATCCATAACAGGCATTTTTAAATCTGTAATAATTAAATCGGGGTAATATTGGCTGGCTTTTTCTAGTCCTTCTTGACCATTTTCAGCCTCTATAAGGTCAAACCCAACGGGTTTTAATAAGTTCACTAAAACCGAACGATTTTCCCAGCGATCATCGACAATTAAAATAAGACGACTTTCTCCACTATATCCTTGAATAACTCCTTTTTTGGTGAGACTATTTTTAATAATCCAATCATTGGATAAGGGACATTCAATAGAGAAAGAAAAAACACTCCCGACTCCTAATTGACTCTCTACCTGAATTGTTCCCCCCATCATTTCAATGATTTTTTGACTAATGGATAATCCTAGTCCTGTTCCTTCTGCTTTTTTATCACTGTCTCCTACCTGTTCAAAGGGGTTAAAAATCTTTTGTTGTTGTTCGGAAGTCATCCCAACCCCTGTATCTTCTACAGTGAAAGATAAACGGACTTGTTGGGGGGTTAAATTCTCAATTTGCACATCAAAGATAATGTGACCTGTATCGGTAAATTTAGTAGCATTACTAATTAAATTAATTAAAACTTGTCTGAGGCGTTTTTCATCGGTTTTGATGCCTTCCGGTAGCTGTTCGGGGGGATGATAAATAAAGTTAACTCCTTTCTTTTCTGCGCGAATTTGGCACATTTCCACGACACTCTGGAGGAAAGAGGGTAAATGAAAATCTTGGGGATTTAACTCCAGTTTGCGGGCTTCAATTTTAGAAATATCGAGGACATCATTAATGAGGGTCAGCAGGTGAGACCCACATTGTTGAATGACGGTTAAGCCATGTTTTTCCTGTTCATTGAAATTGGCAGAACGCTGTAAGACTTGGGTATAACCTAAAACCCCATTGAGAGGGGTTCTTAATTCATGACTCATGTTGGCCAAAAACTCACTTTTGGCCCGGTTGGCATTATCGGCGATTTTTTTGGCTTTTTCTAATTCTGCGGTGCGTTCTTTTACCCGGTCTTCGAGGTCATCAAAGGAGGTTTTTAACTGTTCTGTCATGCGGGTAAAGGCATTTTTGAGAATGTCTAATTCATCTCCTTGTTCGAGGTTGAAGGGAGAGAGAGAAGTCCCATTGTTTGAGGCATTTTTGGCGTTATTTAAACGACGAGACCGTTCTACGTCAGCTTGGGCTATTTTAAAACATTCTTCTAAAATGGGCTTTAAGCGTTGATTGAGTCGCCGCACAAACAACGCCACTACCCCTGCTAAAATGATACCAGCCCCGATCGCACCTCCTGCGGCAATCAGAATCACAGGTTGCAACACCACTCCCTGGGGAACAGATGCAAGCATCACCCAGTTAGTCCCCTCAATACGTTGATAGGCCCAAAAACGGCCATTTCGTTCCAACCATCCCACTGTCTCTTGAGACTCCCGATTAATTTGTTGCCACAGAAACTGCAAGTCGGGAATATCTGCATAGGTTTCTAAGTTCACCGCTTTTTGGGGGTTCGGTGGATAAGCCAGTAAATTGCCCTCCTGACTTAAAATAGCAAAATACCCATCTTGCCAATTCTCAGGAACTTGAACCTGTTTATTCAGTTCCGTGACATTAATATCTAAGCCAGAAATGCCTATAATTTCCCCATTTTCATCAAAAATTGGCCTCGTTACCGTGGTCATTGTCACCCCTGTCCAGCGATAGGGTTCTAACCAAAGGGTTTCTCCTGCATTATACGGTCGTAAATAATATTCCTGTTCCAAACAATCCTGATCAACGGAACAAGCATCAACATAGCGAATATGTTCATAAGGTGGGGCTAATGTTTCCCCTTCTTGACCTGGAACATCTTGATCTAAAAAATAAAATAACCAATAGGCTTCTCGGTCTGGAAAAATTTTTTGAGGAAATTGCCCAAACCCCAACGCCATAGTTAAAGAAGACCGTTCTTGAAACAGATCAAAGACGGTTTGTTGATAAGTTTCTAAATCTTCGATCCCATAACGGTGCATGGATTTGACTACGGCGGTCAGATTTTCCATAGTGTTTCTCGCTACCGCTAATTCCCCTTCAATGATCTCTACTTGGGTACTGAGTTGCCCTTGAATATCTTCCTTAGCCCGATGCTCTAACACTTCATAAAACAAATAAGCGATACTACTAAAGCCAACTAACGCGCCGCCTAAAACATAGATAAATAATCTCGCTCCAATCGACTGACGCAGGGATTTTTTTTTCTGCTTTACAAGCATGAGTTTTCCGGAAGGTGAAGGACAATATTAGCGATTTCCTGTAACTCTGTATGATAAATTAATCTGCCATCAAAAACAGCAATTGCAATAAAAATTTAAACTATTTGAAGCTGATGGCTGAATGCTGACGATTAATGACAAAAATTTTCAAGATTTCTGCTCTCAGTCTTGGGTTTCCACCCAAGACTGAACAAGGGAGTTAAGACGGAGAATTAGACATTAAACGACGAGTCAGAAAACCTGGGTCGATAAAGGCTTGTAAATACCGCTTGAGTAATGCCTCATTACAGGGAGGACAAACTAAACCTTGACGAGCGAGATATTGAAAAAGAGGATCACAAGCAAAGTCAAATTGACCGAGTAAATACTGAACTGTTCCATAATTTTTCAGATGGGCCACCAAGGAGATCAATGGGTTATCGGGGGTGGGGAGGGTGTCGTCGAGATGAGAGCGAGCAATGTCGAGTAATTGACTGTACCAACGGTCATAGGACACCATTGGCAGGGGATACCCTAAATTATGGAGAGATTGTACAAAATCCTGCCACGGTAAAGACTGAGGATTGACAATATAATAGGCAGCCCCGCAGGGTTGTTGGCTGTGGGATAACTGGACAATGGTTTGGGCTGCATAATCCACGGGAATGAGGTTTAACAGGGCGTTCATATCTGGGGCCATGCCCATTTGAATGCACCCTTTGATCAGAGTGGCCATAAAACTTCCGGTATCCGATCGCCCGCTTTGACTAGCCCCCATAATATTACTAGGGCGATAAATCGACACGGGAATGCCGCGAGCATAGGCGATTTGTAGGAATTGTTCGGCCACGTATTTGGTTTGTCCGTACCCACTCTCTAGAGCGTCTAGGGGTCCAATAGACTGGGTTTCGGTGATAGTTTGCAGAGTCTGATCAGCAGAGGGGGCTAAGACATCAATGGTAGAAATAAAATGAACCGGTTTAATTTTAGTTTGACTCGCTAACCGGAGGATTTCTTGAGTCCCGTAAACATTAACCGCTTCCAGGGCAGAATAGGGATAGACCACATTCACCCAGGCCCCACAATGGTAGATGAGGTCAATTTTTTCTGCGAGACGGTGGAATTGGTAGTCGGGGAGGGCGAGTTGGGGTTGGCTCAAGTCACCGACAATGGGGATTACGCGATCGCGCTGTTCATCATGCCCCTCCTGATTCCATAACTGATACTGCTGCATCTGCCGTTGCAGTTTCGCCCAGGCTTCCCTAGAGTTAGTGGCCCGCACCAAACAATAAATATCCGCCCGGGTATTCTCCAATAATTCTTGCAAAAGAAACGCCCCTAAAAACCCCGTCGCCCCCGTTAATAACACCGTCGGCAAAGGGCCATTCAGTTCACTGTGGGGATAGATCGAGTCATCCAATTCAATGGGGAAATCCCGATGATGATGGGCTGCCTTTAAAGCCGCCCCTTCCTGTAACGCTGTAATCACCAGAGAAGAGGCCGCAATAGTAGGATTGGCCAAAAATTCCTCTAGGGGAAACTCAACGTCAAAGACATGATTAATTTGAGACAAAAGTTGCACGGCCAACAGAGAATTCCCCCCTAAATCGGCAAAGCGATCGTTAATGCCAATCTCCTCCACTTTCAGCACTTTCGTCCAAATCTTCGCCAGTTGCTGTTCCAAGGGCGTGCGGGGGGCCACATACACTTCCGTATCCATGCGATGCCATTGGGGGGCCGGAAACGCCCGACGGTCCACTTTGCCACTAGGCGTAAGGGGAAATTCATCAAGGATAATAAACGCACTCGGAATCATATAGGCGGGCAATTCACTCCCTAAAGCGCGATAGAGTTCCTTGGCCGAGAGAGTCACTTTCCTCCCCGTAGCAGCCCGTTGGGGGACGACATAGGCAGCCAAACGTTGGTCTTGGGGAGAGACTTCCCGCACCATCACCATGGCCTCCCGGACTTTGGGATGGTTTTCTAACAGGGCTTCCACTTCTCCAGGTTCAATGCGAAACCCGTGGAGTTTCACCTGGGAGTCCATTCGCCCTAAAAATTCTATATTGCCATCGGGGCGAATGCGGGCTAAATCCCCGGTTTTATAGAGTTTTTGTCCCCCTTGGGGGGTAAAGGGATTCACGATAAATCGCTCGGCGGTTAAGTCGGGGCGGTTGAGATAGCCTTGGGCTAAACTGACTCCACCGAGGTACAGTTCACCGGGGATGCCTTGGCTGACCGGTTGTTTGCGGGTGTTGAGGATGTAAATTTGGGCATTGGCGATGGGGCGGCCAATGGGGGGGAGAACCGCCCAGTCTTGGGGATCATCGGGGAGACGGTAGGCGGTGACAACGTGGGTTTCTGAGGGCCCGTAATGGTTGAATAGGCGACAATGGGGGAGTTGGCTGAACCAGTCGCGCATGGGGTGGGTAATGCGTAACTGTTCTCCGGCGGTGATCACTTCTTGGAGGTGGGGGGGGAAGATTTGCTGATCTTGCCCCACTTCTGCCAGTTGTCGGAGGGCTACAAAGGGGAGAAAGAGTCGCGCAATTTGATTTTCTTCTAGAAAATGTAACAGGTGGTTGGGATCATGTCGGGTGGGTTCAGAAATTAGCACTAAAGTTCCTTGGGTGGTTAGGGTGCTAAAGATTTCTTGAAAGGAGACATCAAAGCTAATGGGAGTGAATTGTAATGTCCTAGCTTGGGGGGGTAGATTGGACTGTTGCTCTTGCCATTGAATTAAATTGACGAGAGGCCGATGGGGCATGGCTACCCCTTTGGGTTTGCCTGTTGAACCGGATGTGTAAATGACATAGGCTAAATGAGCGGGGGTTACGTCACTAACGGGGTTTTCTCGGCTTTCTTGGGCAAAACGGTCTCCGTCGGTGTCCATACAGAGGACATGGGCCTGGGAGTCGGGTAATTGGGGGAGGAGGTGTTTTTGGGTGAGGAGGAGAGAGGGTTGGGCATCCTCGATCATTAAACTGAGGCGATGGGCCGGATAGGTGGGATCAAGGGGAACATAGGCCCCGCCCGCTTTGAGGATGGCCAGGAGGGCGATGATCAAATCTGGGGTGCGATCGATACACACTCCCACCAAAACATCCGGTTTCACCCCCAAAGATTGCAAATAATGGGCCAGTTGGTTGGCCTGTTCATTGAGTTGTTGATAGGTCAGGGGGTGATGTTGATAGAGAATGGCAGGAGAATCGGGGGTTTGCGCCACTTGGGCTTCAATGAGTTGCGGAATACAGAGATTTGCGGGATCAACTGACATGGGTGTATAAAATCAAAGTGGGATGAGAAGGTTTGATTGAATCAATTGGATTTAATTCAAGAGTGATTGAGGAGGGGACAAGACTCCTCGTTTCGTTCTACGGCTTCGATGGGGGGATGTCCGGTTAGGTTGGTGTTTTCAAGTCTGACGGTGGCGACAAGGGAGTGAGTTGTGCATCCGTAGCAGGGGGACGTTTGATAGGTAGGGTGATGGTAAATTCTGTCCCTAGATCGGATTCTGACACATAGGACAACCGCCCCTGATGCCCTTGTTTCACAATATTGTAGCTAATAGACAAGCCTAACCCGGTTCCCCGTCCAATGGGTTTAGTGGTGAAAAAGGGATCGAAAATTTGGTTTTGACTCTCTGGGGGAATACCACAGCCATTATCTTTAATTTTAATAGTAATTTGCTCCTCATCGAGTTGTTCGGTGCTGATGGTGATTTGCCCGTGATACGTTGGATCAATGCCTTGACTTTCGATGGCATCAATGGCATTCATTAAAAGATTGACAAAGACTTGGTTTAGTTGTTTCGCATTACATTCTACTTCCGGTAGTGAACCATAGGCTTTACTGACCTCGATTTGGGCGGCTTGTAGGCGATAATTGAGCAAGACAAGGCTATTTTCTAACCCTTGGTGAATATTGACGGGTTTGACTTCAGACTCATCTAACCGGGCAAAATTGCGCAGATCGAAAACCATTTGCCGAATGCGCTCAACTCCTGTCTTCATCGAGGTTAACAGTTGGGGCATATCCTCCCGGAGAAAGGAGATTTCTAATTCTTCCTGTAGCTGTTGTACCGTGTCTTGGATGTTCGCGGCGGTGGAAAGTTTGCCTTCTTGAATCTGGTCTAGAAAGGCTATTAATTTTTGGACACAAGTCTCTAAATAAGATAGATTCCCATAAATGTAATTTACCGGATTATTAATTTCGTGGGCAATCCCTGCGACTAACCGCCCTAACCCCATCATTTTCTCATTTTGGACTAATTGGATTTGGGTTTCTTTTAAATCCCGCAGAGCTTGGGCTAGTTGTCCATTTTTTCGCTCTAACTCTAGGCTCATTTGCCGCAAGTGAACATGGGTTTTGACACGGGCTAAAACTTCTTCTTTTTGAAAGGGTTTTGTGATATAATCAACGGCATCGAGTTGTAAGCCTTTCACCTTATTATCTAAATCAGATAACGCCGTTAAAAAGATAATGGGGATATCTTGGGTTTTGGGGTCATTTTTTAAACGGCGGCAAGCCTCAAACCCTCCAATGCCGGGCATCATGACATCAAGAATGATTAAGTCAGGGAGGTTTTCTTGGGCTTGTTTAATTCCTCTTTCTCCATTCATCTCTAAAAGAATTTCATAGCCATGACCGTCTAAAGTAACGTATAATACCTCTAAGTTCGTCGGATTATCATCAACAACTAGAATTGTTCCTCGTTTAGGTGCTTGATTCATGTTTTTCTCCAAAGACTAACTTACAAAAGCTAGAGATATCAAACCTTACCATAAAAAGAGAAAATGAGCCGTTGAGGACAGATTATCTTAATTGTCTAACCGGGAATTTTTAAAGGTTCTCTATTCAGACCCAATATCTAGACAAAAAACTGTAGATTAAAAGAAGATAGTGCTAGACAAGATTCATCTTTTAGACCCAGAATTTAATAATCTTTGGAAGACTGTCCAATTCCTAGTAAGTTCTTTTGGGCTGTCGATACAGTAATTCTCGGAAATTATCGGAGTAAGGCAAATTGACACCTCCCTAACCTTAACTCATTCTCCCACAATTCATTTCTAAATATGAATAGATATTAACTGGAGTTAATCTCCCAGTGACAAAATGTCATAACATCCCAAATTCTCTCCCATCCTAACGTAACGTAAATTCAAAGCATTAGTTGCCCTCTCCGTATTCTTACTTAATTTCATCAGTACACCCCCAAAACACAATCCTAAAAATCACCCGATTGTAGGAAGAATAGTTGGACAAAAAAATGATTTACTGTTCCCGATTCCTCCAAGCCCAAAAATGGAGTTAACGCCGCTATCTACAAGACAAAATCCTCCAAACCCTTGCGGTCTCATCATCAGAGTAGGTCAGCAAAGACTCCCCATCTGGACTAAATTCTCCCCTCCACACCCAGTCCTCATGGCCGCATCAGGTCGGGTCCCCTCCCTCTCCCACAGTCGGACGGTTTCATCCCAAGAGGCCATTGCGTAGGGTGGGCATTGCCACCCTACAGCTACTCGCTTAGACGCTAGGAGGGGGAGGGATACAGGGATGTTTTACCCTTCTCCTCCTCTCAACTCTCATCCTCTATCTAGACGACTCTCAGGAAAATTTCAGTTATATCCCGTTCAATACAGAAGTAAGCAAGGTTAACTCATCCCAGTGGGGGGCTATCTTTCCCCTGAGACTCTCCTATAATGTCGTAAACTTTCTTGGATTCATTTAATTTATTGTCATGGTAACGTCTTCAATGCAAACACAAACGGCAATTACTCCGTTTACTCAAAAACTCAATGGTGCTTTAAGCAAACAAGAGATTACGGTTTTACAAATTAATTTGGGGCGACGGTGTAACCTTGCTTGTACCCATTGTCATGTGGAAGCGGGACCGAAACGGACGGAGGAATTATCCCCAGAAGTTTGCGAGCAGTTAGTGGATTTGATTCACCGTTTCCCGCAAATTCAAACGGTGGATTTAACGGGGGGTGCGCCGGAAATGAATTATGGGTTTAAGCCTATTGTGGAAGCGGCACGGGCAACCGGAAAAGAGGTGATTGTTCGGTCAAATTTAACGATTTTTTTTGAGCCGGGGTTTGAAGATTTGCCGGAGTATTTAGCCCAACATCAAGCCCGGGTTGTGGCTTCGCTTCCTTGTTATTTGGAGGCGAATGTGGATCGACAACGAGGGGCGGGGGTTTATAATCATTCAATCCATGCTTTACAACGGTTAAATGGGTTGGGGTATGGTCATAATCCTAATTTAATTTTGGATTTAGTTTATAATCCTCCGTTGCCGACGCAAGAAAGGTTTAATTTGCCGCCCAATCAGCAAAAGTTAGAGAAGGATTATAAAGCCTATCTCGATGAACATTTTGATATTCAGTTTAATCATCTGTTTACGATTACGAATTTACCGATTGGGCGAACTAAGCAATATCTAGAAAGACGGGAGTTGGTTGAGCCTTATACCCAATTTCTAGAGGAGAATTACAACCCGGCTACAGTTGACCATTTGATGTGTCGCAATGAGCTTTCTATTGATTATTTAGGAAATGTGTATGATTGCGATTTCAATCAAATGGAGGGGATTCCGGCAAAACTCTCTAATGGTGAGGTTTTAACGGTTGGTTATTTGTTGGAAAAGAACAATCTGGATGTCATCCAAGAGGTACAAACAGCAAAATATTGTTATGGCTGTACCGCAGGTTGTGGGTCTAGCTGTGGTGGGTCATTACTAGAGTGAAAATAAGAGCAGGGGGCGTGTTGTCCCCTGCTAAGTACATCTATTCAGGAGAGACTGATGACTCAGCAAACAAATAGTAAAAAGAAGAATTTACTCAAATATGGAGGGATTGTAATTACGGTGGCTGTTTTACTTATTGTTGCCAATCAATTAGGGGTTACAGATTATATTAATCAAGGGATGCAAGCGACTTTAAGATGGATTGATAGTTTAGGGATTTGGGGGCCAATTGCGTTTATTGCAATTTATGCGACAGCAGCCGTGTTTTTGGTTTCTGGAGGACTGTTAACTTTAGGGGCTGGGGTTCTTTTTCAACCTGTTTGGTATGGGTTTATTATTGTTTCTCTTGCTTCTACGGTTGCGGCTGCGATCGCATTTTTGATTGGTCGCTATATTGCACGGGATTGGGTATCGAAAAAAATTGAACAACAGCCTAAGTTTAAGGCTATTGATAAGGCAGTAGCTAGGGAAGGTTGGAAAATTGTTGGCTTAACTCGTCTTTCTCCTATTTTTCCTTTTGTGTTTTTAAATTATGCTTTTGGAGTCACGAAAGTCTCTTTACGAGATTATGTGATTGCGTCTTGGATTGGGATGATGCCAGGGACGGTGATGTATGTGTATTTAGGCTCATTGGCGGGTAATATTGCCACTCTGGGGGCAGGGGAAACCCCAGAAAATGCGATGGTGCAATGGGTTTTACGAATTGTTGGTTTTATTGCTACGGTTGCGGTTACGGTTTATGTGACGAAAATTGCCCGCAAAGCTCTCAATGAGGAAATTGAGGAGGATATTGAGGAAGTCGATCCAGCCAAGGCAGAAGATCAAGTGCAAGCATGAGGAAATGCACACCAGTCGGGACTGTTTCCGACTGGGGATGATGACGGGGGAAGTCCAATGATCGGTAAATATTGGCAAAAGTATCAAGGGAAGTTACTGCGGGGGATAGGATTCTTTTTACTGGGAGGGTTGCTGTTTGCGGTTTTTTTAACTCCTCTCAAACGATTGGTGTTTGATCACGGGTTTTGGATTGAGACGCTACAAGGTCATCCAGAATGGTCTGTGCCTTTGTTTCTCGGTGCTTATGTGTTATTAACCCTATTGGGGATTCCAGGGACAATTCTCACGGTGACAGGAGGGGTGGTTTTTGGGGTATGGTGGGGAACATTGTGGTCTGTGTTTGGGGCAACATTAGGGGCAATTTCTGCGTTTTTGCTGGCCCGTTATCTCTTTCGCCACTGGATGAAGGATAAATTTGCTCAACACCCTTTTCTGCGACGGTGTGAGGCCGCTGTGCAAAAAATGCCTTTAAATTTTATTCTCGCTCTCCGTTTTACCCCCATTTCTCCTTTTAATGTGGTGAATTTTCTTTTAGGACTTACTCCCATTTCTCTGAGTGTTTATACGTTGGGGACGTTTTTCGGGATTATTCCTGGCACTTTCGTTTATACTTGGTTAGGTGCAAGCGGTAAAATGGCTTTGACTCAAGGAGAATTTGTTCCTTTCTGCCTTGCCTTGGGTCTGCTAATGGTATTATCTTTACTGCCTTGGTGTGCTAAAACAGGTCAACCCTCTGAAAACTAAGTGCAAGAAACTAAGTGCAAGAAACTAAGTGCAAGTCATTGTCAAGAATTTTTTTAGCCTTGAGCTTAACGGCCTTGAGCTTCATAAGGTGTAACAGTTGGTCAAGATTTATCACATTACTTCATAATAAAGGATAAAACCGACTGTCCTTATCTCTTGTATTGGTAAGATAAAGTAACTCTATACCCTTATCGAGCCTTGTGGGAAGTTCCTTACCCCAAATATAAAGCATGAAAGTGCAAGAAAAAACCGTGTGGGAAATAGCTTCTCCACTTCCCCTAACTGAAATTCGTGAGAAAAAGCGTGATATCCTGAATTGTTTGCAGCGTGTTGCCGATGATCGAGATTTGCAAATTATTGATATTAATTCTCGGTCTGAGACGGATAATTGTCTCGTAGTGCAAAGTAGAGCGTCCGGATATCAGCGCATTCGCACGTTGTGGAAGACGATGCAACTGACGAATATTTTGGGCATTCCTCTCACAGAAGTTGGTAAAGCGACTCCGCACCAAACTCAACACTATCATGCATCTCTCGAAGGAGTGTTTCTGAAAACGGATGAGGGGACAGCTAGCGATCGCGCGAAACACGAAGAACAAATTTACAATCATCTGATTGATTGTGTCCATAAAGAAGCTCCAGAAGCGATTTTAGACCGTTTTCGCCATCTCTTTATTGAGGGGAGCGATTACCCGGATGCTTCCATTCAACGAGCGTTAGAGCGTGTGGCCAATGCGAAAGATATTGAAGATCATTTTAATGGCTTTCTCTATCACTGTTGTCATCTGTTAATTGATTATTGGCAACGGGATAAACACTGCTATTTTGCGATTAACAAATTATTAGACTTTTTTAGTCATTTACCCAATCCCGGATTTAAACAAGCGCGAGGGGTGCGACGACTTCGCCAACTGGTGCATGATTTCCCAGAGAGTAAGGATTATCAATGTTTACAGCAGTTGATCCATGTGATTATCCCGCCTAAAATTGAGGGAGATCCAAAGCAATTTACGCTGAAATTATTGCTCCGTCGCTATCCGTTTTTGTATAAAACGGCATTACTCCATGAAGGGAGTAATCTGGTGCAACGACAAACGGTTACTCACCTCTACGAGAAACAGCAACATAAGTTTGAATTCCGCTTACAACGGTTTGTTGCTTACCAAGTTAATTTAGCGCGAATTGCCCAAGCGCGACAACTTTCGTCGGGAGCAGGCCGGATTATTCGTCGAGAAAAAAATCCGACTTTATTGCGCGATCGCAAGTTAGCCATTATTCTCCGCACCTTCTGCACCAAGCCAGAAGACAATTATAGTTATAGAAAACTAGCCCAACGCTTAATGGCACGGACGGAGGATTTAGCTTATGGAGAATTCAAAAACCACCTTTATCTTTATTTAGTGAATTCCCTAGATTCCGATTATGCAAAAAGCAAATTTAAACCCCAATTAGAGGAGTATCTACAAAACACCCTTTCTCGCTACGATACCAAACCCACCAGCGAATCTTTAGTGATGCGTACCGTTAAGAAACTCTTGGATTTCTTGGTGGTAGATAGTCCCACAATGGATCACTATTTCTTTATAGATATGGTGACAGGAATGGGATCATCTTCGGTGTTGGTGGTCTTACTCAAATTAATTTTACTACACCCGGCTATGGTGTCGGAGTTAGAAAAACGGTTTGCTCTCTTATATACCCATTACGAGAATGTCCCCCAAAATGAGGTTAAATGGTTCATTAAGGTATTAGAAGTGTATAAAGTGGTCTATAGTATCCATTTCGGCCATGCAGATTTATCAGCGTTAAAGGCTTTATTTAAAGAGCAAATTGATGAAGATACGTTGAAACAAGAGGGATAAATAATTGACAATTGCTAATTGCTAATGGCTAATTGACAAGGGATAATCAACAATTGGCAATTGCCAGTTATCCTTGTTGACTAACGACAAACAACCAACAACCAACAACCAACAACAACGAACCCTTATTAATTATTAATTATTAATTGCTAATTGCTCACCATTCCCCGATCAAAAACCTGATGATTTGTGCCAATGCCTTGAATTTCAATGCGGTTGGCATAGACTTCATAGGCCGCAAAACTGAGGCGTTGGGCCACAAATTCCGTCCACGGAGACCGTCCCACAGGACGAGTCCCGGCCCCTCCCCCACAGGTCAGGTAGGTAATGCCGTTAATGGGTTCAGTGCGCTCATAATGGTGTTCGTGACCGTTAATATATAACTTCACCCCGTATTGCTTCATTAAGTCCTTCACAGGTTGCACCCAGGCCGCATTATTAGGCCCATATACCCCCGATGCGTAAATCTGATGATGGCCAAAGACAATTTTCCACAGAGCATTACTATTGGCTAAGGCTTGTTTTAACCACGGCAGTTGTTGGGCCCAGTCGGCATTGTGGTTGGTATCGAGGGCAAAAAACTGCACTGGCCCTTGTTGAAAGGTGTAATAACGCCGTCCTTGCATATGAAACCCCGGATAGTGTACTTGGGGAGTGCCGTTGTCTGTGCGGATGTCGTGGTTGCCTAGGCAGGCATGGAATTGTACGCCATGTTGTAAGAGGGGAGCATAGGGTTCTTCAAAGACTTCATCCACTTTTTCAATTTCCCCTTCGTTGTAAATGTTGTCCCCGGCTAAAATAACGAGGGGATAGGGGTTTTGTCGGTAGTGATGGGTCATGGCATTGGCGACTTCATATTGGCCCGATGCTCCGGTCCCTGTGTCGGCCACGGAGACAAAGCGTAAGAGCAGGTTGTCGGAGTCTTGGGGAGGAGAGGGGGAGGAGTCGGGGTTTTTGTTGAGGGGGGAGGCAAGGGTGGGGTTGGAGGATGAGGCAAAATGAGAGAAAATTTTATCCAGTCCGATGAGGCTGAATGTCCCTAAAATCCCTTGGATTAGCAGTTGGCGGCGTTTGATTTTGCGGCTCATGGGTGAGTTTTTCCTAAAATTTCTACAAGAAAGTGGCTCAGGTCTGGGTGGGTTGTCTTAAAATAAATTAAAAGATATGTAAACTTTCTTAACTATTGTGCCAGATTTGGCTTACCAATGACCTCAGCAACATCTATATTTTCACCTGTTGATGCCGACCTTGGCATTCTCGCCAGTAACTTAAAGCAACTGATTGGCGCACGTCACCCTATTCTCAGTGCGGCGGCTGAACATTTGTTCGGTGCAGGGGGTAAACGATTACGGCCTGCGATCGTGCTGCTTGTTTCACGGGGGACTATGTTAAATCAGGAGATTACACCCCGCCATCGTCGTTTAGCCGAGATTACGGAAATGATCCACACGGCGAGTTTAGTCCATGATGATGTGGTAGATGAGTCGGAGATTCGGCGCAATGTGGCGACGGTTAACACGCTGTTTGGGAATCGGGTGGCGGTGTTAGCGGGGGATTTTTTGTTTGCGCAGTCCTCTTGGTATTTGGCAAATTTGGATAACCTTGAGGTGGTGAAGCTGCTGTCGGAAGTGATTCGTGATTTTGCGGAGGGAGAAATCCGTCAGGGGTTAAACCGTTTTGATACGGAGTTAACCATTGAGCAGTATTTGGAGAAAAGTTATTATAAGACGGCTTCGCTGATGGCGAATAGTGCGAAGGCCGCCGGGGTTTTGAGTGGGGTTTCCGAGGAGTTGGCGGAACAGATTTATCAGTTTGGCCGCCATTTTGGTCTAGCGTTTCAGATTGTGGATGATATTCTCGATTATACGGCTTCGAGCGAGGTGTTAGGGAAGCCGGCGGGGTCTGATTTGGTGAGTGGGAATCTAACGGCCCCGGTGTTGTATGCGTTGGAGGAGAAGCCGTATATTAAGACGATTATTGAACGGGAGTTTAGTGAGGAGGGGGATTTGGAGGAGGCGATGTCGTTGGTGGCCGAGAGTGAGGGAATTGCGCGATCGCAAAAATTAGCCACCTACCATTCCCAACAAGCCACAGAATACCTCAAACATTTAAAACCCTCCGACTGTTCTCAAGCATTGCTAGATTTATCAGAGTACGTGCTAACTCGGTTGTATTAGTCTAGAATTGGGAATCTCAACTTAACTAAATCTCTCCTTCTCTTAATAAGCCACACGCTCTAAGCTCTAGTTAGAGGTTAGCCATTCCGTTGAGGTGTTAGGCATTTTGCTACCGCCTCAACTTAGCCTATTTCACATCACCTGACTCAGTTAGTGGTCACTATTCCGACTCCAGTTTACGACCCTTCTCGCCCATGTAAGCTGTTGTGCATTTCAATTGGGATGATTGAGGGACTTATAAGGCTTTGTTATGATAATTGGGACAATAAAACGGAGGGAGAAATATGGACAAACCATTCGATAATTTCACAATTAGTGGTTTTCGTGCTTTTAAAACAATTGAGCTAAATAAGTTAGGTCAAATTAATATTATCGTTGGTGATAATAACTCCGGTAAAACCAGTTTACTAGAAGCGATTTTTCTGTTCTGTAGTCCCCTTGACCCTCGACATTGGTTTGAAGTCTCAAAACGGAGTATTTCTTCGAGTCGCTTTTTAAGTAATTTAAGTTCTTTTCGCCCTGACATCGAATCTATAAGATGGATTTTTCATCATCATAATAATAACTATGAAAATATTTTAATAAAATCCAATGGTAAGACCCCTATTACTCAATTAAATGTAGAACTATCAGATTTATATGTTTTTGACGAGAATGATGGACAACAACTTTCTTTTCCTTTTGGTTCTGAAGAATTGGATGATGAAGTAACTTTAACAAACACCGAAAAAGAAGGTTTAGAAATGGCAATCCAAGTTAAATCATTATCTGACTCCTTAGAGAAAACGCAAGTTTTACAGTTTGTAGAAGGAGAACGCTTTATTTATCGAAAAAAGCATCAACCTTTCATTGAAACTAATATTATTTCTCCAGCCTATTATCACTCTATTTCGACTAAATTATCGCGTTTAATTCTTAGCAATAAACAAAACAAAAAAGAACTCTTAAACTTGCTGCAAATTTTTGACCCTAACATTAATGACATTATGCTTCTTAGTCCTAATAAACGATCTGAAATTTATATTGAACATCAACAATTAGGAATTACACCATTAGATATCTTTGGAGATGGTATGAAAAAAACATTGACCCTTGCATTAGCCATACTATCTACCCAAAAAGGGGTATTACTGATTGATGAAATTGAAACCTCTATACATATTTCAGCATTAAAAGAGGTATTTTCTTGGCTTGTTAAAAGTTGTTTTCAGAACAATATACAAATTTTTTTAACGACTCATAGTTTAGAAGCGGTTGACACCATGATTCAATCCACAGAAAATATTGATGATATCGTGGCTTTTCAGTTTAATGATCAAGACAACACTAACAAACGATTATCCGGTGATCTTCTGAGTAGAATACGTTTAAATCGAGGCTTAGACATTCGTTAAGATATTATGAAATATTGTTATATTGTTGTAGAAGGGCAACATGATATTGAAGTTTTAATTAAACTCATCAAAAAACTAAATCTATCCGTCATAAAGCAACGTTCCTTAGTTGATTCATTTTGGGATGCTTTAATCCCTAATATTTTTCCTATCAACGATGATTTATTAAAGCGTGTTCCCGTCCCCAGATTTTTACAAAATGATGAATATTCTATTGCAATACATAGTGCGAGAGGAATTGAAAATATTGCTCAGACCTTAGAAGAAAGTCTATTTGTCTTAGAAGTTACTCAATTATACAGTATTGGTCTAATTTTAGATGCTGATGACACAGAGCTACCCTCCAAACGCTTTCAGCAATTAAAAGATTTACTCTCCAATAAATTGAGTTTTATGGATGTTGAGTTAGCTCAATTAGGAGCAGTGAAAACTGTTAATCAAAACCAACAAAAATTGGGAGTTTTTATTATTCCCAATAATCAAGACTCAGGAACTTTAGAAGATATTTTAATTGAATGTGCAAAATGCAACTATAATAACTTATTTGAATTAGCAGAAAAATATATAAGAGATATGAATAGAGATGACTTAAAGAAGTCGGATTTAAAAGAACTCAAAAAACCTGCGGGAGAAAAAAAAGCAAAAATTTCAATCATCAGTAGTGTATTAAAACCCGGAAAGACCATACAAGTCTCAATCCAAGATAATCGGTGGATTGATGAAAAGAGTCTTCAACTACCAATGCTGATCAATCTTCGAGATTTTATTGCCGATCTTTTAGGAGTTTAAGCATTCATCTAATTTTATTTTATTTCTTTTTTCTGATACTGTCTTAGTCAAACCGTAGGGTGTGTTCAACGCTAAATAATTTGAATTTACCCCATCAACTGAACATTCGTTGAACGCACCCCACCCTCTTTGCTTTTATACCGATATGGTGTGTTGAGTGAATTGCATTCTTGAGAATTTATCTAACCTATTATCCACTCAACGCACCCTACAAATGAGACTGATGACTCACATCTCTCCCAAAACTTTGTCCAACTTGAATCGAAAAATCTTCCGGAGCATCAATTTCAAACTGCTGGAGTTGAGACAGTAAACTTTTAGATTTTTAAGTTCATCCTTGGTTTCTTAACCCGTTTTTAACGGGTTTAAGCTCTTAGCCTTGGGTTTCAACCCAAGGATTATTAAAGTGACTCTCCCCAAACGCTGCCCAACTTGAATCGAAAAATCTTCCGGAGCATCAATTTCAAACTGCTGGAGTTGAGAGAGGAAACTCGACTTCTGAGGAGGGTACTCTGTCTCACGGAATTGCTCAATTACAGCATATACCTGAGCCAGTTGTTCCTCTGTTAAATCCCCTAACTTCTCTTGAATAAGTTGCTTTTGGTTCATCGTTGCTTCTCGAACATCATCCTACTATTCAGATCATAAACGATAAAGCCACTCTCCCCCATGACGTTCCCCAGTAACTCCTGTAACTTGGCCTTTACAATAAACTAATACAGAAGACGTAACCTACAAGACACCCATGCTAGAAGAATATCGCCAACACAGCGCAGAACGAGCCAAACTCGGCATTCCCCCCTTACCCCTCACCGCCGAGCAAACCTCGGAACTCTGTGAACTGCTGAAAAACCCCCCAGAAGAAGACAAAGAAGACCTCCTCATGCTACTCCGGGACCGCATTCCCCCCGGTGTGGATGAAGCGGCCTACGTGAAAGCCGGCTTCCTCACGGCGGTGGCTAAAGGGGAAATTGACTGTCCTCTCCTCTCCCATCAAGGGGCCGTGGACTTACTAGGGACCATGGTGGGCGGTTATAACGTCCAATCTCTCGTTGACTTTCTCAAGTCCAGAGATAGTAACCTGGCGGCGGAAGCAGCCAACGCCCTCAGTAAAATGACCTTGGTGTTTGATGCCTTTAACGACGTTTTAAACCTCTCCGACGTTAACCCCTACGCCAAACAAGTCATCGACGCTTGGGCCGAAGGCGACTGGTTTCTCGATAAACACCCTGTCCCCGAAACCATCACCGTTACCGTCTTCAAAGTCCCCGGTGAAACGAACACCGATGACCTTTCCCCGGCGACTCACGCTACCACCCGCCCCGATATTCCCCTCCACGCTCTCGCTATGCTAGAGTCGAGAATGCCGGAAGGGATCGAAACCATTGCCAAACTGAAAGAAAAAGGCCATCCGGTGGCTTATGTGGGTGATGTTGTCGGGACAGGTTCATCCCGGAAATCGGCCATTAACTCCCTCATCTGGCACATTGGCCACGATATTCCCTACATCCCCAACAAACGGGCTGGCGGTTACATTCTCGGTGGGAAAATTGCCCCCATTTTCTTTAATACCGCCGAAGACTCTGGGGGTTTCCCTATTGAGTGCGATGTCACTAAAATGCAGACTGGGGATGTGATCACTATTCATCCCTATAAAGGGGAAATTACCAATGAAGCAGGGGAAGTTATTTCTACATTTACCCTGAAACCAGAGACTATTCTCGATGAAGTTCGGGCTGGTGGCCGCATTCCCCTCCTCATTGGTCGCAGTTTAACCGATAAAACCCGTGAAGCCCTAGGGATGGAAACCAGCACTCTCTTTACGCGGCCGTCTCTCCCCGAAGATGATGGCAAAGGGTTCACCTTGGCACAGAAAATGGTGGGGAAAGCCTGTGGCCTGCCGGGGGTGCGTCCGGGGACTTCCTGTGAACCGATGATGACTACGGTGGGGTCCCAGGATACTACTGGCCCGATGACTCAGGATGAGTTGAAGGAATTGGCTTGTCTGGGTTTTAGTGCTGATTTAGTGATGCAAAGTTTCTGCCATACGGCGGCTTATCCGAAACCTGTGGATGTGAAAACCCATCAAACGCTCCCGGACTTCTTCTCCAACCGGGGCGGAGTGGCATTGAAACCTGGTGATGGTATTATTCACTCTTGGCTGAACCGGATGTTATTACCGGATACGGTAGGGACGGGGGGCGACTCCCACACCCGTTTCCCTCTGGGCATTTCCTTCCCGGCGGGGTCTGGTTTAGTGGCGTTTGCGGCAGCGTTAGGGGTGATGCCTCTGGATATGCCGGAGTCGGTGTTAGTCCGTTTTACGGGGGAATTACAGCCCGGTGTGACCTTGCGGGATATTGTTAATGCTATTCCTTGGGTGGCTATGCAGCAAGGAAAACTCACCGTCGGCACGGAGAATAAGCAAAATGTGTTTAGTGGTCGCATTATGGAGATGGAAGGGTTGCCGGACTTGAAGTTGGAGCAAGCCTTTGAGTTGACGGATGCGACGGCGGAACGCTCTTGTGCAGGGTGTACGATTAAGTTGAGTAAGGATACTATTGCTGAATATCTACGGTCTAATGTGGTCTTGTTACGCAATATGGTGGCGCGGGGGTATCAAGATGCTCGCACTATTATGCGTCGGGTGGCCAAGATGGAGGAATGGCTGGAAAATCCGGAGTTAATGGAGGCCGATGAGAATGCGGACTATAAGGATGTCATTGAGGTGAATTTGAATGAGATCAAAGAACCGATTGTGGCTGCACCGAATGACCCGGATAATGTGAAGTTAATGAGCGAATGTGCCGGAGATAAGGTTGATGAGGTGTTTATTGGGTCTTGTATGACCAATATTGGCCATTATCGGGCGGCTGCGAAGGTGTTGGAGGATGCCGGAGTGGTGAAGACTCGTCTGTGGATTTGTCCGCCAACGCGCATGGATGAGAAGCAGTTGCGCGAGGAGGGCGTTTATGGTGTCTTTGCGGCGGCTGGCGCACGGACGGAGATGCCGGGATGTTCTCTTTGTATGGGCAACCAAGCGCGGGTTGAGGATGAGGCGACGGTGTTTTCGACTTCGACGCGGAATTTCAATAACCGTATGGGTAAAGGTGCGCGGGTGTATCTTGGCTCTGCGGAGTTGGCGGCGGTTTGTGCGCTGTTGGGTTATATTCCGACGGTTGAGGAATATAATGCGATCGTGGCTGAGAAGATTAATCCGTTTGCGGCGGAGTTATACCGTTATCTCAATTTCAATGAGATTGAAGGGTTTGAGGATGAAGGCCGGGTTGTTCCCTTAGAGGAGATGCCGAAGATTGAGGATATTTTAGGCATTCCTGCTGGGGCGAAGTAGGTCGTGTTTCGGGTGAGTCTTTGAGTTTTTGAGCCTTGGGTTTAAACCCAAGGCTCATAGCTCAAACCCGTTAAAACGGGTTGAGATGTTATTGGGATAGGCGACAATTTAGTATTTTATTTCAACATTTAAAATAGTTCGTCTAATTATCTAATTATGGGACTGAAATCTACCCTTAAATTATTAGAATAACTAATATAGATTATACATTAGGAAAATTGAAAATTATGGATTTTGATACAGCACTAAAAATAATACAAATAGTAGTACTTGGCACAGTTGGTTCTTGTATTGCTTATCTGCTTAATAAATTAACTTGGGTGGGTCTTTTTAATATTTGAATGTGCAAAATGCTCATTTTATTTATTATCTTTTAGAGGAAAGTGTGAAAAATTATTTAAAGACTGAATCCAGTGTATAAAGGAGAATTTGACGGAGGAGGAAGCACCGAAGGAGGATATTGTTTTGGCGTTTCATGATCCGGAGAGTTGGAAGTTTACGGAGTTTGCGATAGCCTCCGGCTGTGCGAAGCGATCGCGTAACTCAAAAATATTTTTTAAATATCTTCTTCAGTTAATCCTGCATCTTTCAGAATACAATTCAAAGTGCCAATCGGTAAATCTCTATTGCCATGTACAGGAATTACAAGAATTGTCGAAGTATCTTCTTTTGTATAAATATGATGACTTCCTTTGATTCTTGCTAATGTCCAGCCCGTTTTTTCTAGGATTTTACAGAGTTTTTTACCGGAAATGGATTTCATATAGAAATTTCTACCAATTGTTGATTTTTAGCAGGTACTTCTTTTTCATTAGCCACTTCTAACCATCCTTCTACTGCTTCTTTTACCCTGGCCATTAAATCTTCATAACTTTCCCCATAAGTGTGACAACCGGGTAAAGCGGGAACACTAGCACACCAAACATCTTCTTCTTGCCAAACAATTACCTTGAGCTTCATAGAGCGTTTTGAGCTTGGGTTATCACGTTTTTTGCTTACTGTTCAGGATAGATTCTAGCATGATAAGACGCGATCGCACCCTCTCCTATCAACCCGCACATCCCCCAACCCCCCACACCATCCCAACTCTAGGGAAAACGTCAGCATTTCCTGAAAATTCCGTTATTTCACGCAACCGAAAATGTAAAAAGTTTCTTAAAATTAGAGAAGATATGAGAAATCTGTATCATGAAAATCGAAATTGATAGCCGGGATTTTGAAGAAAGATGCTATTGCCACCTCTGTGGTAATTTATTTGTTCCCCGTGATGCGATCGCCAGGGCCTATAATGACAGAGGAGACTGGGTGAGTGACGTTTGTCCCACTTGCCTCGCCACAGGAGTCGAAGGCATTTCTGAGCGAATGCAGCAACGGGCCAACTATCTCCGGTTAGCCGCAGCAGAGTTGGAACGACTGGCCCACAGCGATATCAATGCTCCCAGTCTAGAGGAGTTAACCGTCATGAATCAAGTTATTCAAGCCTTACATTAAGGGTAGAATAGAGAGTAAAAATGCTATAGCTAAATGCTTACATTAAAATTTTAATTTTCTGATTAGTCTATCAACCCGTTGGAACGGGTTTCAGCTATTGGCCTTGGGTTGAAACCCAAGACAGATTTAGGTAGCTATAGCATTTTCAAATGAAACATAAAACCCGCTCAGGGGTTGCACTGAACACAAAAAAGTCCTGTATGCCGGATTTTCTGTTCCCAGTTCCGTAATTCCCTGTTCCCAATGCCTTACAAGTTAGTTTACAACTCTGATGAAAACGCGATACCCCGAAATATATGTGAGACCCAGCCCCCCCCAAACCTAACACCTTCCCTCACACCTGCCTTAACCTGCCTTTTCCCCTCTCGTCTTTTCCCACCCCCTTCGCCAAGATAGAGACAGTGAGTTTCGCAAACACTCACCTCGTCTTGTCACAGGAGGAACAGATGACCCTCACCTATGAAAAAGAAAAACAAAACTTACGCATCCGAGGACTCACCCCAGAACAAGTCCTCAGCCACCGTCAGCAACATGGGGAAAATGTCCTCACTCCCCCCGAACGGGACCCTTGGTGGTCGTTATACTTAGAAAAGTACGAAGACCCCATTATTCGTATTTTAGTTGTAGCTGCGATCGCGTCAATCAGCATCGGAGTCGTCAACGGACAATACATCGAAGGCATTGGCATTATCGTCGCCATCCTCATTGCCACCACCGTAGGGTTTCTCAACGAATACAAAGCCAGTCAAGAATTTGACATCCTCAACCAAGTCAACAACGAAACCCCCGTCAAAGTCGTCCGAGACGGCAAATATACCACCATCCCCAAACAAGAAGTCGTCGTCGGGGATATCGTCCTCATCGAAGCAGGAGATGAAATACCCGCAGACGGACAACTCTTTGGCGCAGTCTCCCTAAAAGTTAACGAGTCCAGCTTAACCGGAGAAAGCACCCCCGTCCCCAAAGTCCACCGCAATGCCATCCTAGCAGACCACAACACCCCCTATACTGCCGATAAAGTCCTACGCGGCACAAGTGTTGTCGATGGACACGGCACAGTAAAAATTACCGCCGTCGGGGATGATACCGAAATCGGCAAAACCGCCCAAGCAGCCATCGCAGACACCGAGGAAGACACCCCCCTCAACCAACAACTGGATCAACTCAGTAAACTGATCGGCGTGCTAGGATTAGCCATTGCCGTCCTCTTAGACCTTGCCCTGATAGTCCGAGGAATAATAACCGGAGAATTCAGCCTCACCGGACAACAATGGTACTTCACCAGCATCCTTGCAATGGGCATTCTCACCGCCCTAGTCCGGGTTTGGCTTCCCATCGTCTATGATGGGTTAGAACTGGCCGGAAGCCCCCTTAAAGCCCCCGCATGGCTCAAAAATAACAGCCTCACCGCCTGGTTAAAAACCCTTGGCCTCGGTATCTCCGTCTTTGGTTATCCCCTCCTCTTTGGCTGGTTAATGGGCTGGCTACCGGAAACCCCCAGTCAATGGCTACCCACCGATGAAGCCACTGCCCTGTTAACCTATTTTATGATCGCCGTTGCCGTCATTGTCGTGGCGGTCCCCGAAGGACTGGCCTTGAGTGTGGTTCTCAGCTTAGGCTACAGTATGCGGAAAATGACCCAACAAAACACCCTAGTGCGACAAATGCACGCTTGCGAAACCATTGGGGCCGCAACGGTGATCTGTTCCGATAAAACGGGGACTATCACCCTCAACGAAATGCGCGTCAATACGGCACAATTCCCCAATACCCTGCCTTTTGTGGCCGAAGCGATGGCTGCAAACAGCACCGCTAACTTACAACGAAATGGCGAAACCCGTCCCATTGGCGACCCCACCGAAGGCGCGTTACTCCTCTGGTTGGAGGAACAAGGGATTAATTATGAAACCGTCCGCGACCAATTTAACGAGATTGATCAATGGGCGTTTTCGTCTCAACGCAAGTATATGGCCACCTTGGGCGTTTCTAACCAAGGTAAATCTATCTTACACCTAAAAGGCGCACCAGAAATTGTGCTGGATCAATGCACCCAAATGCTCACTAATTCAGGCATTGAACCCATCCCCAATAAAGCCTTATTAGAGGAGGAAATGCGGTCCTATGAAGCAGCAGGAATGCGGTTACTGGGGTTTGCTTACTGTGAAGACCCGGACTATACTGAGGGTGCAAAGATTGAAGACTTAGCGCATCATTTGGTTTGGTTAGGTTTTGTCGCCATTGCGGACCCCATTCGCAGTGATGCACCTGCCGCCATTACGGCCTGTAAAAATGCCCAAGTGCAAGTTAAGTTAGTCACGGGGGATAATCCCATCACAGCGCGAGAAATTGCCCGACAAATTGGCTTAGTGACGGATACTGACGGGGAAAATTGTTTCTTAACCGGACAAGAATTTGCCCAGTTGGACGATGAACAAGCAAAAGTAGTCGCCCAACAGTTAAAAGTCCTCTCCCGTGCGCGTCCTAGCGATAAACAGCGTTTGGTGCAACTGTTACAGGATGCGGGAGAAGTGGTGGCAGTCACGGGAGATGGAACGAACGATGCACCCGCTTTAAACCAAGCACAAGTCGGGTTAGCGATGGGGCAAACTAGCTCCTCGGTGGCGAAGGAAGCCAGTGATATGATTATTCTGGATCACTCTTTTAAGAGTATTGAAAATGCAGTGATGTGGGGTCGTTCCCTATACCAAAATATCCAGAAATTCATCCTCTTTCAGCTTACAATCAACGTGGCGGCTTGTGGGATTGCTCTGTTGGGGCCGTTTCTGGGGGTAGATTTGCCCTTGACGGTGACGCAGTTACTCTGGGTTAATCTGATTATGGACACTTTTGCCGCCTTAGCGTTGGCCACTGAACCCCCCAATGAGAAGGTGATGGACAACCCCCCACGGGATGCCGATGCGTTCATTATTTCTCAACCTATGGCGGTTAATATTTTCACGGTTGCACCGCTTTTCTTGGCCTTTTTTATCGGCTTTCTGCTGTATATTCAGCAAGATGGGGTGGTTACTGGCTATGAGTTGTCTCTCTTTTTTACTACCTTTGTGATGTTGCAATTCTGGAATTTATTTAATGCCAAATGTTTCGGGTTGCAGGAGTCGGCCTTGGTTCACCTTTGGAATAATAAAGGGTTTGTGGCTATTGCCTCGGTGATTTTTCTGGGACAGGTTCTCATGGTACAGTTTGGCGGCGACTTTTTCCGCACTGTTCCCCTTTCGTTCCCTGACTGGTTAGTGATTATTGGTGGAACGTCTGTTGTGTTGTGGGTGGGTGAAATCAGCCGTTTTCTGGCGCGGTTAAAAACCAAAGTGGTATAATTGACTTAAAGTGGGCTAAGTCCCACTTTTTTTAATTTTGAGAGGATGTTGAGGATACTTTGATCAAATATTTCACAGTAAAAAATTTTCGTTCTATTAAAGAAGAAGTTATTTTAGAAGGTGACTTAAAAATCAAAAAAGAGTCTCCTTTTACGGTTAATCCTATTATTGGTATTGTGGGGGCGAATGCGTCTGGTAAAACCTGTCTGCTGCAAGCCTTAACCTTTGTTTTATGGTTTATGCAAAACTCTTTCTTTCGCCTAGAAGAACATGACAATATTCCTTGCGATCCTTTTATTACCCAACCTGATTTACCCATAGAGTTTCATTTAATTTTTACTAAGAGAGTTAATTTTGAACGTTTCAAGCAATTAGGGATTAATGGTGAAGCATTCAAAAAAGCTATAGACTTTGAATACAAGTTAATTATCGTTGCTGAAAAAGTAATCAAAGAAGAATTGTATTATTATCCTAAAAATAGACAACGAGAAGTCTATATTCGTCAAGACAATGAAATAAAGTTTGGTAATTCTATTAAACCTTTAGATAAGGAGTCATTACAGAATTTAAGGAAAAATAGTTCTTTGATCTCTTTTGCTTCTTTATATTCTACACAAATCATAGCCCAAGAATGTAAAAATTATTCGTTTCAATCAAATATAAATTATCGGGGATTAACTGAATATAAATTCAATTCTGCTATCAGGGAATATTTAGCAGAAAACATAGATAGAGAAAAGATTAAAAACTTGTTAAATATCGCAGATATTGGAATTGAAGATTTTACGCTAGTTGAGCAAAGTCAAGAACTTATGCAAAATGCACAAGAGTTAGTGAGTGATCTTAGTGATCTTGATGAAGCAGAAAAAACCATTCCTTTACAAGAAGAAGAAAAGGAATTACAAGAAATTAGAGAAATGGCAAATAAACTCACTGAAAAACTTAAAAACTTAACCCCCAGTGAGTTGGTAAAGAAATCTAAAAGTCATACCTCTAAAAAAATATTATTTAATCACAAAATTGAGCAAACAACAAGAGCTTTAGAAGCAGAAAACGAAAGTTCTGGGACTTTACAATTTTTAATTGTCTTAAATCAAGTTTTATCGGCCTTAAAAAATGGTACTGTTTTAATTCTTGATGAGGTAGAAATTAAATTGCATCAAAATTTAATTGCTTACCTTTTGGGATTATTTCAAAATCCCATTGAAAACCCCTATAATGCACAAATTATATGTTCTTTTCATAATACGGCTCTCATCAAGTTATTGCAACCTCAGCAGTTATGGTTTACAGAAAAAAATGAACAGGGATTTACAGAGCTTTTTTCTGCTACCGATTTTACAGATATTAAAAAATTATATGAACGAGATTTAGAGGAACTTTATCGTATCGGAAGATTTGGTGCAAAACCACGCGGAATTTAATTTTAGCTGATGGCAAAACGTAAATCTAGACCAAAACGAAAAAGTAAAAAAATATACTATTTTATCGTCGAAGGGTGTACAGAAGAGAATTACATTAACCATTTAAAGAAACTATATAAAACAGATGCGAAAATTAAGAATTGTAATGGAGGAAGTGCTGCTAATGTTTTAAAAAACGCAAAAAAAGAAATACAAAAAGGTAATGATGATTACGTAGGATATATTATTTGGTTTGATCAAGATAGATTTGAACCTAGAAAAGATACTAACCTCAAGCAATCCTTAGAGGCAAAACCAATAGTCCAACTTTATATCAGTTCACCTTGTATTGAAAATTGGATTTTGGCTCATTTTACGACTATTGATTTAGATGAACCAACTTGTAAAACCTGTGAAAATAAATTAAAAAAATATATTCCCGAATATGATAAAAATGATTGTTATATTTTGGATAAATATATTACTTTAGAAGGGATTGAGCAAGCTATAAATAATTACTACGCTCTCAGTGGTATTCCTAAGTTATTTCATTAATTATTGTCTGACCTCAATTCAATCCCCACAATAACTGACGGAAAATTTCAGCATCTTCTGGAGGGGGGACATTTGAGGAGGGAGGAATGATTCACAGAGTCCCGAATTGGGTCTTTATAGCGGGTTTTGGTAATTTCTCCTACTGCGATCGCGCGATCGCCAAACCCGTTCACCAATAATTTTCAAAAAAAACTTGCACAGTCTATGTGAGTTTGCTATAGTAAGAAATTGTCACCCAATTTGGGGGTGTGGCGGAATGGTAGACGCTACGGACTTAAAATCCGTTGAGGTTCACCCCTCGTGTGGGTTCAAGTCCCACCACCCCCACTCAAATTAATGGCACTTAATGGTTAACTGGCTTGGTTCTGCTCAAGATAGAGCCATTCTTGAAAGTTAATGAAGACATCCCGAATTTGCTGTACATCTCCGAGGGTGGCGATCGCGTCATTAATACTACGATACTTGAGTTCGAGGAGTTGGGGTAATTTCTCTTGGTTGAGTTCCCCTACTCCCTCACGAATATATTGATCTAACACAAAATCGAGAAACTCTTGCTGTTTCCCGGTATAACGGGAGAAAATTAGACTCTTGTGGGCCATGACTCGCTCTCGACGGCTGATGGGTGGCTTATCATAGGCGAGGAAGGTGAGAACGTCAAAGACATCACTATTCTCAGCATCGGCGATTTTCTGGACGGCTGCAAGTTGGTCTTCGCCATAGCCTTTCTCGGCTAGTCCTTCGAGGAGGGTGGCGCGGGTATCAGGGCGACTCCACAGTTGACGCAGTTGGGCTTCATCTTGGAAAAGATTGGGCAATTCTCCGTAAAGGCGTTGGACAAATTCGGTAGCGGAAATGGGTTTACCCTCTGGACTCCAGTAGGTGGTCCGGGTTAGGTGCTGAATGCTGCGCTTTTTGCCATCGGGAAGGTCGATGATGATTTTTTCAGGACGTTGGCGGGGTTCATCGGAGGTGGGGAGTTGGTCTGGTTCGGATGGAGTCCGGTGCTGTTGTGGGGTAATGCCTGTGGGCGGTTCTTGGGGAGGGCCATCCCATTCCGGGTCGTTAAATTTTTCGTGGGCGCGAACGAAGTCGTAGATGGTGAAGTAGTCTTTGTCTTGGAAGATGCGCGTACCCCGACCGATAATTTGTTTAAATTCAATCATGGAGTTGATGGGACGCAAGAGGACGATGTTCCGCACGTTTCTGGCGTTGACTCCGGTGGAGAGCTTCTGGGAGGTGGTGAGGATGGTGGGGATGGTTTTCTCGTTGTCTTGGAAGGTACGGAGGTTTTGTTCCCCTAATGTGCCATCATCGGCGGTGACGCGGACACAATAGTTAGGGTCGGGGCTGGCTTTCATTTGGTTGATCAGGTCGCGTACCATCAGGGCGTGTTGTTGGGTGGCGCAGAAAACTAGGGTTTTCTCGTTGGGGTTGATGGCTTCCATGAAGGTTTTGACCCGATAGGCTTCACGGGGGCGCATTTCGATGATACGGTTGAAGTCGGCTTCGGTGTAGAGGCGATCGCGCTCAATGGTTCCAGCTTCGATAATGTCTTCATCGCTATAGACATATTCATCGAGGTTGGTTTGGATTTGGTGAACTTTGAAGGGGGTGAGGTAGCCGTCTTCGATGCCTTGGGCGAGGGAGTATTCGTAAACGGGTTCGCCAAAGTAGTTGTAGGTATCGACATTATCATCACGGCGGGGGGTGGCGGTTAGTCCCAGTTGGACAGCGGGGGAGAAATATTCGAGGATACCCCGCCAGGTGCTTTCGTTTCTCGCACCGCCTCGGTGACACTCATCCACGATTACGAGGTCAAAGAAGTCGGGGGGGTATTCACTAAATTGGAAGTTGGGTTCGTTGTCTTCCTCTGTATCGTCGGAAGTCGAGGTGCTTGCACTGAGCGAAGTCGAAGTGCTTTCGGTCATGAAGGTTTGAAAAATGGTGAAAAAGATGCTCCCATTTTTGGGGACTTTACCTTTTTTGCGAATCGTGTCGGGGTCAATGCGGACTAACGCCCCAGCAGGAAAGGCGGTGAATTCGATGAAGGCTTGGTCTGCGAGGTTATTGCGGTCAGCTAGGAAGAGGATGCGGGGAGTCCGGGCTGTCTCTTATACCACATCTGACGCTGCCGACGATATCGGACCGGTGTAGATCTCGGTGGTCGCCGTATCATTAAAAAAA
>NZ_JAQMSD010000332.1 GCF_028330525.1 Spirulina sp. CS-785/01
CTTATTCTGCCATTGCTAGGTTCTATGATAATTGCAAAAAGAGTATTCCTGGCAAGAAAGGCTACCCTCAGTTTAAGAAGAACTGTCGGTCAGTGGAGTATAAAACTTCTGGGTGGAAGCTATCTGAAACTCGGAAACAAATTACTTTCACCGATGGTAAGAATATAGGGAAGCTCAAACTCAAAGGAACGTGGGATTTAAACTTCTATCAACTCGAACAGATCAAACGGGTTAGACTTATTCGTCGGGCTGATGGCTACTATGTACAGTTTCTCATTAAAGCTGAGGTTAAAGTAGATACACAGCCGACGGGTAAAGCCATTGGTTTGGATGTTGGACTCAAAGAGTTTTATACAGACTCCAACGGTGACAATGAACCTAATCCTAAATTCTATCAGAAAGGCGAGAAGGGCATAGCGGAACTTGGGTCTTGGACCTGAACGCGGGACTGAGATTCGACCTCTACTTTGGTTGGAGTGATCCTGCCAAAGCAAGTTGGGTCTATGAATGAAGAATCCACGTCCTTGGCGTGGAGTGTCAATGAGTGTCCCACAATAAATTTAAGCGTTGTTGGGACTCCGAGAGTGCTTTTTTAGGAGGGGTCCCTAGGAGGGAGGCTTCGATCGCGCGACCCAGTTGATTCGAGATACGAGCATAACCCGGTATAATGGGGCGAGAATGTCCGACCTCCATCTGGGATAAAAACACCTCTAAGACGGGTTGCTGAGATACATAGTCCTGATAGGTTTTACTCTGTCTCGCTTGAAGATTAACAGGTAAATACCCCGTCCCCAACGACCACTGGGTTTGAAACTCCTCACTTAACACATACTCCAGGAAGGTTAAAGCGGCCTTTTCCCGTTGGGGGGTGGTTTTCATCACAAACAAATTCTCCCCTCCTATCACCGTGGCCGGATGATCTTGATAGGGAATAGGCATCACCCCAAAATCATCTCCCACAGGCGTTTCTGGCAAAAATCCCAAAGTCCAGGGACCTGTTAACTGCATGGCCACCCGGCCTTCAATAAAGTTGGTTTGTTCATAACCTCTTTCCGGTTGAGAGAGTAAGGCCGACCCATCTTTGAGTAGATTAGACCAAAATTGTAAAGCTGCGATCGCATCCTCCGTCACCAGTTGCGGTTTTCCCTCCTCCACTAACTCCCCCCCCGCATTAAACAAAAACGGCAACCAACTAAACACCGTCCATTCCCCCTTCCCCAGAGGCAAAAACATCCCATACTGGTCCGGGGTCCCATCCCCATCCTTATCCTGAGTTAATTTCCTTGCGGCCTCCCGTAACTCCTCCCAAGTCTGGGGCAACTCAATAATTCCGGCCTCTCGTAACAAACTGGTGCGATAAAATAACCCTAAATTATTCGTCGCCATAGGAATCGACCAAAGATGGTCATTCCAACGCATGGTTTCCAAGAGAGTGGGATCAAGATTTTCCTTTACCGGAGACTGATTAAACCAATCTTCCAATGGTCGCAGGGCCCCCAACTCCACCAACTGCCCAGTAAACATCGGCAAATACCAGAGAATATCCGGAGGTGCATCTCCGATCACTGCTGTTAAAATTTTCGGTAATTGTTGGTCAGTTTGCCCAATATATAACGCCTCCACTTCAATCTCCTCATGAGACGAATTAAAGCGGTCAACTAATTCTTGAAATACCTCCCGATTCGGCGGCGGATTAATCCCATGCCAAAGGGTTAAATGGGTAACATTGGAGTCCGTCGGAGTCCCGGACCCACACCCGGTTATCCAGAGACACAATATCAGTAAAATAGCAACCCAAATCTTGCCCAACTTAACCATAAAAATAATTATCCATTATCCCTTAAAAACTACCACCGCAAATCCCGCTTTAATAACGTCTCAGATGCCTTTGCATCAACAGGTTTAGAAAATAAGTACCCTTGCCCATAATCACAGCCTAAATCCCTTAAATGCGCCAATTGTTGGGGAGTTTCAATGCCTTCTGCAATTACCTCCATCCCTAAATTATGCCCTAATGAAACAATCGCTTGTACAATCTCTAAATTCTTCCCCCCTTCATCAATTTGTTGTACAAAAGAACGGTCAATCTTTAACGTATCCATGGGAAAACGGTGTAAATAACTCAGCGATGAATACCCCGTCCCAAAATCATCTAAACTTAACTTAATCCAACGAGATTTTAATTCATCAAAAATTGCCATCACTGCTTCAGGATGCTCAATGATTACACTTTCCGTAATTTCTAACTTTAAAGAGCGACTATCTAACTGCGTTGTCTGTAAAATCTGATCAATATTAGGAATTAAATCCGGTTGTCCAAATTGACGAACCGAAAGATTTACACTAATGGTTAATGGATGTTCCCCAATTTCTTGATCGTGCCATTGTTTCACCTGTTGACAAGCTGATTTTAACACCCATTCACCAATAGGAACAATAAACCCCGTTTCTTCGGCGGCTGGAATAAATTCACTGGGAGAAATAAAGCCTCGTTGGGGATGATACCAGCGTAATAAGGCTTCAAACCCAATGATTTTACCCCTTTTTAAAGAAACAATAGGCTGATAGTATAAAATAAACTCATCTCGTTCCAAGGCACGCCTTAAACTGTTCTCCAAATGGAGCATTTTTAAGGCTTGATTGTGCATTTGGGGGTTAAAAATTTGATAATGGCCTTTGCCCGCTTCCTTGGCACGATACATGGCGGTATCCGCATCGCGCAACAGGTGATCGGGGTTATCGTAGGCAATTTTCCCTTGAATGGGAAAGGGAAGTTGTTGATAGAGGCGATCGCAATTAAAAACAATCCCAATACTAGCGTTAATATAAACCTCGTATTCGTCAATTTGGAACGGAGTCAATAATTTGTGATTCAGTTGTGCCGCAATATCTAACACCCAGTTGGCATCTTGGACAGAGGTGAAGAGAATGGCAAACTCATCCCCCCCTAAGCGGGATAACATATCCTCGGACCGCAAACAAGACTGGAGACGGTTGGCCACTTCGATCAGTAATTTATCGCCGATTGTATGGCCCAAGGAATCATTCACCCGTTTAAAGCGATCGCAATCTAAAAACATCACCGCAAACCCATAATCCTCCCTTTCTCGACAATCTTCTAACGCCTTAACCAATTCTTCCATCAACAGCGTCCGGTTGGGGAGATGGGTGAGGGGATCGTGCATGGCCAAATAGAGCAGCTTCTCTTGGGCTTTTTTACGCTCTAGAATCTCCGCTTCTAACTCTAACGTCCTTTCCTTCACTCGTGCCTCTAACGCTCCGTTAAGAGCCTCCAGGGAGGCTTGTAGGCGACGGATCGTTAACTGATTCTCAATGCGGGCAATCACCTCCTCAAACTGAAACGGTTTGGTAACATAGTCCACCCCCCCGGCCCCAAACGCCTTGACTTTATCTAGCACCTCATCCAAAGCACTAATAAAAATAATAGGAATATCCGCCGTTTTCCCATTGGCCTTGAGTTTCTCACACACTTCATAGCCATTCATCCCCGGCATACAAATATCCAGTAAAATTAAGTCTGGTGGGGCGGCCTGTGCGCCCATCAGTGCCATCGAGCCATTGATCACACTCCGGACTTTATACCCTTTTTTGGACAACGCCGCCCCTAATAACCGTAGATTCTCTGGGGTATCATCCACTAATAAGATATCTGCTTTAACGGCCTGAGAGTCCTTCATCGAATTGCCCTGATTACCATTTACCATCGTTTTATTGTTTGCATTCGCGTTAAGAGACCGTGAGTGACTGAGGAATGCGAGGAGTGAAACACAAAAATTGGAGGCATTTCAAAGGAGTAGAGATAGTCCATTGTCCAAAATAAGCTGGACATGGCCTGCTTAATTTAAGCTACACCACTAATTTAAAGGAATTTAAAGGACAATTCACTACTATGGCTTGCCCTTGACTCGAAAAACTCCGCAAAATAACCGTTGTGGTTGCTGACACTAGCGCTCGGACTGAATGCCATTAAACTCTATACCTCTCAAGATGCCACAACACATCCGTCACTGCTCACCGCAGTATTCCCCATAGGGGGGGAGTAAAAGAGGGTTGACCCTTTCGCTGTGGCTTTTGCCTGCACAATTTCACCCATTCTTCCGAGTTATAGCATTACAGGGATAGGTTTGAGCATAACCAATGCTGGAAAACCTCACGATTCAAGGCTTATCACACTGATGACTCTCGGTGAAACGAATTCCGCAAGCCCTAATTTAGCAAGAGGACTGATAATTTATCCATTGGGGACGACCGATCGCAATGTCATGGGTTTCAAACGCACACCACACCCGATAACGATATTCTCGCCCCACTGCCCACTGTTGCAAGGGTTCGGTTTTAATCCACACTCGCAGTAAAATGCCCGTATGGGCTAAGTTATCCACCCCAAGGACTTCTGGGGGGTCGAGGAGGCGATCGCGCCATTCTGGGTCGTTAAACATCTCCTCACCCACCTCTTTAAGCACCGCTAAAGCCCGGTTTAAATTCGCATCATAGGCAATCTCAATGGTAAAATCCACCCGTGACCAAAGCCGGGTTAAATTTTTCACCCGCACAATAGAACTATTGGGAATCGCAATCAAGGCCCCCGACGCATCCCGTAACAGAGTGACACGCAGGTTCAAATCTTCCACCAACCCACTCGCATCCCCCAGATCGATCACATCCCCCACCGCAAATTGATCTTCAATCAAAATTCAACACCCATTGACCAAATCCTTCACTAAACTCTGGGCCCCAAAAGACAAAGCCAACCCCAAAATAGCACCCCCGGCTAAGATGGAACTGGTCGGCACATTGACTAATTCGAGACTCCAGATAATCCCCACACCCAACAGGCCAGCAAACACCACTCCCCGTAACACTCCCGCAATGGTCAACTCCCGCACTTTTTTCCGTTGGACTTCCGCGAGGGGAAGAAAATTGCTGAGAAAATCAGTTCGGCCCCAGGCTTGGGTAAAGCGGTCAATGAGACTATAAGTGACATACTCCCACGCTCAATCGGAGATTAGAGCGTGGGCTTCTCCATCCCTGGAACGAGACTTCGCGTTTTTGAGTGAGGCGATGCCCAACCCCACTTTTTTAATCAAAATACCTGAACACAGATCTCTTGGCATAGA
>NZ_JAQMSD010000020.1 GCF_028330525.1 Spirulina sp. CS-785/01
CGGCATTAGCGGTTGTCCGTCTTTAGAAACTACGGGAATTCGATTCATAGGATATAACCCCTTTGAATTAGGTTTACGTCTCTTACGCCACGGTTAACGCTGTGTCCTGGACTAACCCAGTTGGGCGAGATTCCACCCCCTCACATATAATCCCAACTAGAGAAACATCTGGAAGTGTTTACTCGTTAACCGCTCTTGGCTCTATTCGCAGCTACGGGAAGGTTATCTCTCCCCACTCCCTCACCTCACGAAGTAGGTGGGGGTCATTGAAGATGTAGCCCAACCTGTTGAGGATAATTCTACTCATTCTATTCTATTCTAAGTCTATGAAATCCCGATATTCCTTGCTTTTAAGCCTCTGTGCTGCTTGTTTAACAGGTTGTGCAGCAGAGACTTCACCCACTCCTACCCATTCCCTTGCTTCTTATTTTTCACCCGTTGCCGAAACTTCGTTAACTCACAGTCAGTCGGTGGCGGATTTGGAAGATTGGTTAGGGATAGCGTTGCCTCCGGTGGAGGAGGGGTTACAGAATCGTTGGCCGCCGGAATTAGAGGCGGGTTTTCGACGACGGGCAGAACGGGCGATCGCCCATTACGCTGGAAAAGACTATGGCAATACCCACGCTGAAAACGAAAAACGGTCTTATCCCCTGGCCATGTTGGACTTTTTAGCGGGAAACCGAGAACGCGCGATCGCCTTTTTACAACAAGAAGATGTCCAAGCCAACCAACACCAACACACCGCAGGAATAGACTACTATTTCGCCTTCACCCTCAAAGGCCAAATTCGCAAATACTTCCTGTTTGGCCCCTACCTCAACCCCAGTTACCGACAACGAATGTATGAGGGGGCCAAAAATTGGACCGAAGAAGACCCCAACACGCGACCTCACCCCGTCTATGGCCACGGTGACGGGACTGGCAAAGACTGGAGTATCCAACGGCGAGGGGGATGGGTGGATAGTCGCAACACCGACAACTTGCAGGCCATGCGAGAAGTGGCCGTCTATCTCATGGCCGAGGAAACCAACAACGAAACCGTCCGCCAACAATACAAAGCCAAACTGCAACGCTATGTCTGGGCGTTATACCATATTGGCATGGGGGAATGGGACTCGGAAACCTACCACAGCCAAACCTTTGCCGCCTATTTAAACCTCTACGACTTCGCCCAAGACTCAGAAGTCAAAGCCTTAGCTAAAGCCGCCTTAGACTGGCTTTCCACTGCTGCTGCGGTGAAATATTATCACGGGGGATGGGCAGGCCCCGTCAAACGAGACTACGGGTGGTCTAATGTGGTGTATGGGGCCGATGCTGCCCGCTTTTTCTCTCTCTATTTCGGCGATGTCCCCTTTCCTAACCCTGACCCCACTAGGGATAGTCTTCATGCTATTACCAGTCGTTATCGACCTCCTCTAGCAGTGGTCGCTTTAGCTAAAAAACAGTTTCCTAAACCTGTGGAAATTTTAGCCACGAAACCCATTTACGAAAACTGGAAGGAAGGGGGAGACCAACAACCCGGATATTGGGAAACGACTTTTATTGGTAACAGTTATCAAATGGGGAGTATTGCTGCTAGTTTTCCTGATGGAGATGTGGCCCCTTTTAAATTGGTGGCACAAAACTCTCAACGAGGAGTTGATTATTTTGTGGCCAATACTGATCAAAAATGGGTGAGACCAGGGAAACGTCCGGGGGATCAAATTGGACAATTTCGGAATTTATTAATTTGGCTACGGCCTGCTGATGAAACTCCCTTCTTTTTTCAACTCCCAAAAACGGCAAAGATTGAAAAAATTGATAATATTTGGTTTGTCCAGTTAGAGAAAACGTGGTTAGCTATTCACCCTCTACAGTTACAAGATTATCAAGCTATTACTGTAGAGCATAAAAAATATCAAGAGATGTATTCCCAAGCACAAACCTATCAAGTTTTGTCCCAACCTCAAGGGGACTATACTGGGTTTGCATTGGAGGTGGGAGAAGCAGAAACCCACGGCAGTTATCAAGATTTTACGCAAGCGGTTCGGCAAAAAAGTCAAGTTGATGTAACAAATTTAAACAATGGGAGAGTGGAATTAACAGGCAGTCAAGACAACCGCCTGATGTTTACATATAATCCCGAAAATTTACTCCCACAAATTGAACGAAATGGAGTTTTTTTAAGGAGAGAAAACCATTTTGAATTATACCGTTCACTTCCCCAAGGAAACCCCATTTTTCTCGGTTGGAAAGCTGGCACATTGCGCGTTGAAGCGGGAGGTCATACCTTTAAGACAACCGTGACAGAAGACCGATTAGTTGCTGATTAAAGGGAGAAACTATAATTCTAAAAAGCGATCGCTGGCCTTGAGTAACGCATCTCGAATCCCCGGTTCAGTCATAGAATGGCCTGCATCGGCAATGACCTGAAACTCGGCTTCTGGCCATCGCTTATGTAACTCCCAAGCAGTGGTCATGGGACAAACCATATCATAACGTCCTTGAACAATAATAGCCGGAAGATGACGAATGCGATCGAGATTATCGAATAACTGGGTTTCTGGATTAAAAAATCCCCCATTCACAAAATAATGACATTCAATCCGCGCAAAGGCCGCAGCAAACCGAGAATCCCCAAATTTGTCCGCCACATCATCAGGAGGAATTAATTTACTGGTACTTCCTTCCCAAATAGACCACGCTTTGGCGGCCTCCTCACGAATTTGGGCATTTTCATGGGTTAAGCGTTTATAATACGCCGTGAGTAAATCCCCTTGTTCTGCAACGGGAATGGGGTTTAGATACGCTTCCCAAGCATCGGGGAAAATATAACTGGCCCCTTCTTGATAAAACCACTGTAATTCCTTACGACGCAGCAGGAAAATTCCCCGCAAAATCATTCCTAAGCAACGACTGGGGTAGGTTTCACTGTAACTTAATGCGAGGGTACTCCCCCAACTTCCTCCAAACACCACCCAAGACTCAATCCCCAGATGATCTCGCAATTTTTCAATATCTGCGACTATATCCCAGGTGGTATTCTCCTGTAATTCTGCGTGGGGGGTACTTTTTCCGCATCCCCGTTGGTCAAAAATGACAATTCGCCACCCTTGCGGGTCAAAATAGCGACGGTAGATGGGATCACTCCCTCCTCCGGGCCCTCCGTGAAGGAAAATCACGGGTTTTCCTTGGGGGTTGCCTGATTCTTCAAAATAGAGGGTATGTAAGTCGGAGACTTTTAAATATCCCTCGTTGTACGGTTCAATAGGAGGATAGAGTTCGCGCATAATCTTATGGAATGGGGAAATTTTTTGGCTTGGTTTGGGACCCTCGCGTTAATTGTCGGTGGGGGGATGGGTGCAATGGTTTGGGCGTATGTGGGGTCTGGGAGTACCGTTACCCTGTTTACTGATCCCATCTTATTACCCCCGGAATCGCCCCCAGAAGGGCAAAAAAACCGTCTTAGAGAACGTTTTGATCAGGGGGTGGAGGCGTTTAGGGTACAGAAGTATCGTCAAGCCAAAGAGCAGTTTTTGCAAGTGGTCCGCCAGGGGACAGACTGGCCAGAAGCCTATCATAATTTGGGGTTAGCGTTTGGAAATTTGCGCCAAATTGATGATGCGGTGGCGAGTTTGGTGCAAGCGGGGGAGTATTATGGACAACAGAATCGGGGTGATGCGATCGCGTTACTCAAACAACATCTACAAACCCTGAAAGCCTACAAAGAGGAACAACAGCAATAAGAGTTATACAGAGGGAAAAGCGCGATCGCGCCGCCAAAAATGCTAGGATCAAACTAGGCTCAACCCTGAACGCCAACCCAGAAAACCACAAGAATTTAATTTATTATGGGCAGACATAACCCCTATACTTTACGACTAGAAATCACCAAAATGATGGATCAGGGACAGTCTTTCTTTTGTACCATGAAAGTCCAAGACTGGCTCAAAGAACGCAAAGAAAACCCCGATGATTATAACATTGTTTTCCATCGACAACCCGCGCCTCCAGGGTCAAAAGAAGTCATGCAAGTCGAAATTGAACTCCAACGCAAGGATGGCCAACCTGTTGATCCTTGGTTACAAGAAGAAGTGAACCGACAAGAATAAGAAATGAGACAAAATTCATCTATTTTACACCAGTCTATTTTACACAGAGCAATGACAGAGGGAAAAGTCCGCCCTAAAGCCCTGTTACCTGTCCTGTTAGCCTTAGAAAAACAGCGAGTGAGAGGATCAGTTCCAGAGTTAACAGGAACGTGGCAACTGCTTTGGACAAGTGGGATCAAAACTATTCAAAAACCTGTAGAACAGTTGAGTGATCAACCGAAACCTATTTTCAAGAATATTCAACAAATTATTGACCCAGATCAGCAACAACTTATTAATCAAGTTAACTTCTCTTTGCTGCAAATTTCGGTGCAAAATTCCTTAACAATTCCTAGAAGAAACCGACTCAATTTTATCACTCAAAAAGTACAGATCAAACTCGGTTCACTCCCTTCTATTTCCTTCCCTATTGGGAAAGCAACCGGATGGTTACAAATAACCTATTTGCACCCTCCCTTTAAAATTGCCCGAGGAAATCGTGGCGGAATTGCCCTATATTATAAACTAAACTCCAACTCTAGTTTATAGTAGGTTGATCATAAAATAATTTTTTATAATCACCAATCACCAATTACCAATTGATTAATGACACCCACCACCAACCCTTTACAAACCCCCCATAGTGGTTATCACTGGAACGGGACAAGTAAACGCTTTTTTGAAGGCTGGTATTTTCGGGTAACAATTCCCGCAATACAGCAAACCTTCGCCTTTATGTACTCCATTGATGATCCCCTTGGGGGGACTCAATATAGTGGCGGTGCAGCACAAGTATTAGGGGCAAATGATGAATATGTTTGGCGTACTTTTCCTGATGTAAATACCTTTTGGGCAACCCAAAATAAACTAGGATTAGGTCATTGGCGAAAAACTGATTTAGATATCCCCCCCCAAGAATTAGACCCAGAATTATTTAATGAAAGTATTGAGGAAGGATATCAAGCCACAGACCGTTTAAATCAAGGATATATTCGTGATCCAGGTACAGGAAATTATTGTCGCTGGCAATACGAAATTAAACCTGTTTATGGGTGGGGAAACCCTAATGCTCGCCAACAATCAACGGCTGGTGTTCTTTCCGCCTCGCAAATTTTTGAACCCGGTTGGCAAATTTTAATGGCCCATGGATTAGCCACAGGTTGGATTGATTGGAATGGGCAAATGTATTATTTTAATGATGCACCCGCCTATCATGAAAAAAATTGGGGACGTTCCTTTCCGGAACGGTGGTTTTGGTTGAATTGTAATTGTTTTGAAGATGAGTCAGATTTAGCTTTAACCGCAGGGGGAGGCCGTCGAGGGGTTTTATGGTGGATGGAGTCGGTTGCTTTAATTTGTTTTCATTATCGGGGACATTTTTATGAATTTGTCCCGTGGAATTCTCAAGTTAAATGGCAAATTCAACCCTGGGGAGAGTGGAAAATGCAGGCCAAAAATTTACAATATGAAGTGGAATTAGTGGGGACAACGGCCCACAAGGGGACACCGTTACGCGCACCGACGCAGGTGGGGTTACAATTCTGTTGTCGGGATACTATGGGGGGTGATCTCCGCTTAGAATTGCGTAATAGAGGGGGAAAACCCCTTTTATCCGCGAGAAGTTCTGTTTGTGGGTTAGAAGTGGGGGGAAAGGGTTGGGAAGAAGCGTGGATACGGGAGTGAGCAGTTTTACTGCTAATTAATTGGCTTATTTATTGATTGGCAATTTTCCGGAATTAGGAACAAAACCCTTGACAGGTAGATCATCCTTATAATATACAGTTCTAGAACTGTTGGTGAAAAATCTAAAGGCTGACTCAACCCATTCTATTTTTCCCGCTATGAACCTATTGAACTTCCTACTTAATGAGTAGAAGCGTATAATGTTAGAGCAACTCCGACGTAACCGAATCGTTAAGTTCCTGGTAGGTGGAGGACTTGCTGCTGCCTTTAACCTAGCAGCGATCGCGTTTTTAATTGAATTCGTAGGATGGGATACACCGCTATTGCGTAATATAGCCAACGTTGTACAGGGTAAGCTCATCTAATTTAGTAACAAATGCTACTGAAAAAAGAATAATACTATGTTGAAGGAAAAAAAGAATAATTTTGATAAAATCTCCTGAGTAACCCCAATTAAATCTTACTCAAATTCATCATTATGTCCAACG
>NZ_JAQMSD010000333.1 GCF_028330525.1 Spirulina sp. CS-785/01
ATCGCTTCGCCAGAGAAGCCGCTATCCTAGAAGAATTAGGGGAACATCACCCCCAAATTCCCACCCTCTACGCCTATTTTGAAGCAGACGGACAATTTTATCTAGTCCAAGAATACATTGAAGGGGACACCCTCACCCAACGAATCCAACAACAAGGAACATTTAGCGAAAGTAGTGTCAAAGAACTTCTCAGCGAACTTTTGACCATCTTAGACTATGTACATAGTCGCAAAATTATTCACCGCGATATTAAACCTGATAATATTATTTTGCCTCATGGCAACAGCAAACCCGTTTTAATTGACTTTGGTGCAGTCCGAGAAACCATGGGGACAGTAGCCACCCCATCAGGGAGTCCTACCAGTTCCATTGTAATCGGGACTCCTGGATTTATGCCATCAGAGCAAAATGTCGGTCGTCCGGTGTTTTCTAGTGACTTATATGCGTTAGGACTCACTGGAATTTACTTATTAACCGGAAAAGTCCCTCAAGACTTAGAGAGTGATCACTTAACGGGGGAAATTACTTGGCGACAATATGCAGTCACCGTCTCTCCTACTTTAGCAGAAATTCTCGACAAAGCTATTCAATCTCATCCACGAGAACGCTTTGCCACCGCCAAACAAATGCTCGATGCACTCTATAATAGAAATGCCAATATTCTCCCCACTGTAACTTCCCCCTCTCCCAGTTCTCCTCCCTCTACCCCCCAAACGGTTGTCACCCAACCCTCTCCAAAATCCTCTCCTAATCTGATAAATAGCTTAATTATAGGAGGACTCCTTGCAGTAGGAATTATTGGCGGTTTTGCACTCACTAACACCTTACAATCCAACTCCACCTCCGAAACAACCAACCCAGAATCATCTCCTCAACCCTCTAATTCTCCTGCTATTCAACAAGCAGAAAATGCTCCTCCTCCCACGTCTCAAACTCCCTCCCAAGCTACCCCCAACCCATCTCCCTCCATCGTCATTAAACCCCAAACCCCTCCCTCTCAACCAACGATTGAACGTTCCTCTCCCACTCAATTTGTCGAAAATCATTATCTGTTATTAAATCAGCGTCAGTATGAAGTAACGTGGCAACGGCTTTCTACTAAGTTTCAGGGAATTTCACAAGGTTATACGGGATATACGAATTGGTGGAATAAAGTCCAAGAAATTAATATTGGTGCAGTTGATTTAGTGGATTTAACCCCAGAACGAGCAGTGGTCAAAGCAGATTTATATTATATCATGAAACAAGGCAATGATTTTAAAGATACCAAGCCGATGATTTATTTAATTTGGGATGAAAATAAAAATAACTGGTTGATTCACGAAAAGAAATAATCCAAAAAATAGAAAAACAGATTTTTTTGTACAGATTTTTTTGTAGTTTAATAACTGACCCCTCTTGACTTAACAATGTAGTTATATTACCTTAGTGATAGGTCAAGATATATTTAATCCAAAAAAAACAAAATTAACTATAGTGGCAATGAAAACGCCAAAGGTACAATCCAAACTAACCAAGCGTTATCAGACCACGATTCCTGAACCGATTCGTCAAGTGCTTGGTTTAAAGAAGTTGGATAAAATTACTTATACAGTCCAAGAGGATGGTCAAGTGGTCATTTCTCGCTTTAATCCTGAAGACCGAGAAAGCGATCCCATCTTGGAGCAGTTTCTGGATTTCTTAGTGCAAGATATGCAACAAAATCCGCAGAACATACAAGGGATAAGTTCTGATCTCATTGATCATCTTCAATCGTTAGTTGCAGATGTTGAGATTGATTTAGATGCTCCCCTGTTAGAGGAGGATGAATAGTTGTGTCTGACCCCCCTGTGATTAATGGGTGGACGATATTTGCTCATCCTCTTTTTCTTAATCAATTGGAGGGATTGCTCAAGAAAGTAGAGAGCGTGCAGGAAAAATATCCTCAAGACTACAAGAAGAAAAATGCGACAAAACGGTTAGCTGCGATCGTAAAACTTGCCTTTGAAGAAATTCCCCAAGACCCAACCCGTAAGAAGTATCGCCAAGGTACGACACTGGGAGAGGATTACAAGCATTGGTTTAGAGCTAAATTTTTTCAGCAGTATCGGTTATTTTTTCGCTATCATCAAGCCAGTCAAATTATTGTGTATGCTTGGGTTAATGACGAGAAATCTAAACGGTCTTATGGGAGTAAGACTGATGCTTATAACATCTTTCAAGCTATGTTAGAACAGGGAAATCCTCCCGATCAATGGGAAGACTTACTGAATGCGGCCAAAGCAGAAACCCATCGTTTGGGACAAGTTTGGCCAACTGAAATTTAAGGGTGTCTAATCTCTTAGAGTATATTAAGAACAACTCCCACCTATCTAAATGAGAATGACCTCAACCCTGTTAAACGATCGCTATCATATTATACGCTCTCTCGGACGTGGTGGCTTTGGCGAGACCTTTTTAGCAGAAGATACCCAAATGCCATCTCATCGTCGGTGTGTGGTCAAACTACTCAAACCTGTCACCCCTGATCCTCAAGTGTATCAGTTAGTCTGCGATCGCTTCGCCAGAGAAGCCGCTATCCTAGAAGAATTAGGGGAACATCACCCCCAAATTCCCACCCTCTACGCCTATTTTGAAGCAGACGGACAATTTTATCTAGTCCAAG
>NZ_JAQMSD010000334.1 GCF_028330525.1 Spirulina sp. CS-785/01
AGATGGGGGAGATGGGGGAGATGGGGGAGAACAAAGAACCCAGAACAAACAACATTACTGTTTACTGTTTACTGTTTACTGTTCCCAGTTCCGGAGTTCCCTGTTCCCTGTTCCCTTTTTCACAAAGAACAAAGAACCAATAACCAACAACCAATGTTATACTGACCAAAGTAACATTTGTTTACAATAATTTTAAGGTTGATGGTCTTCACCACAAATAACTGCAATCCACCAGCTTCGAGTAAGGAAAACGCCCTGTCCTTAGAGCGACTGTGTTTAATGTCAGGACTCAAGCAGACGGTGTATAACTAGATGACCTGCCTAGACTTTAAGGACATCAACAACAACGGATGTAGCCACCTCGAATGCTGGGGTTTGGCATCCTGTCAATCTTTTGACAATCAAATATCTGGGGACTACACTCAGATTTGGAAAACTGGCATCGTTCGCGCTTTGACCTCGCTTCAATCTTCCGCACCCTGGGATTTAAGCGGACAGTATGTATGCTGCGAGTTGGGAGTGCTGATAGATGGTGAGATTGTCCGTGGTGAGTCCCAACCGATGCCCAACCTTTTGACGTAAACAAACCATAGGTTTTGATGACTGCTAACAAACACCGTGCCATTATCACTGGAGCAAGTAGTGGAATTGGCAAAGCCACAGCCTTAGCCTTTGCCCAAGCTCAAATCGACGTTGCTTTAGTGAGTCGCTCCTCCGAAAAACTACACGCTGTCCAAGAACAGGTGCAGAAAACAGGAGTCGAAGTAAAAACCTACGTAGTTGATCTGGCCAAAGTTGATCAAGTGCAAAGGGAAATGGAGGCCATCGCGGCTGATTTCGCCCCCGTGGACATTCTGGTCAATAACGCCGGAATGGGCTACACCGGAACAGTCAGTGACACCTCCTTAACCGACTGGCAACAAGTCATCGACCTCAACTTAACCAGTGTCTTTCAGTGTATTCGCGGGGTTTTACCCCATCTGCGCCAACAAGAACAGGGAACAATCATTAACCTTGCCTCGGTTGCAGGCAAAACGCCTTTTCCGGGCTGGGGAGCGTACAACGTCAGTAAAGCTGGCCTCATTGCCCTCTCTAAAACCTTAGCCGCCGAAGAACGCTCCAACGGGGTTCGGGTGGTGGCCTTCTCTCCGGGTGCAGTGAATACGCCCATTTGGGACACTGACACAGTACACGCTGACTTTAATCGGGCAGCGATGCTTACCCCTGAAATTGTGGCTCAGTCCATTTTGCACACCGCCCTGTTACCCGAACAAGCGGTTGTTGAGGATATTACCTTAATGCCCAGTGCGGGTGCGCTGTAGTGTAATTGTTGAATTTACCCTGCCGATTTAATAGGTTTCTTTCTTACTATGACCATTGCTGCTTCTAACGGTTCTAATCGTTCTAACTCTCTCCAGGGAGCTACTGAGGTCTCACCCCAAAATATCGAGCCTCGGCCTGAACGTCTCACTCCCCAGGGAGATGCTCCTCCGGTGCATCCTGATTCCCCCGAAACCAAAGAGGAAATGATGAATGCGGTGTATTCCATCCTCAAAGGGGTTGGAGAAGACCCGGAACGAGAAGGACTCCTCAAAACGCCGAAGCGAGTCGCAGAGGCGATGCAATTTCTCACCCAAGGGTATAACCAGTCTTTAGAAAAACTGGTCAATGGGGCGATTTTTGATGAAGGCCATAATGAAATGGTCTTGGTGCGGGATATTGATGTGTTTAGTTTGTGTGAACACCATATGTTGCCCTTTATGGGGAGAGCGCACGTGGCTTATATTCCCAATCAGAAGGTGGTGGGATTAAGTAAGCTGGCGCGGATTGTGGAAATGTATGCCCGTCGTCTGCAAGTGCAAGAACGATTGACTCGCCAAGTGGCGGAGGCCATTCAAGAAATTCTTGACCCGCAAGGGGTGGCAGTGGTTATGGAAGCGACTCATATGTGTATGGTGATGCGTGGGGTACAAAAACCGGGGTCTTGGACTGTTACCAGCGCTATGTTAGGGGCGTTCCAAGAAGACCAGAAAACGCGGGATGAGTTTCTCAGTTTAATTCGTCACCAGCCGAATTTCTAGGGTTTGATGGTTTGAGAACCTGAAATAGTTGTTGCACTTTGTTTAAGTCTTTATCCCCTGGGGATCGTTCTACTCCACTAGAGAGATCGATGCCTTGGGGATGACAATTGTTTAAGGCTTCTAGAATGTTGTCGGGATTTAACCCTCCAGCTAAGAACCAAGGTTGCTGGGGGGTAAAGTTTTGTAACAGAGTCCAGTTAAGGGCGATGCCTGTTCCGCCGTATTGCTGGGGGTGGTAGGCATCGAGGAGGAAGGAATCTACCCAGTTGTTGTAGGGGAGAATTGCGTTTAAATCCTCTGCATTGCGAACTCGCCACGCTTTAATTAATCGGACTTGGGGGAATTGTTGGCGCACTTGACGGCAATAGTCGGGGGACTCCTCTCCGTGGAGTTGTATCCCGGTTAACCCCGTCTCTTGCACGATTTGACGGAGTTCTGGTAATTCAGCGTGGACGAATACGCCGATTTTTTCGACGGTTGCGGGTAACTGGGAGATAATGTTTTCAATTTGGTTCGGGGTGACATAACGGGGAGAGCGACGGACACAAATAAACCCTAGGGCCGTTGCGCCGAGTTCCGCGATCGCTTTTCCTTGTTCCGCTTGGGTAATTCCACAAATCTTGACCTGCATGGGCAAATTTTAAGTTTTATCTCAAAAATCGTAACTTATGTTAATTAATTCAACAAAATGCAATTTATCACCCATCAATCTTTATAATTTTCAAGAAATTTAAGCAAATTTCTAGGAGACCCACTTTACATGAATTCAATCATCATTCTCGCCCAATCTTCCGCCCCTGCGACTCCCAGTTGGAGTTTTAATATTGCTCTCGTTATGATCCTCTGTAACCTGGTGGCCGTGGCTATTGGCCGTTTCGCCATTCAAAATGCCGGACAGGGCCCCGATCTTCCTGTCTCTAAACCAGCACTCTGGGAAGAATTTGGGGTTCCCGAACTCTTAGCCACCGCCAGTTTAGGTCACATCCTCGGAGCAGGTGTGATCCTCGGCCTCAGTAATGCAGGTGCGCTCTAGACTCCTGCAAGGTTAACTTTTAACTGAATCGTTAACCCCCCTGAAAAGCTCATTGCTAGCTATTTCCCCCTTGACTGCCCAATTGTCAAGGGGGAAAATACTTAAATGTTATGGAACACTGCACTGTGAAGAACGGGTCTTGACGAGAATCCCGTGAGCCTTCTGTCGATATTCCGGTTAAGATGGGAGGAAAGAAACTGAAATGCACCTCTCTTTTTAATCGTTCTGGGTTTCCCTAACCGGGTTCAGTTCGATGTTTTGAACCTATGAGGGGTCTTCCCAATCTAGTCATACCCGTTTCTTCCTTGTAAAATAAACGGTAGCTCTTTGCCAACTTGGGTGTGAGTGCGTCCCCAAAGATAGTTGTTCTGCTACGCGAAGCCATTTCTATGAACTCCAGAGCCTCTGACGAGTTACAAGCCAATTCTAATCCCTCATCTAACACCACGTCAGTGATTATTCTGACGTTGCTGCATCCGTTGCAAGCTGTTCCGGTGCAGCATTGGACGTTTGAACCGGGTTCGTCCATCCGTATTGGACGCTCAACGGATAATGAAGTCATTCTCTATAGTGCAGTTGTTTCTCGTCACCACGTGGAAGTCCGCCCCTCTGGAGATGGAGGGTGGGAAGTGGTGAATTTAGGGGCAAATGGGACGTATATGGATGGAAAACGGATCACTAAGATGCAGGTTTTTGATGGCATGGTCATCCGTTTAGCCAGTTCCGGGCCTCAGATTCAGATTCGCATTGAGGAAGCAGAAGTGGGAGAAGGGACGCAATCTGGACAAAAACGGAATTTGCCGCCCTTGGGTGAGGATAAGTCGAAGGATACTTTGATTACTTAGGGCTTCAAGGAGGGCTGGTGCTAGGGATTAGGGGGCGTTGTGGAATTGCGCGATCGCGCTTCCTGTCAACTGCTTCACCCCCTCTACAGTCCATTCCCCCGTCGGAGCCAGGGTATTCACCCACAGTAAATACTCAATATTCCCCGCCGGCCCTTGAATAGGAGACACCGTTAACCCCTGCACCGTCCAGCCTATCCCTTTGGCTGCTTCCATAACCTGAAGAATGGCGATGGCCTGATCTTTGGGATCACGCACCACTCCCTTTTTCCCCACTCGCTCCTTCCCCACCTCAAACTGGGGTTTAATCAACAACACCGCATCCCGTGGCGACACCAACAAATTCCACAGGGGAACCAACACCTTGGTTAAAGAAATAAACGACACATCCATCACCGCCAAATCTGCCCAAGTCTCCCCCTTATACAGCACATCCCCCGTCAAATAGCGAAGATTCGTCCGTTCCCGCAAGCGGACCCGTTCATCCTGTCGCAACATCCAAGCCACTTGGCCATAGCCCACATCTACCCCATACACCAACTTAGCCCCCGCTTGTAATAAACAATCAGTGAACCCCCCGGTAGAAATGCCCCCATCTAAGCAAATTCGCCCCGTAACAGGCAAATTAAAGCTGGTTAGGGCCTGGGCGAGCTTTTCCCCGCCTCTAGACACATAGGGCGGCTTTTCCTTGAGATGTATTTTGGCGGTTAACTCCACCAAAGTCCCAGGTTTATCAATCCTCTGTTGATTGACAAACACCTCCCCGGCCCGAATGAGACGTTGGGCCTGTTGACGGGAGGAACACAACTTCTGCTCCACTAAAAAAGTATCTAGTCTTTGTTTTGATTTCGCCATTCGGTTCACAATAAACAATCAACAATCAACAATCAACAATCAACAATTCACATCGGTCTAGGTGGGGGAGAGAAGGGAGTTTTTGTCCTCATGGGGGATTTTGCCCCTCATCACCAGACAAAACCCGCTATCTAGGCTATCCCTCCAACGAACAAAGAACAAACAACCAAAAACCAACAACCAAGAACAAATAACCCAGAACAAAAAACAATCTCGCGCTATAATCTCCTCAAAGCCCCCTAGTCGCCAAAAAAGAGTGATTGCCATTTACCCCGGTAGCTTCGACCCAATTACCTTGGGACACCTTGATATCATTGAACGAGGATGTCGCCTTTATGACAAGGTGATTGTTGGGGTGTTGTGTAATCCTAGTAAAACTCCCCTGTTTCCCGTAAAAGAACGCATACAGCAAATTCACACCTGTACCCAACATCTAAGCAACGTCGAAATAGAGAGCTTTACAGGCTTAACGGTTGAATATGCCAAGCAACGTCGTGCTACAGTTTTGTTGAGGGGCTTGCGGGTTCTTTCCGATTTTGAGAAAGAATTGCAAATGGCGCATACGAACAAAAGCCTATACGACGAAATTGAGACAGTTTTTTTAGCGACCTCAACCGAGTATAGTTTTTTAAGTAGTAGCGTGGTGAAAGAAATTGCCCAGTTTGGCGGTTCCATCGCTCACCTTGTTCCAGAGAATGTTGCTCGAGATACCTACCGATGCTACAACAAGACTCCTCCTCCGGTAACGCCGAATACAACCAAGCCAACTCCTCCCAAGCAGGACCTCAAAATCGAGCCACAGGATTCGACATCCAAACCGAATTGAATCGTCTTGAGGAACTGATCTTGGATAATCCCCGTGTTCCCTTTACCCGCAAGACAATTGTGGATGAGGAGCGTTTGTTGGACCAACTGGATTTGGTGCGGATTAATTTACCGGAAGCGTTTGAAGAAGCCAATGAAATTCTCCGTCAAAAGGAGGAAATTTTTCTACAGGCGGAAGAATATGCTCAAGATATTATTGAATCGGCTCAACAACATGCGAATCAGTTGTTGGATGAGATGGGATTGATGCGCCAAGCGGAAATTGAGGCGGCCCAACTGCGGGCCTCGGTCCAGCAGGAATGTGAAGAATTACAGCAGAAGACGTTGGCCGAAATAGAACAGACGAGAATGCAGGCCATGCAGGAGTTAGAACAGATGCGACAACTGGCGATCGCAGAATGTGAGGAGATTCAAGATGGGGCCGATGATTACGCCGATGCGGTCTTAACCCGCATTGAGCAACAGTTATCAGATATGCTAAGAGTGATCCGCAATGGCCGTCAGCAACTGCGAGGTGGTGGGGAAATGGAGGATGATTCGGATGATCTCCCGGAAGTCTCTTAATCGCTCGTTTCAGGAGAGGAGAGAATTAAATCAAGATACCATGATGGGCAAGAGTCAATGGGCTTATCGGCCAACCAGTGAACATCAGTTGGACTTAGGGCAATCCCTTGCGGTTGCCGATGTGATGGGGATGTTATCGGAGTTTTCCCCGGACTTGTTACCCCTGGAGCCCCCCCCCACAAGTGATCCTCCCCCGTCTCCGACTTTGACTCCCGTTACTCCTCCGGCCACCCTGCGCGAACCGATCCCCACTCCAGCCCGGTTACAAGAAAAAACGGTGTCTGAGTTAGCCCAAGAGGTCTGGGAATTGAAATTAGTCGCCCTATCCGATAGTGATTACTATAATCGTCAATTCAATCGCTTAAAACGTCGCCTTTGGGGGTTGACAGGATTTTCAGTTTGTGCTATAGCGGCCTTAGGATGGGGATTCAGTTGGACGGCCAGCAGCCTGAACAGCAGCCAAACCCAACTGACGCGGTTGGAACAGGGGTTAGAGAGTCAGCGCGATCGCGTCACTCAACTCAACCAACAGCACCTCCCCCACCTCGAACAACAAATTAACCAACTCGCAGGTCAAGTCCCCGACTCCCTCACCAAAGACTTGACCCAAACCCAACAAGAATTAACCCAACTCCAAGGCGAAATCGAACAAATGGAAACTGAAATCTCTGCCAACGATCAAGCAGTCTCCCTGATCTTAAATTTATTAGACCGTCTGAGTCGTCGGGCCCCCACTCCCCAAAATGCCCCCCCCTCTCCAGAAAATTCTTCCCCTCGTTAAATTCCATTATCCTGAGAATAAGTTAACGTTTTTTTATATGACCAAAAATACTGGGTTTCAAGCCCCGTCATGCCAACGAAGTGGAGGACGGCTTTTTATTGCCATATTGAATTTAATCTGCTATAGTTTTGATACCAGCATACTTAGTGTCAAAGGCAAAAAGCCACAGTCCAACAATTATCACAAAGCTAGACAGCGATATGCTCGGAAGCATTTAAAAGTAAGTAGACAGCGAGAAGAGAATGCCCACAAAAGTGGCACTCCGTTTAATCCAATCTAACGATTTGGTCGC
>NZ_JAQMSD010000335.1 GCF_028330525.1 Spirulina sp. CS-785/01
AAATTGTAGAACGAGACACCGTTGTTTCAGACACTTGTGAGAGACATTTTCTCCCCCTCTCCCAAGGTTGGGAGAGGGGGTTGGGGGGTGAGGGCGACTCCAAACCGCCATATCTCGTTACCCACCTTGACAGGGCTGGTCATAACCAGCCCAGTAAAATCAGAAACCCGGTTTCTCCCCCCTTCCGTAATCACAAAGAACCAACAACAAAGAACCAAGAACAAAAAAACAACCCATGACCGATAAACCCCTAATCTTAGGCATCAGTGGGGCCAGTGGCCTCATCTACGCCGTTCACGCCATCAAATACCTCCTCGCCAGCAACTACACCATTGATCTCGTCGCCTCCAAAGCCAGTTACCTCGTCTGGCAGTCCGAACAAGACCAACGAATGCCCCCAGACCCCCAAGAACAAGAGCAATTTTGGCGGGAACAAACCGGAATCCCCAACCAAGGCAAACTACGCTGTCATCGTTGGGGAAACGTCGGTGCAACCATCGCCAGTGGATCATTTCGTACCCTCGGCATGATCGTCATTCCCTGTAGCATGAGTACCATCGCCAAAATTGCCAACGGCATGAGTTCCGACCTTCTCGAACGGGCCGCCGACGTACAACTTAAAGAAGGCCGTAAACTGGTTGTCGTCCCCAGAGAAACCCCCTTTAGTCTCATTCACCTCAAAAACCTCACCACCCTCGCAGAAAGCGGCGTAAGTATCGTTCCCGCCATTCCTGCTTGGTATCATAAACCCCAGACCATCGAAGACCTAGTAGATTTTGTTGTTGCTCGCACCTTTGATCAACTAGAGATCGACTGCGTACCCCTAAACCGTTGGCAAGGTCAAGATTAAATTATGCTACTACTTTTACTATTAATCTCCTTCTTCGTAATCCTAGTCCTCGAAAATTGGACTCCCTCCCTCTCTCTCGTCTTCTTTGGCAGTCGTACCATCGCCCTCCCCCTTTCCCTATGGATATTAGGGGCAATATTTGCCGGCCTCCTCACCAGTTTACTCATTCAATTCCTTAACCGTCGTCCCCTCCCCCTCACCCCCAACCCCTCCCCCAAACCTCCCCCCCGCAACCGCAACCGTCGAGAGGAGTACGAAAACCGCACCCGCATTCAAGATGAACCCCAACCCCGGTCCCAACCCCGTTCCGACTGGGAAGACCCCCCCTCACCAGACTGGGAAACCTCTACTGTTGACGATGGGTGGGATATAGAACGCCCCCCCGAAGCATCCACTATCCCCCGTCCCAATTTCTCTAGAGATAAAGAAGCAACCCGCAGTTATGAAGTCCGCAAAAAGCCTGTAAAGGACTCCCAAAAAGGGACGGTTTACCGCCAACGGTATCAGGAGGGAGAGGAGAAACCAGAGGAACAGCAAGAGCAACAATCAGAATCTTCTAATCAAAACAATATTTACGAAGCAGATTATCGCGTTATTACGCCCCCCTATCGTAAAAAAGAAGATAGTTCAAATGAAGAAGAATGGGAGTTTTAATAATTAGCCATTAACAATTAACAATTCATATTAGTATGTGATAGGAGGGAATAGGGCATAGGGAAAGGGAGTAGAGTATTTTTGGCTCACTTGAAGAAACCTAGTTTAAAAGTGTTTTATCTCCCTTATTAAGATAAAACCTTTATTCGCGCAATATTCCATTGCTGTTGACTCTCATTCCATCTTAAATAAAAGCGAATAGATTGGGGAGTTGTATTCCCTTGCTTCATAAAATAATTATAGCTTGTCTCAACAATCGCATTCTCTGGATTTACCTCAACTGTTTCTATGGTTTTTAGTCCCACTCGTTCCACAGAATCCCACCAATCATAATAGGATAAATACCCATTTGGATGTAACCCAGAATCGTCTTGAATCTCTGACGGTAGCATCTGCCAAGATTCATAATATTGTTCATTATTAATATTACTATAATAAGATTGAACCACCGTTTCTGGATTAGGACGAGTGACAGGATTATTCGGTGGAGTTTCTTCGTTACTCGGTGGCGATTCTGGAGTTTCAATAGTTACAGAGGGGGAAGGGGTGGGGGTGGGAGTAGGAGGTGCTTGAGAGGGGGGTTGAGGGGAAGGTGAATTTATTGGTTGTTCCGTATCTTCTGCGGGAGTTTCTGTCGAGTTATCAGCAAAACGAGGTCGAGTTAATCCCCAAACTAGGGAGGCACTAATGAGAATTGCTGCTCCTAAAATTGCCACAATAATACTGAGATTATTGTTGGTCTTTTGGGGGATTTGTTGAGGGGGTTGGGTTGGTGTTTGTCCTCCTACAGGGACGGTTTTGTATTGACTTGCGGGAGGGGATTGAACAGTGGGGGGAGGCATTGTTTGGCCATGGAGTGCATTGAGCATTTCTCTGGCACTGGGAAAGCGTTCTCGTGGATGCGATCGCATTGACTTATCGAGAATTTCTGCTAAACTATTAGATAAACTGGGTAAAGTATGCCGCCATGTAATCTCCCCTGTTTGAGGGTCAGTGGTTAATTCTCTCGGAAACTTCCCCGTTAATAAATAAATGGCTGTTAGTCCTAACGCATATAAATCACTCGAAAAGACCGGACGGCCTATATTTTGTTCCGATGGCATAAATCCCGGAGTTCCCACTACAATGGAGTTAACCGTGTTTCCCGATGGAGTTGCAACGGTGGTCATGGTTTCCCGGACTGCACCAAAGTCAATTAAAATAGGTTTGCTGTCTGAGTGACGCAAGAGAATATTATCGGGTTTAATATCGCGGTGAATAATGTTGCGACTATGCACATATTCCAAGACTGCTAAAAGTTGGCTGAGAATATCCCTAACTCTATCTTCGCTAAATGTTCCTTGTTGTTGGACTTGTTGGGTGAGGGTGTCCCCTTCAATGTATTCTTGGACTAGATAAAATTGTCCGTCTGCTTCAAAATAGGCGTAGAGGGTGGGAATTTGGGGGTGATGTTCCCCTAATTCTTCTAGGATAGCGGCTTCTCTGGCGAAGCGAT
>NZ_JAQMSD010000336.1 GCF_028330525.1 Spirulina sp. CS-785/01
AGAAGGCAGAAGGCAGAAGGCAGAAGGCAGAGGGCAGAAGGCAGAAGGCAGGAAGCAGAGGGCAGAAGGAAAGCTCACGGAATGGGAGGGGAGAGATATGGTACAAAGGGAATACTCGAACAGCAGATGATGAACCGTGAAACCTGATATTGGCTATATTCCCACACCTGCCGACACCTTCACAACGATTTTAGAGTTAGCCCAATTAACCCCTAATGATATTTTCTACGATCTGGGGTGTGGTGCAGGAAATTTACTCATTGCGGCGGTGCAAAAATCTGGGTGTCGGGGAGTGGGGGTTGATATTGATCCCCAGCAAATTGCGGCGGCCCGACAGCAGGCCGAGCAGAGTCCAAGGCGCGATCGCTTGTCCTTCCATCAAGGCAACCTGTTCACCGCCAATCTCCGGTCCGCCACCGTCGTCTTTCTCTATCTCCTCCCCCACCTCAACCTCCGTCTCCGGCCTCAGCTTTTCGGGCAACTCCAACCCCAAACCCGTATTATTTCCCATCAATTTGATCTGGGAGACTGGCCCCCCAAACAAGTGATCAAATTACCTAATTCTGAAGAAGAATCTACGCTCTATTACTGGGAAATTTCTTAACCTTTGCCCACCCAGATCGTGATCCCCAGAGTGATCCCCATAATCACTTCAACTTAGCCGCCCTTCGCCTCGATCAGCTTTACATTTTTCAACAAAATTTAGCGCGATTCTGAAACATTCCGGATATGATTTTAAGCGAGTGCTAAAGAAATCAGATAGACCTTGACTTAGACAGGGTACAGTGATTTCCTATTCACTGAGAAATCATCTAGCTAGCGCGATCAAGATTGTTGGGAGCATCAGCAACAAACTCAACCAGAGACAGGGGATCCCGCACCCCGACTCTTGAAGCAGTCAACCCACCTCAGTCTAAACAGACGAGGTTCGGTGATCTCCAACAGTAAACGGTGTCAACCCAAGACGGACTGAGCTTTCCTAAGCCGTTGTTTTCCTCATTCTCCGCCAGGAACTCTCTCGGCATAAATAAATCTCTATTCTTAAAGGGGTAATTCCTAGAGCCTGTGTGAGCCGAGAGGGAACTGAGGCGAAGCGGGGGTGAAGCCAACCCCATTCCCGTCAAACAGCGTAGGAAGCAGTGGTATAGAGTCTTAGGGAAACTCCAACCAACTCACTCGACCAATCATTGATTCAATCCTTTTTTCCAGTCCCATAACCTGGGATGTCCAAACTTACCAAGTTTTTATCCATGAAAGGCGTAAGGCAACAAAAGCAGGATTCTCAAACCGGGTTAGTGCAGTGGCAGCATTCTCTCCTAACCTCGAAATTAAGAAAAATTACTTTAATGGCTGCCGCCTTGAGTCTTTTAGCAGGATTTAGCCTTCCGACCAGTCGGGCTGCAAATCTAAATCTTATGAAAAATGGTTGGCGGCCCGAAACCAAGAGTAACTTGACCCTGGGTTTAGAGGGACTGTCCAGTTTAGCGTCTAATGCGCTGACTCAACAAACGGCAGAACTCGAAGCGATCGCCCGTCATAGCAATTTTACCGTTCCTCCCGAATTCCAAGGCAAAACCATTCACAAAGTCCCCTTAAAAAGTGGCCGTAAGGTTATTGCACTCACCTTTGATGATGGCCCGATCCCCAAATTCACCAATGAAGTTCTCTACATTTTGCAGCATTACAATGTAAAAGCCACCTTTTTCCTCTTAGGGCAAAATGTTCAGAAATATCCAGAACGAGTCCGCCAACTCCATTTAAAAGGCCATGCCTTAGCCAATCATAGTTGGAGTCACCCCTATCACAAACAAAGCGAAGCCGGGGCGGCCCATCAAATTGATAATACCTCTGCATGGATTCAAAAAGCCTCTGGGGTGAGAAGTGTTCTCTTTCGTCCCCCTGGCGGCTATTTAGAGAACGGTTTAGCCAGTTATGCAGCGAAAAAGGGGCAAGTGGTGGTGATGTGGTCTGCCGACTCCAAGGATTATTATGCCTCGTCTCAGACTATTGTCAAAAATGTCTTGAGTCAAGCGAGTCCAGGGGGGATTGTCTTATTACATGATGGCGGAGGAGACCGACAAAAAACCATCCATGCTCTCCCTACCATTATCAAAGAGTTGAAAAAACAGGGTTATGAGTTTGTCACTGTCCCCGAATTACTAGAGTTATCCCAGAATGAAATGAGAGGATAATTAGTTGATAGTTGATAGTTGATAGTTGATAATAATTACTGTTCCCTTTTTTACCAATTACCAATTACCAATTACCGACCAACAAGCAAATAAGTGGTCATCTCCCCTTTTCCCTTAATCGAGATGACCCCTCGTTTTTCTAGACGGTATTGGGATTTAAGATGCTCATAGGTGGCCGCAGTGACTTGGATACATCCGGAAATTCCGTGGGACTCCATACGACTGGCCGTATTCACCGTATCTCCCCAGAGATCATAAATAAATTTTTTCGTGCCAATCACTCCGGCCACTACTGATCCCGTATTAATGCCCATGCGAATCTGAAACTGTTGTCCCGTTTCTTGATTAATTTGTTTAATGGTGTCCCGCATATCTAACGCCATTTCTGCAATAGCAGAGGCATGATCTGTGCGAGGAGTTGGTAAACCTCCCACCACCATATAGGCATCCCCAATGGTTTTAATTTTCTCTAGGTTATGTCGTTCGGTGAGTTGATCAAATTGTGAGAAAATCACGTTTAATTGTTCCACAATGGCAATAGGAGGTAGATCACTGGCAATCTCGGTAAACCCCACTAAATCCGCAAATAATACCGTTACCTCATCGAAATTATCCGCGATGGTTTGGGTGTCCTCTTTCAGTCGTTCGGCAATGGGTTGAGGCAAGATATTGAGTAATAAACTTTCGGTTTTTTCCTGTTGTTCCCATAATGCTTTTTCTGCTTCTTTGCGCTTAATAAACTGTCCCAGTTGATTTCCTGTGGCGGCCATCATTTGTAGGAGGTTTTGATCTGGGGGGAGTTGCTCTCGGCCAAAAAAGGACATTACGCCTAACATTTCATTGCCACTTTGTATGGGGAAGGCAAAGGCACTTTGTAATCCCACTTTCGATGCACCGGATTCTTCGCCAAAGTCCACATCTCGACTCAGATCACTGATCCATTGGGGAATTCCCCGCACCCAGACTCGGCCAGCTAATCCTACTCCTGCTTGTAACAGCACACGATTGGTTTGGTCAACAAATCGTTGAAAGATGGGAGCGTTATTACTCCAAAAGTCCACTCGTTGGAGGTAGGGGGAGGAAGTGGGGAGGGAGGCCACTTCTTCGGAATAGAGGGCATTGGGGGAGAGGAGGGGAATGGGTTTACTTATTCCTGCTTGTAGGGGAAGCCACAATTCACCAATATCCCATTCTAGGTTTTCGCCAATGGCGGCTAAGATGTTGTGAGTGGCGGTTTCGAGGCCGGTGGATTCTGAGAGAATGTTGGCGATCGCATATTGAGTAGCTAACCGTTGTTGGGTCCGTCGTCGCTCTGTAATATCTCGACCAATATAGACAATTTCCGGGGTGAGACTATGGGGGTTGCCGTCTCCGTGGGTTTCGGTTTGAATCCCGGAACAAGAAAAAGCCACAATAATTTTTGTTCCGGCTTTGGTTTGACAAATGAGTTCTAAATTTCGGGATAATTCTCCCTGTTGTTGGAGAATCTGGGGAAGTTCGAGGAGTTGTTGTTCCCCCTCAAGAATAAACTCAAAAAAGGATTCATGGACTAATTCATCTTGGCAATAGCCTAATAATTTTTCGGTGGCATGGTTAACGGTGGTGATGGTGTGTTGAGTATCGGTGACAATTAACGCATCAGCAATAGAAGAAACAATGCGATTAATATAATTTCTAGAGGCCGTGAGTGCAGTGAGCAATAAGTTAGTTTCGTTGGTACTTTGGACTAAGGTTTGCTCAAGCTGCATTTTTTCGGTCACATCTTCAACAAAGAGAACTAAATAATTCTCTCCCTGTGGACCGCTATATTTTTGAAAATAAAGGTCAATATATTGATCGGGATGGGTGGGAGTAGTGCGAGAAATGCCTTTGAGATCAAACCCTGGTTGGTGTCCCGCTAAAACCCCCTCAAAAATCGCTTCACAGCCAATAATTTCCGGGAAACTTTCTCGAATATCTTGGTTAACCGCAAAACTATCTTCTGCTTCGATAAATTGAAGCACTCCTAGAGAAAAATCCCGAACTATCAAATCAGCATCCAGCACGATATACTGAACATGAGGAGGGATAAAAATCTGCTCATTAAAACTCGACATTTACCCAACTTTCCATTTATTCTGACAGCATCATTCCTTCAGCCAATTCATAGAAAATTTCCTCAACATCCTTTCCTGTTTTTGCTGAAGTTCCGTAAGTATCTAGCACCCTAGACTGTTGAGAAAACGGCTCTACTTGCAGAAATTTATCTAATTTCTCTGGAGTAATTAAATCAACTTTATTTAGCGCAACAATTACCCACCCCTGTTGATTGATTGAGAAAAATAAATCGAGATGATTTTTTAGATTTTGAATGGTTTCAGGCCGTTTCACATCCGCCACCATAATAGCACCTTTTGCCCCTTGTAAGTAACTGGGAGCGATGCTTTTAAATTGGGTTTGTCCTTCAATATCCCAAATTAATAACTCAATGGAACGTGATTCCGTCAATTTTACTAATTTACGAGAGAGTTTAACCCCTACCGTTGACAAATAGTCATCACTAAACTGATTATCCACAAAACGACGGATCAAGCTGGTTTTTCCAACCGCAAAATCTCCCACTAGACAAATTTTCTTGGCAGTTGTACCCATAATTTTAATAACTAAGATGCTTCTTTTGAGACCAGTTCAAAGCGAACGCACCGACTTAAATCTTCATTGTCTTTGTCAACATCGGGAGGCGGTCCGACTATCCCTTCAATTTCGAGGCGACTAGAGTCAATGCCACCATTTTCGAGGACTTGCTGAACTGTGATCGCGCGTTCCGCGGCCAACGACTGGTTTAACTCCTTCTCTCCGGACAAATCCGTATGACCAATCATCTTTAATTGTAAATCGGGATTACTCTCCAAAAACTGGCGAATAGGAGCAATTTTACCGCGAATCTCACCCTGATTAAGCTGGCCAGACCCTTTCGCAAAATAAATCCGTTCCTGCAACACCGCCGGAAGCAGTTGTTGACTATTAACCTCCTTCACCCCCGGCAGTTTCTCATAGGACTCCACAATAAAATCATAATCATCAGGATTAGAAAACGTCCCCCGCACGATCGCCTGCTCCGTCCCATAGGCCGCCGTAACATCAATATCAGGATCACGATTAATAATCGACGTAACCAACTCAATGGCCGTAGCCACCCAGGCCGCATCCGGAGGCACTTGAACCACCGTAATTTGATTATCAATAGTCAAATTCGGATCAACCCCCTCCACCATCTGCGCCGCATTATTCTTAACCGTCATCGAAGGGACCCGGCCTTGCAAAGTAACCTCTGTCCCCTCCACCTCAGCATTAATGGGAGTATAACTCATGGGATCAAGATCACTAAGCGCATCAGCGATTTTCTGTTCCTTGCGATGCTCCAAGAAACCACTCACCAATCCCGTCCCAAAAAAGCCCACCAGAATCAGCAAAATCAATCCCCCAATCACCAACAGCGCGACAGGTTTCTTCTTCGGTGGATGTTGACTCGGCAGTTCCGCCAAATTGGTGAGACGATCTGAAATATCACTAGGAACAGTCTCCTGATCCCCATCAAAAGACTCAATCACATCCCCATGCTGTTGGACAATAGCCATCATCGTCTGACGAATCTTCTGGAGATACGACGACTCCGGAACCCCCTTCACCACAACCGCCAGATAACAATATCCCGCCACCTCCAACATAATCCGCGAATCCCCATACTCAATCTCATTTAACTCCGAAATTGTTCCAGAATCCGCCACACAGTCATTCACAAAGCTACGAATTGCCGTCAGCATCCCCGCCATCATATTCGACTCTAAACGATGCTCAAAAGACGGTTGATACTCCGCAATCACCAACCCCGACGCTTTCTGAATCAAGAAAATCGCCTGCACCGTAATCGGTTGCGACTCCCGTAAAATCAACTCCGCTTCCGAGACTCCCTGAATCTTCGCCCGGATTTTGCGAGTATATTTTTCAATACTCAAGGTGGACTCCACCTTTTCATTCACCGTACTCACCCATTCGGCCATATATCGAGACACCGTATTCCCGATCACCGGATAGAGAGCATCCACCATCGCATCCCGTTCTAAATCAATCTGGCGTTTAATCGCTCGTCCCATTTCCGGACCCAAGGTTTGAGAAATCGAGTCCCGTTCCAGTTTAATTTGTTCTTGAATCGCCACCGCAATTTCCGGCGCAATAGCCCTAGCAATTTGTCGCGGTGAAGTTCTGATCTCCTCCTCAATGGCCGCCGGAATTAACGTGGCCATCGCTCGTCCCATCGCTTCTCGGTTTTGCTGCGTCCGTTGTTGGATAATCTTATCAATCACCGGACTGGCCGCCTCCAGAATTACCTCCTGGGACATTTCCACCTTCATCTTGAGCAACTGCACCATTAACGGGACAAGGGGGTTAATAACCTCCGTAGGTTCATACATCTGTTTTTCCAGACTCGATAACTTATTCTCTAACGTACTCACCAACTGCTTTAACTGTTTCACCTCAGACTCATTCAATGAATAAGACTCCGCGGCCTCCGTCACTGCGGCCAAGGTACTCTTATGTGGGGTGGGAGAGGAGCTTCTCTGGGTAAGCGGAACAACATTCGTGTTAGCTGCTGGAGTCTGCGTTTCCGTCTGTAAAACCGTCTCTGGAGTCTCTGGTTGAGTTTCTTCCCCAAAAGGTTGAGTCGGAGATACCCACCGAGTTTCCTCCGGTGTCTCTTGGGTTTCTTCTACCGCAGGTTGAGCAGGAGATACCCACCGAGTTTCCTCTGGTGTCTCCTGGGTTTGGGAGTCTTCTAGAGACGGTGGAGAGGAAAACATCGACGGACTTTCCTCTGGTGTCTCTTGCTGCGGTTGAGTTTCTTCTACCGCAGGTTGAGGAGGTTTTACCGTCTCAGGAGGAGTCGTTTTTGCTTGTTGCTGCTTCTGTTGCTGCTTTTGTTGTTGCTTTCTCTGTAACGACTGTAACGACTCTGCTAGAGAAGCATAGTCCATCTCAGGAGACCCTTGGGACTCCTTAGAAGGAGTTTCCTGAGAAGGTTCAGGGGAAGACACTTCCTCATCTTCCGGTAACTCAGGAGGAGAAATTTTAGGCGGTTCTGAGAGCAATAAACTGCGAATATCCTTCAACGGATCATTTAATTCATCCCCTTTAGAGCGAAATAGAGAGGAGATAGACGCATCAGCTTTTTTCCGGTCTGTTTTACTCCCAAAAAAGGGTTTTTCTGTTTTCTGTTTCTTTTGTGCAACAGGTTGGTTCGGTTTGGAGTCCGCAGGGGGAGAGGAGGGTTTTGCTTTTGAGGTGGTTTTTGATTTTGAGGTGGTTTTTGAAGTTCCAAAAGGTTTACGAGGAGGAGGAGGGGGTGGGGTTTTTCTTTGAGGAGTGGCCGAGGGTTTCCGAGAGGAGGAAACGGTTGGAGAGGGTTTAGGTTTAGGGGGTTGTTGTTCCTCATTCTCAGCCACTGAGGGAGACTCTTGGGGTTTTGCGGGTTGCTGTTCCTCATTCTCAGCCACTGAGGGAGACTCTTGGGGTTTTGCGGGTTGTTGTTCCTCATTCTCAGCCACTGAGGGAGATGCTTGGGGTTGAGTGGGTTGTTGTTCCTCATTCTCAGCCACTTGGGGAGACTCTGGGGAGGTCTCTGGTTGAGGGGGAGAGGATTGGAAAATTGAGGGAGTTTCTGGAGAGGTTTCCCCTTGCTGAGTGTCAGAGGAGGGAGGGGTGGGAGTGTTTTGGGGTTGTGCGGGTTTCTGGGGTTGAGAGGCAGAAAGTTTAGAGGACTTTTTCTGTTTTTTCGGTTTCTGGGGTTGAGAGGCAGAAAGTTTAGAGGACTTTTTCTGTTTTTTCGGTTGTGGTTGTTCCGTAGGGGAAACCGTCGGAGAGGGTTGGGAAGTTTCTGGTTGAGAGGGAGAAGACGGAGAAGCAGAGGACGCATCTGTGGAAGAATCGAATAACCAATCCTCCTCTAAGTTGTCCTCAGAAGGGGAAGGAGAAGGCGGTTGGAAGCGAGAAATGCGTTGGGTTAAGTCTGCTGGGGACTGGTCACTTTTAGCGGTTGAGGCAGGTTTGGAGGGTTTGGAAGGTTTTGCAGATTTCGAGGGGTTTGAGTCTTGAGAGTCTTCTAAAATCAGTTGTTCTAAGTCATTCAGAACCCCGCTTAACGCATTGGGTTGTGGGTTAGAGGGTTTGGACTCGGCGGGAGGTTGAGGGGTTTCGAGTTCGTCTTCGGAGTCTTCAGGTGGGGTGAAGGCGTTTTCTGGCGGCACAAAGTCGTCGTTCTCTGTGTCGTCCCATAGTTCTATTAAATCATCCCAAGGATCGGCAATAATGGGGGTTTCTTGCCCTTTTTGCTGACCATTTTCAGGGGGATTATTATTTTCTGTTTCGGGGTTCTGTTTGTTATTTTCTGGAAAAATCATAACGCCGCCATCTCCGTCCGTTATTCACCACAACAACCAACTACTTACACAGGATCGCATCTACATTGTATTGAAACAAATGGGTGATGGGTAATTGGTGATGGGTAATGGGTAAGGGGCATTGGTGACAAGTTAAGGTGAGATATCCTATTGTCAAGAGAGATGGGGAGGATGGGGAGGATGGGGAGGATGGGGAGGATGGGGAAGTATTAACA